>DATIGP010000030.1:0-5434 GCA_035454625.1 Nitrospira sp.
GTCCTATGGGTTGGGAGAAAATGTCGTCCAGGGTGCGGTGAATCCGGACGAGTACTACGTGTTCAAGCCGACGCTGAAGCAAGGCTTCCGTCCGATTCTGCAGAAAATGATGGGAAGCAAGGAGTTCAAGCTCATTTACGACGTGGGCGGCGGCAAGATGGTCAAGAACGTCCCGGTGCCTCCCGATGACCGGACCCGCTTTGCCATGAGCGACGAGGATATTCTTACGTTGGCGCGGTGGGCCTGCGTGGTTGAGGACCATTACAGTGCCAAGAAAGGCCTGCCGAGTCCGATGGACATGGAGTGGGCCAAGGATGGACACACCGGCGACCTCTTCATCCTTCAGGCGCGACCGGAAACCGTGCAATCGCAGAAGGATCGTGACACGATGGAGACCTACCACCTGCCGCAACGGGGTCGAGTACTGGTGAAAGGACGAAGTGTCGGGGAGAAGATTGCGTCGGGTCCGGTCCGGGTGATCAAGAGTGCGCAGTACCTTCAGCAATTCAAGGAAGGCGAAGTGTTGGTCACCGACAAGACTGATCCAGACTGGGAGCCGATCATGAAGAAAGCCGCTGCCATTGTGACCAACCGAGGTGGGCGCACTTGCCATGCCGCGATTGTCAGCCGTGAGTTGGGATTGGCGGCCGTGGTGGGGACTGAAAAAGGCACGGAAGTGCTGAAGGACGGACAGATGGTCACTGTGTCAGGTGCCGAGGGAGATATCGGGGTCGTTTACGAGGGCAAACTGACCTTCGACGTGAACCGTGTCATCCTCAAGGGCCTGCAACGTCCCAAGACGAAGGTCATGATGAATGTCGGGAACCCAGAGGAAGCATTTAGCTTGTCCGTGATCCCAAATGACGGCGTGGGCCTCGCACGGGTAGAGTTCATCATCAATACGTACATTAAAACCCATCCTCTGGCGCTGCTGGACTATGACCGACTGGACGACGTCGCGGTGAAGGCCGAGATCGATCGGGTGTCCGTCGGCCATCCGGACAAACCGCGGTTCTTTGTCGACAAGCTCGCGGAGGGAGTCGCGATGATCGCGGCGGCCTTCTATCCCAAAGACGTGATCGTGCGGCTCAGTGACTTCAAGTCGAATGAATACGCCGACCTCATTGGGGGGAGGCGATATGAACCGACCGAAGAAAATCCCATGCTTGGCTTCCGCGGCGCGTCTCGTTACTACAACCCACGGTATCAGGCGGGCTTTGCCCTGGAGTGCCGAGCGATGAAGAAGGTGCGAGAAGAGATGGGATTGACCAATGTGAAACTGATGATTCCCTTCTGCCGGACGGTAGAGGAGGGGCAACGGGTCCTTGCTGAAATGGAGAAACATGGACTCAGACGAGGGGAGAAAGGACTCGAGATCTACGTCATGTGCGAAATCCCTAGCAACGTCATTCTCGCTGAGCAGTTCGCCGAGGTGTTCGACGGGTTTTCGATCGGCTCCAACGACCTGACTCAGCTCATCCTAGGTGTGGATCGCGATTCTGAAATCGTCGCGCACATCTTTGATGAGCGGAATCAGGCTGTGAAGTCGATGATCGCCAGCGTCATCACGGTGGCAAACGCGAAGGGGAGAAAGATCGGGATCTGTGGTCAGGCACCCAGTGACTATCCGGAGTTCGCGAAGTTTTTGGTCGAGGGGGGCATTGATAGCATCTCGCTCAATCCCGATGCGGTGATGAAAACCACCGCCATGATCCTGGAACTTGAACAATCCGTGCGGAGATGACGGCGGGAGGTTCATTGCGACGTTCGAGACTGTCATGGCTTCAACAACCCCCGGCGTGATCGATTGAGCGGCCGGAAATGAGGCGCTATGGAATTCAAGGATTACTACAAAATCCTCGGTGTCGAACGGACGGCCACAGCCGAGGAGATCAAGCGGGCCTATCGCACCCTGGCGCGCAAGTATCATCCGGACGTCAGCAAGGAGTCCGGAGCTGAAGCGCGCTTTAAGGAAATTGGCGAAGCGTATGAAGTCCTGCAGGACCCAGAGAAGCGCGCTGCCTACGACCAACTCGGGACCCGCTGGCGGGCAGGACAGGATTTTACGCCTCCACCCGATTGGGGGGCCGGATTCGAATTCACCCCCGGCAGGTTTTCCACGGCGGAGGCCGCCGACTTCAGCGATTTCTTTTCCAGCCTCTTCGGCAATTTTGCGCGCCATGCGGAGACGGGAAAGGAGCGCGGCGAGGACCATCATGCGAAAATCGTCATTCCGCTCGACGATGCGTTTCACGGGGCGACCCGCGCCATCACGCTGCGCGCGCCGCAACTGGATGCGCAGGGCCGTGTGGTACTGCGCGAACGCACGCTCCACGTGCGGATTCCCAAAGGCATTCGTGACGGCCAGCTGATCCGCCTGTCCGGCCAGGGCGCACCGGGAACGGGCGGCGCGCCCGGGGGCGATCTTTATTTGGAAGTGCATTTTGACACCCATGCGCTGTACCGTGTGGAGGGCCACGATCTCTCGCTCACCCTGCCGCTTGCCCCGTGGGAGGGGGCGCTCGGCGCGACGGTCAAAGCGCCGACCCCAACTGGCGTGGTTGAAGTCAAAATTCCCCCTGGCTCGCAGAGTGGGCAAAAGCTAAGACTTAAGGGGCGCGGCATTCCCGACAAACCGCCGGGCGATCTCTATCTCATCCTGGAAGTGGTCCTTCCGACGGCGGACACGGAACGGGAGAAGGAGCTGTATCGTGCGATGGCCCGAGACCTGGCTTTCAATCCCCGCCAGGCCCTCGGGGTCTGAGGAGGTGTTGTATGGAGCCGGACATTCTGACGGGCAGCGTGATCGGCGATGAGGCGGTGCTGTCGCTGGAGGACTTCGCGAGGGCTTGCCCCGCCGAGGTCTCGTGGATTGCGGAATTGGTCGAGGTGGACGTGCTGACGCCGTACGGAACGGAGCAGTCGAGCTGGAGATTCCGCGCGGCGGATCTCCTCTGTGCTCGCCGAGTCGCCCGCCTACAACGAGATTTTGGCGCAAGCACGGAGGCGGTTGCCGTCATGCTCGACCTGCTTGCCGAAATCGAGCGCCTGCGCGCTTGTCTGAAGAGGGTCGGGCTGGAAGTGGATGATGGACCTCGTAGGTGAGAGACCGGTGCCGGGACCGGATGTGGACCAATGAATGGGAAGCGGCACTTAGCGGAGGGCGTGAAGTGGCCCGGCAATCCAGGGCACTTGGCGCGCAGGACATCGTGCAGTGGGTCCGCGCTCGGGCTCAGAATCTCCCGCTCCACCTTGCACCAATCGTTAGCGCATATCCATGCCAATGCCTCGCTTGTGATAAGGCTCATGGGCACGATTTGCAAGGACTTGCCGATGCTCATCGAAGAGAAAACCATCACGGCGGACGCCAGGCACTATCGCCTCTCCACGGCGTTGTGCTGTACCGTCGTCCAAGGAAGATTTCTCCGCCAAGGCCTTTCGATTGAGTCCCAATCCGATCGGCTTCACGGAACTGGAAACCGGGCGCTGCCTTGAAGTCAAGGATGCCTGCTTGGAAATCTTTGGGTTTCGACGTGACAAGGTGGTGGGTCAAACAACGTTAATGCTGAGGATTTTTCCTGATCCTCAAGAGCGGGCTCGGTTCGTCGATCGGCTAATAGCCGAAGGGCTCATCCGCAATCACGAACTCTCGATGCGGGTGAAGAGCGGAGACTTGCGTCAATTTCTTATCTCATCGGAAGTCATCACTCTAGGAGGAAGAGGTTGCATGATAACGAACGGCAACGACATTACCGAGCGGAAGCGGGCGGAAGAAGCATTGCATCGGAGCGAAGAAAGGTGGCAGCTTGCCGCGACTGGGACAACCGATGGGATCTGGGACTGGGATGTTGCCGGGCATACCGTGTTCTTGTCCGCGCGGTGGAAGCAGTTACGTGGCTACCGCGAAGAGGAGATCGGGGTGGACGAAACGGAATGGTCGTCACGGATCCATCCTGAAGACTCCCCAGGGGTGATGGCCACGCTGCAATCCTATTTCAATAAGGAGATACCTGCGTTTCACTGTGAATATCGTACACGGCGCAAGGACGGAACCTATTTCTGGATCAGCGACCGGGGAATTGCCGTTTGGGACGCACAAGGCCGAGTGGTTCGCATGGTGGGATCTGAAACGGACATCACCGAACGCAAGCGGGCCGAGGCGGAGTTGCGGCACAGCGAAGAGCAATTTCGGACGGTCGTGGAGTCGGCCCCGAACGGAATCCTCTCGGTGGATGGCGGAGGCCGGATCGTCCTTGTCAATGGGCAGCTCGAGCGACAGTTCGGCTATCGTCGAGAGGAACTCATCGGCAACCCTGTCGAATCGCTGCTGCCTGGGCGCCTTCGCGGGGCCCATGCCGGTCTGCGGGAGGCGTATCAGGAGGCTCCGGAAGCCAGAGCGATGGGCCCAGGGCGAGACCTCTATGGGCTGCGCAAGGATGGAAGCGAGTTTCCCATCGAAATTGGGCTGAGTCCGATCGAGACAATCTCAGGTACGGTGGTGCTTGCCTCGGTCGTGGATATCACCGAGCGCAAGCAGCGTGAGCATGCACTGGCCGAGCAGCGCCGCCTGTACAAGACGGTCACTGACAATGCGGCGCTCGCGTTGTTCATCATGGACGATAGCCAGCAGTGTGTGTTCATGAATCCCGCCGCCGAGGCTCTCACTGGCTTCGCACTAGCGGAGGTCATGGGGCGCCCGCTGCATGATGTCGTTCACCACACCCGTCCTGACGGTTCGCATTATCCTCTGAGCGAGTGCCCGATCGATCAGGCTTTTCCCAAGAACGATCGCGAGCAGGGCGAAGAGGTATTCGTCCACAAAGACGGCCACTTCTACAGTGTCGCCTTTACGGCCAGCCCGATTCGCAATGAACTCGGCCAGCCGGTCGGCACAGTCATCGAGGTGCAGGACATCACCGAGCGCAAAAGCGCCGAGCTGGCCTTGCAGCAGCACCAGATGTTGCTCAACGAAAAACGAGAAGAGCTGCAAGTGCTCACGGACAAATTGTTCACGGCGCAGGACGCCGAGCGGCAGCGGATCGCGCGCGATTTGCACGATGACTTCAGCCAGCGGCTGGTCGCCGTGGCCCTTGATCTGGAGGACCTCGGGAGGAATCCCCCACTCATGCCGGCGTCGTTCAGCAGGGCCTTGGAGCCGGTTCGCGAACAACTGGCGCAGCTCTGCGACGACCTGCGCAATTTAGCCCATCGATTGCACCCCTCCTTGTTGAAACATGCCGGCCTGCAGGCGGCGCTCGATGAACATGTTCATCAGGCCAGGAAGCGATCCGGTCTGGACATTACGCTGAAAGTCAGAGACGTGCCCGATTCGCTGAGTACCGATGTCGCCACGTGCTTGTTCCGGGTGTTCCAGGAATGCCTTCAGAACGTGGCGAAACATGCGAATGCGACGGAAGTCCTGGTCAAGTTGAGC
>DATIGP010000031.1:0-11986 GCA_035454625.1 Nitrospira sp.
AAGGGATTGCTGACATCGAGGAACTCAACAAGATTCTCGACCGAGCGGTGAACCTCAAAAACTTCCTCAAAGGGCGGGAGCGGGTTGCGCAGGTGGCCTCGTTCGTGGCCGGTCATTACCGGACCAACGTCGAGCCGTTGGGATACAAAGCGTTTCTTGTCGCTGTGGACCGGGAAGCTTGTACGTTCTACAAATCGGCGCTGGACAAGATTCTCCCGCCTGAGTACTCGGCCATTGTGTATACGGGGAACCATAACGATCCGCCTCACATGAAGCAGTGGCATCTGGATGGGACGAAGGAAAAACAGATTCGGAAAGCCTTCACGAAGCTCGGAGAGCTTCCGAAAATCCTGATCGTCACCGAGAAGCTGTTGACCGGATTCGACGCGCCGATTCTCTACGCGATGTACCTCGACAAGCCGATGCGAGACCATACGCTCTTGCAAGCCATTGCCCGTGTGAATCGACCATACGAGAACGAGGCTCAGGAGATGGTAAAGCCCCACGGCTTCGTGCTGGATTTTGTCGGCATCTTTGACAAGCTGGAAAAAGCGCTAGCGTTCGACAGCGATGAGATCAACGCGATCGTCAAAGATCTTGCCCTTCTCAAGCAACTCTTCAAGTCGATGATGGAGTCCAAGGCCCCCGACTACCTCCAGCTAGTGCGACGGAACTTCGATGATAAGGATGTGGACAATCTGATCGAGCATTTTCTGGATAAGGACCGACGGAAGGAGTTCTTCAGGGAATATAAAGAACTGGAGATGCTCTACGAGATTGTCTCGCCGGATGCCTTCTTGCATCCGTTCCTCGACGACTATACGACGCTCTCGGCGATCTATCAGGTGGTGAGCAATGCTTATGCTCATCGTGTGTACGTTGATCGCGCCTTCCAAAAGAAAACAAACGAGTTGGTTCAGAAGCATATCGGAGCCCAGTTTATCGCCGACTCACGGGTGCCGGATGTTCGGCTTGACCCACAGGCCATCGACACGATTAAGCGGGAGCAGGGTGGCAAGGCGACTAAGATCATTAACCTGGTAAAGGCGATTCAGAAGGCGGCAGAGGAACAGAGCGATGATCCGTTTGTAATCGCCATGGCGGAACGGGCCAGGGCCGTGCAGGAATCCTTTGAGGACCGGCAGGTCGGAACTGAAAACACATTGACTGCGCTGCTTCAGGCCATTGAACGAGACGAACAGCGGAAACGAGAGCAGGTCGCCTGGGGGCTTGATGCGCTGACTTTTTTTGTGTTCGTGACATTGCGCGATGAAGGTGTGCCGCATGCCGATGATGTAGCAAGGAAAGCGGGGAAGGCCTTCGCTGACCATCCGAACTGGCGACGCAGTGAAAAGGATCTTCGTGAGGTGCGAAAGCAGGTCACGTTCGCGGTCCATGCGAAAGAAGAGGATCTGGAGAAAGTAACGGCCATTGTCGAGGACTTGTTTGCCGTTCTCCACAAAACAGATCAGAACAAGATATGAAGCATCGGCGGAATAAAGACGAATTCAAGAAACGCGTGCTGGAATGGGCCGATAAACTTGGGGTGCAGGTCCGATCGCTCGCAGTCCGCCCAATGAGTCACAAATGGGCATCATGTTCTGTTCAGGGGAATCTCAACTTTAACGTTGAGCTGGTGACTCTTGATCGCGACGTGGGAGACTACGTGATCGTTCACGAACTGCTCCACTTCTTTGTACCAAATCATGGGAAGCTGTGGAAAAGCCTTATGAGGGTGCATCTCGGCGACTATGAAGCAGTAAGGGCAAGGCTACCTGTGAGTGAGCAGTCGGTATCTCGGGAACGCAAATAAGCCTGCCTCGGTTACTCTTCCGTCTTCTTTCCCCCATCCCACAGCTTCACGGTCCGATCCCATGATGCGCTGGCGAGGCGTTTGCCGTCGGGGGAGAAGGCCAGGCCACGGACTCCTCCGCTATGCCCTTTGAGAGTCCGGAAGTTTCGTCCGGAGGCGAGATCCCAAAACTTGATCGTCTGGTCGTCGCTGGCGCTGACCAAGACTTTGCCATCCGGTGACACGGCAAGATTGCGGACCCAGCCCTTGTGGCCGGTGAGGGTTTTTCTTTCGACCACGTTCGGCATTTCGAAAAGCTTGATGGTGGTATCTCGGCTGCCGGTGATCAAGAGATTTGCGTCAGGGGTAAAGGTCATGGCTCCGATCCAGTAGTCCATCGGCTTTTGGAATCCGCCGTCATCCTCGACATAGTAGCCGCGGGTCTCGGTGGAATCTTCCTGATTTCGCCGCCAATGGCCGTCATGGAAAATCTTTTCCTCTCCGCTCGGGAGCACTTCCCAAACCTTGATCTTTCCGATGTCGGTGCCGCTGGCAAGATGAACACCGTCCGGCGAAAAAGCCACGCACACCGACCAGTGGTGATCGTACTCATCCTTCCCGAGCAGCGTCATCAGCTCGGTGCCGGTGGTGATCTCCCAAATCTTGATGTCTTTGTTATGGCTGCCGCGCGCGAGCATGAGGCCGTCCGGGGAGAGTGAAAGGCTGCAGACATTATGATCGTACCGGGTGAACAGCAGCTTCATTGGCTCGCCGGTTTTGCCGTTCCACAGCCGAATCGTGCGGTCCTCACTGCCGGTGGCCAGCGTCTGTCCGTCCGGCGTGAAGACGACGGCACGAATATCATGAGTGTGGCCTCGGAGGGAGCGCAGGAGCCGACCGGTTTCAATGTCCCACATGCGCACGAGGCGTTCGGCACCGCCGCTGGCGAGCATGGTCCCGTCGGGTGAAAATGCGACCGCCCAGACTCCGTGCGAATGGCCACGGAAGGTTTTCACTTCTCGACAGTCGGCTCCCCAGTAGGCCAAGAAGTCGATGAGAGGCGTCGACGCAGCGGCGGTGGGTGATGAGACACCCGAAAGTGGAGAAATCATCGTCGGTTCCGCCATGAGCAGGTTGTTTTCTTGGCCCCCTGGTCCCTTGATTGGTTCTCAGGACGGCCAGTATAATTTCGTCCGTCGTTTGGATCGTAAGAGATGCCTTGCGGCCAAGTCAACCCTTCACCTCGCTCATTGGTGTTCGTGAGAAGAGGTCGTGCTCGGGCTTTGACATTGAGTCCGTTTCAGGACACCGCCGAATCGTCCAATCGGCTCCCATAGCCACGCCGCATGTTGCGGCAGGGCTCTCGATTCCTCGAGGGTATTTCTAAATGGAAATCAGATTCCAACCAGCGTTGCTCCAGGAAGTCATCGATTCGTTCGTTGAAAAGACGGAACGAGAAGGAGATCCCACGTACTACAAGGAATTTCACGAGTATGCCGACCCGATTTACGAGAAATTCATACTCGAAGACCGGGAGGGGGAGTTCAAGAAACTTTATCAATATCTTTTCGGCATCTGGGGCTTTTCGGATATCGTCCGCGACTCATTCAACGAATATCCGCTGTTGAAGGAGAAGGTGGGGATTGTCCTGGTGAAAGGAGTGCTGAAGGAGGATCAGGAAGGCGTCGATATTCTGCGTAAGTGGGGATCCGTTGAAAAAGACTTGGCCAAGCAGTTCGAGGAGAAGGGATTGAAGGGCGTCGGGATCAAGCTCATCCCCCGCCGCTTTTATGACCCGGCATTGACCCGCTATTGTCGCCACGAGCTGATGCATATTTCCGACATGATCGACCCACAGTTCGGCTACGATCCGGATACCAAGCTGGGACAGAACCCCGGCGAGGAGACGTTGATCCTACAGCGCTATCGTGTGCTCTGGAGTTTGAGCGTGGATAGTCGCCTGGTTGCGGCAGGCAAGGAGCCGATGTTGAGCAAGGAAGATCGGTTCAAGGAATTCCGGTCCTGGTACCGTAAGATTCCGCCTCCACAACTGAAGTCGGTGTTCGAGGGACTCTGGCAGACGTCGTATTTCACTCACTCGGAACTGATTGAGATGGCCGCCGACACGCTTCGTGTGATGGATCGGGCTGTGGACGTGGAAGGCGGCGAGGTGCCTGAGACTCAAAACCAGATCATGCTCATGCCGGGTTTTCCCTGTCCGCTCTGTCGATTCCCGACCTATTCGTGGGTCGAGGAGATGGGGACGAAGGTCGAGCCCTACGTGCTCGATTTCATCCGCGAAAATCATCCGGGATGGGACGTGGAATTCGGAGCCTGTGATCGGTGTGTGGAGGTGTATAAGTTACGCGCCGACGGCGTCATGTAGATGAGGACGGTGAAAAATGCCGCTGGATTTTTAAGACACTGGGCACTCACCGTCTCGCGCCCGTGCGCGAACATGAAGCGACTTATTCGTCGCTTCGCGCACCTCGGTTCGCAAGAATCCTCACGTACCGAACTCGGAACAAGGAGGTGCTCCGGCAGTTCGGGGCGGGCGGGTGAGAAAAAATACGTCTGCGGTCGTGCATTATTTGAGGGTTGCCGAACGGCCTTTTTGACCCTTCTCTAAGGAAATCCACAACTGTGTCTATCAACTCTTCATACGGCCGACGGGATTTTCTCAAAGATTCCGTTATTTCAACTGTGAAAGCCGCGCATGAATTCGTCAAACATGCGGATGGCCTCCCAGCGGAGCCGCCTACTCCGCCGATTCGTATCGACTGGCTGCGTCCTCCTGGTGCGGTCGACGAACGACTGTTTCTTGAACGTTGTACACAATGCAATGATTGCATCACGGCCTGTCCGCCGGGGGCCATCACGGCCCATCCGGAAGACGGTACACCTATTCTCTTCGCCGATCAGTCTCCCTGCCTGTTATGCGAGGACTTTCCGTGCATTACATCCTGTAGGACGGAAGCGCTCCTCGCAGTGGAGGCGATCAATCAAGTCCGAATGGGAATCGCCACGGTTTCGCAGGGGCTCTGCACGGCTTCCCAAGGCTGCCATGCCTGTGTATCGAAGTGTCCGACCGATGCGCTTGCAACGGACTTTGCCTCGTTGCAACTGACCGTGGCGGAGGAAGTCTGTGTCGGCTGTGGGATGTGTGAAATGGTTTGTAAGACCGTCAATGACCATGTCGCAATCCGTGTGGTACCATCAAGGCGGCTTGGAAGGAACGATTGACGGTTGCGCCGTTTCTGAGATGTTGTTCGGAAGAAAATCATTATTCACGAAATCGAGCCAGTTCACCCTTGACTTCGTATCGCCCTTTTCATATACATACGAGGTCCTGCTACCGTACCTCGTGGGTTAAGGTCATGGGGTGAACGGGGTGGTCGGGAGGCGATCTTTATGACGAGTCAACAGCCGATGCAAGGAGTATCCGCATCTGCAACCGCCACACTGGCAGGGCCTTCGACTATTAAGGACTCTCCCGCCGTCGAACGTGCTCTGAACCGCAGCAAGATCTATTTGCTGATTTCATGGAGCCTTCTGTATCCCGAAGATGAAGAATTTCTGGATTACCTGCGGTGCGGCGAATTTGTAGAGGACGGCCGGGCTGCTCTTGATGCATTGGGAGTCGCTCTAGGCGCGGATGGCAGTGACCGCGCGAAGGCCAAGCTGATTGCGCTCAAGAAGCAGTTGTCCATGATGGAGAGCTTGATTGCCTCCGAATGCGTCAACTGGCAGCTCAGTGATCTGCAGTCGGAACACCGGCGTGTGTTCAGTAACGTCATTACACTCGATTGCCCTCCCTATGAGACTCTTTTTGGAAACGATCACGTGTTTGCGCAATCCCACGTGATGGGCGACATCTCCGGCTTCTACAAAGCCTTCGGAGTCGAGCTCTCCAAGGATATCCATGAGCGCTTGGATCACCTTAGCGTTGAATTCGAGTTCATGCACTTCCTCGCGTACAAGGAATCCTACTCGCTCTGTCACGATGGGCCGGAGAAGACGCAGATCGTGGTGGACGCTCAGAAGAAGTTCGTCAAGAATCATATCGGCCGATGGGTACCGCTGTTCTGTCGCATGCTGACCAAGAAGGCGGATTCCGGTCTCTTCAAATTGGTAGCCGATATGACGGCTGATTGGATGGAATTCGAGACGGCATTCTTGAGCGTGACTCCTCAGCCCTACACGGAAACCGACTATCGTCCCGCGACGTTCAGCTCTCCCGAAGGCCAGACTTATGAGTGCGGCGCACAAGATCAGGGGAACGAGTTGACCATGTTGTTGAACGAAGTGGGTGCGCAGTCGTTTATGGATGTGAAAGAGAAAGACAAAGACAAAGAGAATGAGGAAGGGCGACCTTCCGGAACGGCGTAAGCGATTGCTAACTGTCTGGAGTGAGCGTGGTGTCTACAATAATTCAGAGGAGGGAGTAACACTATGAGGGTAGCGCAGACGACCAACAAGAAATTGGTGTTTGCCATTCTTCTCTCCGCCCTCACTGTCGGCCTGATGCTGACGTTGGGGCGAGTACCACTGGCCGTCAGTCAACCGGTGACGATACCGGCCAAGACGGTGAAGGGCCCGATTCCCATGGACGGCGCCAACCCCATATGGGAAAGTGTTCCGGGTGTCGTCGTTCCGTTGAGCGGTCAGCTGATCACGACGCCGATGCACCCCAATATCTCGGTGAAGTCGGTATTCGTCAAAGCAATGACCAACGGCAAGGACATTGGGTTACGGTTGGAGTGGGTGGACCAAACGAAGAACGACACCGCGATCGGCCCGCAAGATTTCCGAGATCAGGTTGCGGTGATGTTTCCGGTGAATACGGCCGGGGCTCCGCCGTTCCAGTGCATGGGGCAGTCCGGCGGGACGACCAACATCTGGCGATGGAATGCCGAGTGGCAGAAGGACCTCGGCAAGGACAGCGCCGGGATCTGGGATGTCGACGATCAATATCCCGGCATCTTTTGGGATTATTATTTTGAGGAGCCTGCCGGAGGGGTCACGTATCCGGATCGTATCGGGCGGAGCTTAGGACCGTTCAACTCCGGTATCTGGTCGGGAAACATCATGTCTGATCCAACCCTTCGCGTGAGCTCTGTTGAAGATTTGAGCGCGAACGGCTTCAGCACCCTGACGACGCAAGCTCACCAGGATGTCATCGGAAACGGTGTCTGGGAACCGTCGGGATCCGTCAAAGGCGGAGGATATACAGGCCCGACCTGGCGGGTTGTCGTGAAGCGAACCTTGGAAACCGGCGATGCGAACGATGTCCAGTTCAAGACAGGGATGTCGATCCCGATCGCATTTGCAGTGTGGGACGGTGCCAACATCGAGCGTAACGGCATGAAGTCGCTGTCGACCTGGTTCACGTTGAAACTGTAACGGGCCGAGCGGTTTTGAGCCGCCGATAGCAACAACCGCTACGTTACGTAATCCTACAGAGGCCTCGAATCGAGATCCCGGTAAGTGAGGGAACGGTTCGAGGCCTCTTTTTCTTAAAGATTCCGTCGTCGTTTAGTCTCTTCGCTCCTGCTGATTGCATTTCGCAAGGTGCGGAGGGTATAAGAGGATGGTGTCGCGAAGCCACTGATTTTCAAGATAAAAGGACCGGGCATCGCATGAAAGTTTCGTTACTCTTCCCGCCAACGTGGCATCCGTCTCAGCCCTATCTCAGTTTGCCGTCCCTTACCGGATTCTTACGCCAAGGTGGGATTTCCGACGTGTCGCAGCGCGACCTGGGCATCGAATTGTTGGATACGATCTTGACCAAAGATTATGCAGACGAGGTGTACCGCCGTTTAATCGTTAAACAGCGCGAGCTGGAGCACACTACAAGCGGGGAGACGGGTCATGGAAGTCGGGAGCATTACGCGAAGATCACCGACTCGCTCGATCGGTTTTCCTATCTGGTTGACCGCATCGAGCTTGCGAAGGAAACCTTACGCAGCGAGGAGTTCTACGACCCGGACGCGTATCGAGCCAGTTTGTTCATGATCGACAAGTGGTTGGAAGTAGTCTCCGCAATCTATTTCCCGACAAGGCTCACGGTTGTGGATAATCAGTTCGGGAGCTATTCCATTTATTCTTCCAAAGACTTGATGAAGGTGATTCGTGATGAGGCGCAGAATCCCTTTCTCGCCCTCTTTCGCGAGCGATTCATTCCCTCGATCGTCGACGGCCGGCCCGATCTCATCGGGGTGTCGATTACGGCTACGTCTCAGATCATCCCCGGCCTTACGCTCTGTCGCCTGATCAAGGAAGCCGCCCCGGATCTTCACGTAACCATCGGCGGGAGCATTTTCACCCGTCTCGTGGACAATATTCGCCGCTGCCCGAGTCTCTTCGACTTGGCCGACGATATCGTCGTGTTCGAGGGAGAGACGGCTCTCCTGGAGTTAGTGAATCAGCTGGCCGGCAAGAAGGATTACAGCAAAGTGCCGAACCTGATCTATCGGCAGAACGGGAGGATCACCGTCAACCAGCCGTTCTATTCTGAGAACGTGAATGAGCTTCCCGCGCCGAATTACGACGGGTTCCCGTTGGATCGCTACTTGTCTCCGGAGCCGGTCCTACCGGTCCAATTTTCTCGAGGATGCTACTACAAGGACTGCGCGTTCTGCGCGCTGACCCTTGACCACCAGAACTTCAGACAAAAAGACCCTTCCCGCACGGTCGAAGAACTGCAATGGCTGAAGCAGCGCTATGGCGCGCGGCATTTTTTCTTTACCGACGAATGTTTTGCTCTGGCGCCCACGAAACGATTGTGTCAGCAGATGATCGAAAAACAGCTCGACGTCAAATGGACGTGTGAGATGCGGTTCGAAAAAAACCTCTCGCGTGAGCTGTTGGCGTCCATGCGGGATGCCGGCTGTTTGAAAATCGTCTTTGGATTGGAGTCTTTCAATCAGCGCATCATGGATTTCATGAAAAAGGGCATCAAGCAAGAATGGGTCCGGCGGATTGCGGATGACTGTGTGGATCTCGGCATCGCCGTGCATTGTTACATCATCGTTGGGTTCCCCACGGAAAAGGAAGACGAAGCGCTGGAAACCATGAACTTTATCGTCGAGAACAAAAAACTTCACGAGTCGTATGGATTTTCATGCCAACCCTGCTTGTTCGACTTGGAAAAGGAAGCGCCCATCATGAGCGATCCCGGCGGATACGGGATTCGGCGGATCATGCGTCCGTCGGCGGAGGACTTGAGCCTCGGATTTTTCTATGAAGTGCAGGAGGGGATGACTCCCGAAGAAGCCGAGCGACTGTATCAGTATGTCTACGAGCGGATCAGTGAAGTCGTGTGCGAGCTTCCCTTCAACTATGCGATGGCCGACGGTCTCCTGTATATCTCGCGGGCAAAAGAAGGAGCCGTCAAAGCTCCGTTGGCCACGCATTGACCTCATTTTTTTGCGATAGCTATAATGATCGATCTTCACATCTCGCCATGAATACTGTGACGATGAGCGAACGATTGTCGGGTAGAATTTCGGACTTCGGTCCGCTGTTCGAGTACACGATTAAACTCGTGTTGCTCGCCTCATTTTTGGAGTTGGTGCTGTATCGTCTGCTTTCCCGACTCGGGATGCATCTGAGCAAAATGGCGGCAACCCACCCGTGGATTACGCCCACCTTCACGGGCTTGACGGAAGTGGGGGCATGGCTGCTCAACATCGTGGCGGTGTTGTTGTTCTTGTCCCTCACCGTGACCATCGTTCATCGGTGGAGTAGGCGTGAGACCGGCCGGTTTCTCAAGTTGGGGATGTCCGGCACGGTGTTGTTGATGGTGTTGACTCTTCTATTTCTCGTCGTACAGCCGGGAATGCCGGGGGCGATCCTCTATAACGGGGTAACGTTCCTGGTGCTGACACTTTTGGTCATGGACTATCTGATCACCCATCGTGAGCCGGCTCAACGTCTTCTGGCGGCCACCTTCTATCTTGGAGTTTCCGGGTGGCTCTATTATCAGATCATGTCGACGATCTACAGTTGGGCGGGAACGTTGGCGGCACCACCCCTGGTTTACGAATCCCACCGGATCGGAGAGGCATTGATGGTGCTGGCGAGTTTTGTTGTCTTTATCGCGTACGGCAGGAGCAGAAGCCTGTCGCTGCGGACCAAGAATCGCACGCAGCGGAACAGGGCCCTATGGTTTTGGTCGACCACGGGACTCATGTTTTCTTCGCTCATCGTCGTTGACTATCTCTTGGAAATCGTCAGTCCTGCGTTTGCGTCGGCCTTTCGGCAGGCATCACAGGGCATCGGGTGGATCTTTCAATTCGGTATGGGGTATACGTTCTATCTTCCGTTTGCGCTGTATGTCGGCGGACTCCTCTGTTGGTCCTGCACGGTCGTCAAGTTGCTGATGACCGGGAGATTGGCCGGCTACGGAATCGGTCTCATGTTCGTCGCCGGCTATGCCTTGCTGTTCTCGAATCTCACGTTGATGGTTGTGCTCGGAATCATGTTGCTTGCCCTTGATCGAGTGAAACCGGCCGCTGCTGAATCGGTGCCGTCCTCCGCTGGACCCGTGATACCCGCATCGGACGGTCTTCTCCCAGGGCAGGCGTAGTCTTAGAGCGAGATGATGTATGGAAAACTCAGGACCGATGCCGTCACAGTCGGAAACCGTTCTTGATCCCGCCGATCAGCCGCTTACCCCGGAAGAAGAGATCTCCGGGATCGAAAAGCTATTGGCCAGTGAGCCTGATGATTTTCAGGCCCGCTGCCGGTTGGGCGAATTGTATTTCAGTAAAGGGCGACTCGACGACGCGTTGGTGGAAGTCAAGAAAGCGATTGAGATGGCTGAATCGCTTCGTGCAGAAATGAATCGCTCGCTGGCCATGTATTATGCGAACTTGGGCACGATCTATGCCACCAAGAACATGACCGATGAAGCCGAGGCTGAGTTTCGGCATGCGCTGGATATCTTCCCCCATGATGTCCTGGCGCTGTTCAACCTGGGGAGGCTCTACGCGGACAAAAAGCAATATATGGAGGCGAAAAACTACTATGAGCGCCTCGTCGAAATCACTCCGGACGACCCGATTGCCTGGTATAACCTTGCGGGGGTCTATATTGAGCTCGATAACCCTCAAGTGTCCGACTACAACACGATCGACATGGGGATTCAGTGCTACCTTCGTACGCTGGAGTTGGATCCCAAGCACTTGGAGTCAAGCTTCAAGCTGATGGAAATCGCGCTCAGCCATAAGAAGACCGATTTAGCGGTCAGAGTCATGGAAAGCGCGGTGGAGCACAATCCCGATGAACCGCTCGCATATTATAATCTCATCAGCGTGTATGATAAGTGCAAGATGTTTGATCAGGCGGAAGAGGCGCGCAAACGGTTGAAGGAACGGTTTGCCAAGAAGGCGAAGGATAGTCCGAGACCCTAATTCACTTTTAGGAAGAGGTGCACTATGTTCGGAAGTCTGGGATTTACAGAGCTGATCCTCATCCTCATGATCGTATTGATCATATTCGGTGCGGGGAAATTGCCCCAATTGGGCGAAGGACTCGGCAAGGCGATCAAAGGATTCAAGAAATCCGTCCATGAGGCGGACGCGATTGAAGCCGACACGCAGACAGCCATGCAGCAGGTCGCTACGCCTCCGACCGCCACTGCGGCGACGACCCAGGAAGCTGTTTTGAATCAGCCAGCCGGCGCTACTGTACAGCCGGCTCCACGAGCATAGCACGCTATGGACACCGGACTCTGCTTGGCCGCCGGCTATATCGAAACCTTTGCCGGGAACGGCAAGGCCCGAAGCACGGGTGACGGTAAGCGTGCGGTGAAAGCCGGCATCCCTCTCCCCCATCACCTCGCACTCGACAAAACGGAGCAGTGGCTTTACTTCGCCGAGTCGGGATCCGACCGAGTCCGGCGCATCAATCTGCAAGAAGGCATGATTTATAATTTTGCCGGGATCGGGGAGACCTGTTACAGCGGCGATGACGGTTCTTGTGCAGAAGCCGGACTCTATCTTCCGTTGGGTGTCGCGTTTGATTCTCGGAACAATTTGTATATCTGCGATTCCGGAAGCAACCGGATCCGAAAGGTCGATCATGAGACGGGCATCATCACCACCGTGGTCGGTACAGGTCAGCATGGATTCAATGGAGACGGACCCGCCCTGGACGTTAATCTGACCTGGCCTGCGGCGATCGCGTTTG
>DATIGP010000032.1:0-2452 GCA_035454625.1 Nitrospira sp.
CTTCTCTTCCTTCCCCCTCGACTGCGCGCATCGTCCGAGCACATTCCGATCCTGCGCGGACAGCGCGCACGAGTGTTCACCCGTCCGGTCTATGCCACCCCTCACTGCCAGCCTGTCACTTCATATCCTTTCTCTCGCAGACACCGGTCAACGAAATTCGTGTAGGCTTGACTGGGCTGGTGAGAAGGTCCGACAGCGGCGTAAAATACTCCCGTCAGGAGGCCCCAGACCGCTCCGCTCGCCGCTCCGACCATCGAGCCCAAGCCGGCTGAGGCACCGGAGATCAGTCCACCCAACGCCCCACTCGCGGCTCCCGCGCCGGCACCGACAGCCGTACTTGTTGCGACACGCCCTGTCTTGCCACCGCTACTGTTTTCTTCCACACCGGCCGACTCTGCCAGCTGCTTGCATGCCTCGATGTCTTGCTCTGCGACTTCCTTGCCGACCGATTGCAACCGGTCGTTCGGATAGAGCACCGGTCGCGCGCTGGAACATGCCGTCACCAGGAACGCCATGCAGCAGACTACACTCATTCCCGCTGCTTTCATGTTCTTACCCCTTCCTTCCTGCCGTCCGGCATCAACCGAGTCCGCAGCAACTCAGCCGTGACTCCTTTCACATGTAATCGTTTACGGCGGGCCTCCGCTCCTGCAGCGATGCGTACACTGGCACGGGGAACCGCGCAACGATCGGCGATGAAACGGATCAACTCCTCGTTGGCGGCGCCGTGAATGGGATGAGCCGCGAGACGGATCTTCAACGCATCGCCGTGCATGCCGACACATTCGGTCCGAGAGGCATTGGGTTGAACATGCACCGTGAGGATGCAGCCGCCTTTGTTGTCTCGCACACTGGGATGGAGAGGACCCACAAGAATGAGGGAGTTAAAAGATAGCTTTGACGAATTCCAGAATAGTGCGTTGCATGTCAGAATCGTCGGTGATCGGACGAGCGACGGCCACATCGCAGGCCCGCTCGGGTGACACGCCTTGCTTGATCAGGATACCGGCATAGATCAAGAGTCTGGTGCTGACCCCTTCCTCCAACCCGTGGTTTCGCAGGTTGCGGACCTTTTGACCGAGCTTGACGAGATTGCCGGCGATCACCGGCTCCACCCCCGCCTCACGCTGAACCACCATCGATTCGATGTCCGGCGCGGGGTAGTCAAATTCGATCGCCATGAATCGCTGCTTCGTGCTTTGTTTCAAGTCTTTGAGGACGCTCTGATAGCCGGGATTGTAGGAAATCACCAGCATAAACTCGTCGGCGGCCTCTACGATCTGGCCTTTTTTTTCGATGGGGAGCACTCGACGGTCATCGCTCAGGGGATGGATGATGACGGTGGTGTCTTTCCTGGCTTCCACCACCTCGTCGAGATAGACAATGGCCCCATGTTTCACCCCGACGGTCAAAGGCCCGTCCATCCAGACGGTATCCTGCCCTTTCAGGAGATACCGGCCCACCAAGTCGGACGCCGTGAGATCTTCGTGACAGGCGACCGTGATCAGCGGTCGGCCGAGCTTGTACGCCATGTATTGCACGAAACGGGTTTTCCCGCAGCCGGTCGGCCCCTTGAGCATGACCGGCAGCTTTCGCTCGGCGGCAATGGCGAACAGGCCGATTTCCCCACGGACTTCCGCGTAGAACGGCTCCTGCTGGATGCGATATTGGGCTACATCGATTTCGCGCGCCTGTTGGGTCACTGAATCACTCCTGATCTCTAAACTGCCTCCGTCTGGCATACAGCCAGCTCAGCAGCCACAATAAACGGAACGAAGACTGAAGATCAAGCAAGGGAAAGATATCGCTTTTTAAGCGCGAAAAAGGATGAAGGTGGCCCAGCCTATTACTCATCCTGCGTCGCGATCTGCGATGGAAATAACCAACTCATGGCGCGTGCCGAGCGCCGTGAACTATCGACCGGAGAGGCCCCGATTCCCACCTACAATGACGATCTAAGCTGAGCTCGATGCGCAGGAGACCTTGTGCGTGTTAGCATAGTGGCGGTGCGCACTTCTCTGTGATGTCATAATGTTCAGGCCCATTCCAGCAACCACCGTTTTTCGAAGAATTCCCTATCGGCTGATCGCATCCGTCCTTTTGATTCTGGCCCTGGTCGTCTCCGTCATTCTGCTCTTCAGTCTGGAACGCGAAAAACTCCTCCTGCAGGGTTTCAGCGAAGGCAAGAAGATTCCCACGGAACTATTTCCGGCTCTGTGGCAGTCACGTCACGACCTGGTCGTCGTGACGCTTCTTGTATTCTTGGTGAGTGCGATTGGAATCGCGGCAGTCATCACGTTTCTGCACTATGACAGTACTCGTCGCACACTTGAGGACGTGAAGGGATTAGCGCGCAACATCTTACAGAGTATCCCGACCGGCGTATTAACCCTCAACCACGCCGGAGTGATCACAGCCGTCAATCCCATGGCAGAGGCGGTGTTGAAACGCT
>DATIGP010000033.1:0-3341 GCA_035454625.1 Nitrospira sp.
AGCGGCATAGCCTCCGACAAATGCGGAAATCAACATGGACATCCCCGTCCAGAGACCGGTCGCTAATGGGATACCGCCTGTGGGTTGGGCCTCTCGTAAATCGATCGACCAGGCACCGATGGCCAATCCTAGCAAGGTAAACAGCATTTGCACGGCAAGGCCGACGGCCAGACCGGCAATGATCGCTCCCCACTGAATACGACCCCTGCCCTGCGACCACTGTTCATAAGTTGCCTGCATGTGAATCACCTCTTCTTCTTCTTATGAATAAGCACATTTGCTACGCTCGATGATCTACAGTATGAGCGGCTAGGCCGTGGCAAGTTGGTCAAAACAGCTCACTGAACGTGAGCCGATAAGAGGTCAATCGCATGGGGCTAGGGCGGAAGGATTGCCGACGCTGGAAAAGTCAAACAAGCAATTTTATAAGAGATTGCTCGCGCTTGGGCCTCGATGAGGATTCACCTGATTGGTTCGGAAGCCCTAGCGCCATCTCCGGCTAGGGTGGACCCCCCTGTCCCGGGGCTCGAAATACGCATACAACAATACGCCGAGGATTCCTCCCGCATACACCATCGTGGCCGCACCGAGGGAATGATGGGCAAACCACTGCAACAGCGATGGAATAAGAGAATTGTCCACGCTACCCTTTCTGACGAATGCTAAGTGGTCACTTGTGGCCAAACATGTACCAAAGCACTGCGGCAAAAGTGCTCACGAAGACGAACTCAATCAAGGCCAGTGCAAGAACCTCAATCGGGATGGCATGAAGGGAATATTTCATACGGACTCCCCTCGAGTGTCAGTGGAGGTCGGCCGACTCGATGGCCGCTTGGATCTCGTCGAGGACGGTCAATTTTTGTGTCATGTCCAGACCCTGCGATTGCGCGAGATCCTGGGCGCAGAATCGCAGGAGCGGAATCAGCACGCGGCACTCATCTCGCAAATGCTTATCGAAGGTGAAGCAGCGGAGAGTGGGGCCGACCATGTGACGAACCTCGCCTTCATACCGTGGATCTGAATGATCGAGTCGCCGTAGTGCCTTCACTTCCTTCTCTAACAAGTCCGCAAGTGATTTGATCAGAGTTAAAATAGAGTCCAACCGGAGACGACCTTGAGTCCATTCGGTGGCAATGTGTGCATTAAGAGACGTTTCCGGCATGTTCTTTTTGCGGAAGATGCCTTTGCCGGAAGGAGGCCGTTGTCTAAACCATTCATGGGCGAGCACGAAGGCATAATAGACAACCGCGATACCGGCGGCAGTGCCCGACAACAAGAAGAGAACGGCGGTGAAGTCCAGATTCAGCATAATGCTTGCCTGTGCCCCCTGCAGTTCGCAGATGAGAGTATCCGCTCAGATTCCGGTATACAGCACAATCTCGACACGTCGATTCATTCGCCGCCCTTCCTCAGTCTCATTGCTTGCGATCGGTCGAATATCCCCATACCATTCAATGACAAAGATCTGGGAAGCCGCTCCATTTTCCTGTAGAACATGGGCCGTTTGAGTCGCACGTGCTTTGGATAAGGCCAACTTCTCGAAATACTCGTCGGTATGGTCATTAACCGAGGCCTTGTCGGCGTGCCCGGCAACGCGGATTTCCTTGAAAGAAGCTGCATTGAAAAGAACGTCCATCTGCTTCAGCAAGGCGATACCACCAGAATTGACGTCATGACTCCCGGCATCGAACAGCAGCCGTTCGGTCATCACGACGGTGAGATGATCGCGGGCCCGCTGCATCCTGATATCACCGTTGATCAAGGCGGTCCCGAACAGCTGTGCCAAGTCCTTCTGCACCTGGGAGAGCGGCTGCTCGGTCCTGTCGATGCATCCGATCAGTAGAGTCATGCTCATCAGAGCACTTCCCAGTAATGTTACGGTCCTCACGGTCACGCTCCCGCTTTGAAGACTTGTTCGCAAGCAGATCGTTGGGCTTGCCACTCTTCTCCAGCGATCGACAATGATGCTCCCGACTCGCGCGTCAGGCGCGAGTGACAAACTCCGCCGCTACCGCGTGGTCGGTGAGTACCTTCTGACGGGTTACACCTTGAATGCTAGGCCTCTAGAGGAAGGGACGCTGGTCAAAAGTCTCAGCGGTGAACATCAGCGGTGAGAATTTGGACCGGTGATGCCCCTGGACTCTGCCTGGCTTGTTTTCGCTGAGCCAAGCAGCGGAAACGGAGAGGGACCTAGTCGTGGAGGATTACATTGAGAAGGGAGCTATGCACGTGCAACTCACCGTTGTAGTCAATGAAACCCATTTTCCGGAACTTGTTCATAAAAAAACTCACTCGCGAGCGCGTGGTACCAATCATCTCGGCGAGCGTTTCCTGACTGACCTTCGTAATGACCGTCTCCGGCTTCCCTTCCTTGCCGAAATGAGCCAACAATAGCAGCACTCGCGCGAGTCGCTTCTCGCTGGAGTTAAAGAGCTGATCGACCAAATCCTCTTCGATCCGAATGGTGTGGGCCAGCAGATAGTTCATAAACAGCTCGGCGAAGGTAGGCTCTTCGTGCAGCACGCGAATCATGGCCTCTTTGTCGATGCGCACGAGATTTGAGTCTTCTACGGCCGTCGCGGTCGCTGGCCGAATCGCCTGTCCGGCAAGGCATGATTGTCCAAAAAATGCGCCACGTTCCAGAATCGCAATAACGGCTTCTTTGCCTTGTTGGGAGACCACCGTCAGCTTCACCTTCCCCGCCTGGATATAGAACACCGCCTCGGCGGCATCCCCTTGCGAAAAGATCGTGTGCTTCTTAAGGGATAGCTGACTTGTCTTCCCCTTGCCCACCTTGCTAAGAAATAGCTGGGGATCAAAAGCTACTGTACGCGCTCGCGCCATGCGTCAACCTCAACTGAGGAATTTTCACCTGACACTCTATTTCTGGCACCCTGACATAGCAATATCAAATAGGGACTTCCCTTGCCCTCTTTTGACTTCTCTGGCGGATTTCGTACGTCGCGACGGTTATCTACCGCGGTTCAGGGAATACGACGCGCCCGGCGCAGGCACGGGTGCTTGCAAATCATTCATATGCTGTTGCAGTTCCATCAGCGCACGATTGAGTTGTTTGATAGAGCAGTGGCGCAAGGCATGAATGCTCGTACCTTTCCACAGCCGAAAAGCTTTTCGACATGGTGAATGTAGCGTCAACACATACGTCTGGGGGGTCGGCTTCATAATGTCCTCCATTTGCATCTTTTTCGCGGCTTGGACATCGCCCAAGGTGCAGCGGCTTGCCATCTCGAGCATTTTTCACGTGGCTCGAAATACAGCGAGCAGATCACTCAACGCCAGGGTCTTGTGTTTCAATACTGCTCGCTCCGCTTTCAATTCAT
>DATIGP010000034.1:0-7847 GCA_035454625.1 Nitrospira sp.
ATGCATGCCTTCCTGTGTGTGGCAGTTATCAACCCCTCCCTTTGTATGTGTGTATGTAGCCATGGCCAGCGCCGGTCGAAGTTAAGACGATCGTGGCGGGACTAGCGGGAGAAACACGAATGGCGCTGTGGGTACATTGCAAAACAGGTGAGCGTGTTTGGGAACGTGTCCTTCATTAACTTAAATCTGTAAGAGGACAATTCTGATGGGACTTCGATGGGAAGACCGGAAGTGCAGGCCAAGAAAGAGGTGGCCTTGCGTTGGTCGCTCATAATTCAATCTGATACCAGAAGGATTCGCTGTTTACTCTCCTTAGTCATCCCAGTCGTAGTGAGGCAGACCAGGTCTTTACAACCGTCCACTAGAAGGAGTTCCAAACCGGGAGTAAAACCGGGAGTAGGCGGTTTTACAAAGAAAAGGGGTTGTCCTAAGAGAGACAACCCCTTGATTTTAAGTGGTGAGCCGGCTGGGACTCGAACCCAGGACCCTCGCCTTAAAAGGGCGATGCTCTACCGACTGAGCTACCGGCTCAAACCAGGATGCTGAAAACGCTCGCTGCGTTCTCGCGTCACTCAACCCTGGGACGGACCACAAACTGTACGACTCGGGTTCACGCTCGCTGCGGCCTTGTTACCAAGCATTTTGATCATCCTGGATACAGATCAGGTCGTTAATTCGTGAAGCGACCGGGCGATAGGTCCGACAAAGACTCACAGCCGCATCATAGCATTGACGAATGACCGATGACCATTGACTATTTACTGGAGCGTTGAGGGCGCCGGCGAGAGCAGGCTAATGGATTCCGCAGCATGATCGTTTCCGCACGTTTGGACCCGGTGGAGATCATATCGATTCGGCACTCCGACAACTCTTCGATGCGGGCTAAATACCGCTTCGCTTCGACCGGCAGACGCTTGTAGCTGGTCGTCGACGTCGTCGCGGTGGTCCACCCTTTCATCCGTTGATAGATCGGCTCGCAGCCTGTCAACACATCCAAATCGGCTGGCATGGTCTTATACACGGTACTCCCATGTTTGTAGCCGATGCAGAGCTTTAGCTCCTTGCAACCGTCCAGCACATCCAACTTGGTCAATGCCAGCGAGGTCAATCCGTTCACCAATGTCGCGTGCCGGACCACGACCGCATCAAACCAGCCGCATCGCCTGGCACGTCCGGTCGTTGATCCGAACTCTCGCCCCCGTTCTTGGAGTCCGCGTCCGACGTCGTCGGTCAGCTCCGTCGGAAACGGTCCACTGCCGACTCTGGTGGAATAGGCCTTTGCAATTCCCATCACCGCGTCGATCATCGTCGGGCCGACTCCGGTACCTGTGCAGGCTCCCCCGGCCGCTGCGCTGGATGAAGTGACATAAGGGTAGGTGCCGAAGTCCACGTCCAAGTTGGTGCCTTGAGCGCCTTCAAACAGCACCGTCTTGTTCTTTTCGATGGCGCGATTCAGCAACAGCGTCGTGTCGGCAATATGGCTCTTGAGCCGATCGGCATAGCCCATGTATTGATGAAACACTTTGTCCACCTGAAACGTATCCACCTTGTAGAGCCGCTCCAAGAACCAGTTCATTTCGACCAGATTCTCTTCGAGTTTTCTCTTGAACAAGGGCGGATTCAGCAGGTCGCCCATGAGAATGCCGATTCTGGCCATCTTGTCGGCATACGAGGGGCCGATGCCCCGTCCGGTTGTGCCGATCTTCCGCGATCCCTTGGATTGCTCCGACGCCCGGTCGATCGCCTTATGATACGGGAGGATCAAATGCGCGCGCTGGCTGACGGCAAAATTCTTGCCAATTATCACACCCTGGGTTTGGAGATGATCCATCTCCTCGATCAGAGAACTCGGATCGACGACCACGCCGTTCCCGATGATACAAGTGGTCCCTCGGTACAGAATTCCTGACGGAATGAGATGAAAGATGTAGGTGCCCCGCTCGTTGATGACGGTATGTCCGGCATTGGAGCCACCTTGATACCGCACGACAAAATCGGCATCGCGGGCCAAGATATCGACGATCTTGCCCTTGCCTTCATCGCCCCATTGAGCACCGATGATGACGAGATTGCCCATCGTGGAATCGCAGCCGGTTTTTGGCACGAAAATGGCCCTGACCGATTGAGAGATCAGAGCCAAGGGGGCTCATGGTAGGTTCAGCCCTGTCTTTTGTCAAGATGTTCCATTGGGAGGCTGTACTCCTAAGTATTCGTTTTGCTTGTGGACAGTATGGCCTGGCGATCGGCGCTTTCTTGACTGGTCCATACCCGCGTGTTAGCATACCGCTTCATCTAATGCCGCAATTCTCAATTCATATTCGGCGTTTCCACTGATGGTGACGTGTGGGGCTGTGGCGCAGTTGGGAGCGCGCGTGAATGGCATTCACGAGGTCGCCGGTTCAATCCCGGCCAGCTCCACCAAACCTCGCTTGCGCGTGCCGGCCGCTCTTTTGAGGTTTATCGTAATCGTTGCGGCCGGATGAACACCACAAGTGATTCAAGGTATTAGATACCGAACTTCGTGCGTACCGTCGGCTATTTTGAGATGTCGTTATCGAGCCGACGGATAAGACCCACAAGTGTCTTGCAGTTTGAGATAGTCGCTTGACCCGGTCGGTCTTTTTTGAGGTTTTGCATCGTTGATGCGACCTGATAAACGCGTTGAGCGCCATACAGTTGGCCGTGTCTCGCACACTATTCACAGAGAGTAGAGCACCTGAGGCGCCTTAGAATGCTAGTGATGCCGATGCTCAATTTTTTCACTCTACCTCGCCTCCCGACCTGCTAGCCGTTCATTTCGTTCGAGTTCATCTCGGGTGACCCGATCGTCCCATTTCATACGGAAGGTTTGTGCCGATGCTCCAAATTGAATCCATCAGCAAGCAATATTCCACGAAGGTGCTCCTGACCGAGGCCTCCGCGCATCTTCGCCCGAATTCACGAGTCGGCCTGGTCGGGCCGAACGGCGCCGGGAAAACGACGCTCTTTCGCATGATCCTGGGCGAGGAGTCTCCGGACAAGGGCTTGATCCGCAAGCGGCCTAGGCTTCGGATCGGGTACCTCCCGCAGGAGCTCGAAACGATTACCGGCAAGACCGTCCTCGATGCCGCGCATCGCGATGAATACCCGGAGCACGAAGCGAAGCGCATCTTGATGGGATTGGGGTTTACAGAAGTCGATTTCGATCGGCTGGTGGAGAAACTGTCGGGAGGCTACCGCATGCGAGTCGCGCTGGCCCATCTGCTGTTGTCGAATCCCGATGTGCTGATGCTCGACGAGCCGACCAACCACCTGGATAAGCCCACTCAGCGTTGGTTCGAACAGTTTCTGCTCAATTCGGGGATGACTCTCTTGATCATCAGCCACGACACGGCTTTTCTAGACCGTGTGGTCACGCACATCTGGGAATTGCGACATCACAAAATCGAGGAATATCGCGGCAACTACTCGCTTTTTCGCACGTTAAAAGCGGAACGCGATGCGCAGTTGCAAGCGTCCGCAGCCCGGCAGTCCAAAGAGATCGCGCGGGTTCAGAAGTTCGTCGATCGTTTTCGGTATCAGGCCAACAAGGCCAGCCAAGTCCAGTCGCGCATCAAACAGCTCGACAAGGTCAAGAGGATCGAAATCCAGCGGGATCCCAAACGCGTGAAGTTCCGGTTTCCCCTCCCTTCCGCCAGCGGCCGCCAGGTATTGGACCTCGCGGGAGCGAGCAAGCGCTATGGCGAAAAGGTGGTCTACAAGACGCTCGATTTCTCCGTGGAGCGCGGCCAACGCGTCGCGCTGGTGGGCGAGAATGGAGCCGGAAAAAGCACGCTTTTGAAGATGCTTGCCGGCGTGCTGCCGCTCGATAGCGGAACCAGAAGTGTGGGACACGGAGTGAGCTTGCACTACTTTGCCCAGCATCAGGCGGAGACCTTGAATCCCGAGCATTCGATCCTTGAATCGCTGGAAGAAGTCACCAAACATGCCGAGATGAATTTCCTGCGAGGCATCGCGGGCGCCTTCTTGTTTTCCGGCCAAGATCAGAAGAAACCGATCAAGGCTTTGAGCGGCGGCGAGCGAAACCGGGTGGCCCTCGCTCGCATGCTGGTCGAACCCGCCAATACGTTGCTCCTCGACGAGCCGACGAACCACTTGGATCCGGCCTCGGTGGACGTGCTCACGGACGCATTGGCCGAATTTCCCGGGACCATCGTCTTCATTTCCCATGACCCGACGTTTTTAGCGCGCATCGCGACCCGGGTCGTTGAAATCGAAGAGGGACAGGCCAGAAACTACATCGGTGATTATGAGTACTACCTGTGGAAGAAGGCTCAGGAGTTCGAATCGATCAAGGAGACGAGCGAGGAACTCGTGGGAGCCGCCCAACCCGATTCTTCCGGCCCTACCCGCGCGATGACGCAGCAGATCCAGCCGAAAGGGCGCGGGGGGGAGCGGCGCGACCTGACCAAGACGCAGGCGCGATTGGAAAAGCAGGTGTCCCGAGCCGAAGCAGAAATTACCGAGGCTGAGACCAAGATCCAGACGCGCGAAGCGGAGCTGGCCGATCCGAAACTCTACGCGGAGTTCGGCCGTTGGAACCTCCTGCACCAAGAACAGGAGGACTGGAAGCGCGATCTCGAGCGACTGACCGCGCGCTGGGAATCGCTGTCGGCGGAATTGGAAGAGGTGAAGCAAAAACTGGGAGCATTGTGCTAGCTAGCCCTTGTAGGGAGAAGAAGTCTGACGGACACGCGGAATGAAGCCGGTGGGGTTTTCAAATCCGCGCTAGACGGAGGATTTGAGCGTTTCTTCCAGATAGTAGTACAGCCAGCGGTTCTTCTCTTTCGTCACCAAGTCATCCCAAACGACCCCGATCAAGAATCCTTTCTTTTCCCAGGGCCTGACCCAAGCGACTGTTCCGTCGAGTTTTTCCTGCTGCTCGACCCGATCGGAATCCAGGAAGGCGAGTGAAACGGTAACCTTCTCGTTTGATGGAAAGCGCTCTTTGGTGTGAAGCCCGGCACCGATCTTATTGACATTGTCGAGCACTGCAGTACAGGCTCGTCCGCCGCTCTTGGGCGACACCAGGGCGGAGCCGACCAGGGTGGCCCGGACAAATTTCCGCCGCTCACTCAAAGCCGCCGCACCGGCTGATGGTTTCGATTCGCCTCGCTTCATTGATCTAAGTATAACCGATTAGACAAGAATGTAAAACGGGATAATCGGCCCTATTCCAGGTGCTTTGGGCGGTAGTAGCGTCGGCCTTCGAGCGGCGGTGGAAGGTGGGTTTGTTCTGTTCGAGCCGACGGATCGTCATGGACATAGCGGTAGTCGGTTCCATAGCCCAAGTGCCTCATCAGTGACGTGACCGCGTTTCGGAGATGAAGCGGAACCCCAAGATTCCCGTGGGTTTTCGCATCCTTTAAGGCTTCCAATAGACCGACGTAGGAGGCGTTGTCTTTGGGTCGTGATGCGAGGTATGTGGTCCCCTGAGCCAGATTGATCTGTGCCTCCGGGAGACCCACGAACTGGACGGCCTGTGCCACTGATGTGGCCACGAGGAGGGCCAAGGGATCGGCATTCCCGATGTCTTCCGATGCGAAAATCACCATCCGTCTGGCGATGAATTTGGGATCTTCTCCGGCGTCCAGCATACGCGCGAGCCAATAGAGCGCCCCGTCCGGATCGGAATCGCGAAGGCTTTTGATATAGGCCGAGATGACGTTGTAATGTTCTTCGCCCGCTTTGTCGTACCGGAGCGCCTTCCGACCCAGCGCGGCTTCCAAGATAGCTTCGTCAATCACCCTTGTCCCGTCAGACCCAACCGGCGCTTGTGTCACCACAAATTCCAACGATGTGAGCAGCGCCCGCGCATCGCCGTTGCCGAATGAGATCAGCCGTTCCTTGGCCTTCGGCGAAACACTCGCCTTCCAGCTTCCCAGTCCCCGCTCGACGTCGGTGAGCGCGCGATCCAGGATCTGACCCAACGCCTCCTCTCCCAGCGGCTTGAGCACGACGACCAAAGACCGCGACAGCAGCGGACTAATGACCTCGAAGGAGGGATTCTCCGTAGTCGCGCCGACCAGTACGACAGTGCCTCGTTCGACATGGGGAAGAAAGGCATCTTGCTGCGCCTTGTTGAAGCGGTGAATTTCATCCACAAATAAGATGGTCCGTTGGCCGCTGATCGATCGGCGTTGTTCGGCCGCCTTGATGAGGGTGCGCAACTCGGGCACGCCGCTGGTCACCGCCGAGAATGGGACAAACTGAGCCTTGGTATGCCGGGCAATGAGATGGGCTAAGGTCGTTTTCCCCGAACCGGGCGGCCCCCAGAAGATCACAGACGAAAGCTGATCGGCCTCGATGGACCGCCGCAGGGGTCGGTCCGGCGCCGTGATGTTCTCCTGTCCCACAAAATCCTCAAACGTACGCGGGCGCATCCGCTCGGCAAGCGGCGCGTCGGCCGAGTCTGTACGGTCGGAGGAGGCAAAGAGATCAGGAGCCTGATCGCGAAAGCCGGTCATCTCAATCCCATGGTGAAGAGAAATTGTATACGCAGCTTCCTCTGATCGCAAACGGCCTCTTGACCCCTGCAAACGGCCGATGGTACGAACACCCAATCGGCGGAGGCACCGTGCAAGCCCGGATCAACGGCATCACGCTCGCATTCAACGATCAGGGGACCGGCTTTCCAATTGTCTTTCTCCACGCCTTTCCTCTCAACCGCACCATGTGGATGGAGCAGGAGACCGCGCTTTCCACGCAGTTTCGGGTCATTACGATCGACCTGCGCGGGCACGGTGAATCCGACGCGCCGCTTTGGCACTATTCCCTCGACCAAGCAGCCGATGATATCCGAGGTCTGCTCGATTACCTATCGATCCGGCAAGCGGTTTTCGTCGGACTTTCCATGGGAGGCTATATCCTGTTTGCGTTCTATCGAAAGTACGCCGACGATGTCAAAGGACTGGTACTGGCGGATACGAGAGCTCAGGCGGATACCGACGAAGGAAAACAGGCACGGTTCGACATGGCTCAGATTGCATACAAACAGGGGACGAAAGCGATCGCCGATATCATGGTCCCCAAGCTGCTGAGCCCCGCAACGATTCAGGGGAACCCGGAACTGGTTCAACGAGTGCGCACGATGATCGAGAGCAACCAGGTCAGCGGCATAGCGGGAGATTTAATGGCCATGGCCCAGAGGCCGGATTCAATCCCGCTTCTACGACACATGACCTGCCCGGTTCAAATTATCGTCGGTGAGCTGGATCTTCCCACCCCACCTTCGGATGCGCGGCTTATGGCAGACCGCATCTCCCGTGCCGAGTTGGCCATTATTCCGGAAGCCGCCCATCTTTCGAACCTGGAAAAGCCCCGCCTGTTCAACGAAACCGTCCGCTCATTTGCCGCGAATGTCCCGCGATAACGCGATAAGGGGATAGCTAGACACCGATTGTCAGGAACTCAGTCCGGATCGCCGGCGCTGCCGTGTCGGATCAATTTTAGAAACTCCAGGCGAGTCTGCGACTGGCTGCGAAAGGCGCCCAACATGGAGCTGGTGACGGCGACGGTGTTTTGTTTTTCCACACCTCGCATCATCATGCAGAGATGTCGGGCTTCGACGACGACTCCGACGCCGTGTGCGTTCAGCTTGTTGCTCAGAGTTTCGGCGATTTGAACCGTCAATCGTTCCTGCACTTGGAGCCGTCTCGCGAAGGTATCGACGATCCGCGGAATTTTACTGAGGCCGACGACTTTCTTGTTCGGCAAGTAGCCGACATGAACTCTGCCGAAAAACGGGAGGAGATGGTGCTCGCACATGCTGAAGAAATCGATGTCTTTGACGATGACCATCTCGTCGT
>DATIGP010000035.1:0-2482 GCA_035454625.1 Nitrospira sp.
CCAAGTTGCGGGAGGCGCTCGGAAGATACGAGTTTCCGCTCCTCTTGGCGGCGGAATGGGGGCATGTCGATCGGCTCCTGAAAATGCTGGATTCACCGGATGTCGGCCAGGCTCGGAAAATTAAAATCATGTCGCTGCTCGGCGACATGCAGGCTGACGAAGCGTTGCCGAAATTGAAGGACGCTCTTAAAGATCGAGATCTGGCTAAGCAAGCGATTGCCTCCATGGGCAATCTTGGTAAGGACGGCATTCCGTTGCTCATCGACCTGATGAGTTCCTCACCACAGCTGGAAATACAGGCCGCCGCAGCCAAAGGGTTAGGGCAAATTGGGGGAATCAACGGTGATGCGTCTGTCGTCCCGCCGTTACTGGCCAAGCTGCAAGATCCGAAGACCGACTGGACGGTCCTGACGGAAGTCGCCTGGGCGCTCGGCAAGATACCGGACAAGCGTTCGATCCAACCGCTCTACGATCTCGACAAGAAACTTCAGGCCATTCGCGACCCCGATAACGTCACACTCAAGAAACTCAAGGAAGCGGTGTTCTGGGCAATCAAGCAATGCGACACGTGGGATCAGTACAGCTAAGACGGCGAGATCGGAATCAGGATTGACCGATGAGGGAAAACCATTGAGACGGAACAGTAGATAAACGACTTAGTTTTCAGTACACTTCCGTGCATGTCCAGGGCAGGGCTGTCGCGTACGAGCGCACGGTGAAATGTACAAAGTACTTCGAGTTCATTCGGCGGCGCCCTGATCGTGCCGTCATTCGCGAGGAGTGGATTCAGCGGGTGATCAGAAGTCCGGTGAGAGAAGTTGTGCAACAAGATGGACGTATCCGGCGCTGGGCGCCGATCAAAGAAATGGAGAACCGCCACTTGCGGGTGGTGTTGCTGTCGGATCGCGAGACAGTCCACAACGCGTTTTTTGACAGGAGCTTCAAATCATGACGATCAAGTATTTTCAAGACACGGATACGCTCCATATTGAGTTCAAAGCGGCAGCCGTGGCAGAAACCAGGGATCTCGATGAGAATACGCAACTCGATCTCGATCAGGATGGACATATCTGCGCCATAACGATCGAACATGCCCGAGATCGAGCCGATATTCCTCATTTTTCGTTTGAGCAGATTGCCGCTTAACAGCGGTCAGGACCAAGTTCTCCTTCACATCATCCACACGTTGGAACCCTTGTAGCGGGCAGGACACTGCAACAATTCAACACCGTAGCACCTGCCACGGTATAACGCGAGGCATCGCACAACTACACCGGCTTGATGAGCCATAGGCCGCGATCGACCTGGGCAAGGACGGCATTCCGTTGCTCATCGACTTGATGAGGTTCCTCACCGCAGCTGGAAATACAGGCCGCCGCAGCCAAAGGGTTAGGGCAAATTGGGGGAATCAACGGTGATGCGTCTGTCGTCCCCCCGTTACTGACGAAACTAGAGGATCCAAAAGCCGACTGGGCTGTGCTGACCGAAGTCGCATGGGCGCTGGGCAAGATCCCTGACGCGCGTTCGATCCAACCGCTCTACGATATCGACAAGAAATTACAGGCGTGACCCCGATAACGTGACCCTCAAGAAACTCAAGGAAGCGGTGTTTGGGGCGATCAAGCAATGCGACACGTGGGATCAGTATAGCTAAGCCTTCCTGCTACGATTTCTTCAATGGCAACGACTAGAACCAGCAAACGAGTGACGGTTCAGACAGTGTGCCGTGCGGATACTGATGCCGTCGTGATCGTGGAGGTATTCAGCAAGAAAACGCGGGCGACGCCCTTTCAGGTGTTCGAAACGTGTCAGCGGCGATTAGCCGCCTACGACCAGGCGGCGCGGGAGGAGACGGGACGATGAACAAGGCAAAACAAAAGCGGCTGGAGGCCAGGGGCTGGCGAGTGGGGACCACGAGCGACTTCTTGGGGCTGAGTGAAGAAGAGACCGCGCTCGTCGAGATGAAATTGCGGTTAGGCCATGCACTGCGTGAGAGGCGAGAGGCCTGCGGACTCTCCCAAGTCGCGCTTGCCAAGCGCCTGCAGTCGAGTCAGTCTCGTGTGGCAAAGATGGAGGCGGCAGACCAGACTGTCTCGCTCGATCTTCTGTTGCGTGGCCTGGTGGCGCTCGGCGCAACCCCCCGTGACATCGCACGGATCTTAGCCCGTAACTCCGGAGTGGCGGCATAAGTCGCGCCCAGCCTGCGGCAATGTTGGATTGCATGACGCGGCCACCGTGGGCTCCGGTCATCGGGCAGAAGTCCGGATCAAGAAGGCCATAGCCTAATCCGATTCAAGAAACAATGTAATCGAGCGAGCAGCGCCTTTCAGGTGTTAATTCGAGCAACGGCCCCAATTCTCCGACGTGCGCGGACTAAAGGAGAAGTCAAACATGGACCGCACGGACTATCGAGCCCCCGTGGCTGTATGGTTTTTTTCTTGTGGTGAACCTCCTTTTTGTAATGGGGGACCCGAGCCGAACG
>DATIGP010000036.1:0-6849 GCA_035454625.1 Nitrospira sp.
GGATGCGCGCAGTGAAGGACACGCCCACCGCCCTTCATCTGGGAAGGTGTAAAGACAAGTGAGTCTGTTGGAACGTCAGTTTGACGCGAATATCATCACGACAAACCTGGATGCGGTCGTCAACTGGGCCAGGAAGTCGGCGCTGTGGCCCATGACCTTCGGGCTTGCCTGCTGCGCCATTGAAATGATCGCGAGCGTCTCGTCCCGCTATGACCTTGACCGTTTTGGTGCGGGCGTTTTTCGTGCGTCTCCCCGACAATCCGATCTGATGATCGTCGCCGGGACGGTCTCCCGCAAGATGGCTCCGGTCATTCGGCGGATCTACGATCAAATGCCCGAGCCTCGCTACGTGATCTGCATGGGCTCTTGCGCGACCTCAGGCAACCATTACAACAGCTATGCGGTCGTTCAGGGTGTGGATCAAATTGTGCCGGTTGATGTGTATGTGCCCGGATGCCCGCCGAGACCGGAGGCTTTACTGGACGGACTGTTGAAGCTACAGGAGAAGATTCAGCGAGAAAGAGTGTTCGTCAAATAGTCCGCAGCACAGGCAAGAATGGCGTGACTTGCGCAGACGACGATTCGTGCCATTTCTCGCAGTGTGAAACACCATGCAACTTCTCACTGAAACCTTGCTCAAAAAGTTTCCCGACGCGGTGCTGTCCGTCGATGTCGACACGGCCAGATCGGAAGTGACCGTTCATGTCGTGGCATCGAGGATCTTAGAGGTCGCTCGTTTTTTGCACGACGATCCCGCGGCTTGTTTCGACCATATCACCGATATCTGCTCCGCCGACTATCCGGCCGATCAGCAGCGATTTGAAGTCATTTATCTTTTGCTGTCTCTTTCCCACGGCCGACGAATTCGCCTGAAAGCACGGGTCACCGAAGACGACCCGTCGCTGGATTCGGTCACGAGCGTCTGGCGCGGCGCAGCCTTCTTAGAGCGCGAAGTGTATGACATGATGGGGATCCGCTTCGCAGGTCACCCCGACCTACGCCGCATCCTCCTACCGGAAGATTACGCCGAAGGATATCCGTTACGAAAGGACTTTCCCACGGAAGGCCGGGGATGGCGGAGTCAATTCGATTTTATCCCGCGACTGGATGAACCGCCGGTCGAGCAGATCGAAGGCGAGGTGACCGAGGCGGAAAGGAAGTTGTTCCTGTCCGAGCCGACCGGGTCTTCATCAAATCGGCGGGAAGAACTGCTCCTGAATATGGGTCCGCAACATCCGAGCACGCATGGCGTGGTGCGGGTTGTGCTGGAGCTGGACGGAGAACGGATCGTCAAGGCGACGCCGGATCTGGGGTACCTCCATCGGGGTGTCGAGAAACTGGCCGAAGGCCTCGCCTACATGCAGATTATTCCCCATACCGACCGGCTCGACTATGTCTGCGCGATGGCCAATAACTACGCCTATGTACGGGCCGTCGAGAAACTTCTCGGCATCTCCGTGCCTGAACGAGCCGAGTATATCCGCACCATAGTCGCGGAGATGCAGCGCATTCTGGGACATCTGTTCTGGCTGGGTGCGCAGGCTTTGGATATCGGAGCCATGACGATCTTCTTCTGGACGTTTCGTGAGCGGGAAACGCTGCTCGACATGTTCGAAAAGCTCTGTGGAGCCAGGCTGACGTTGAATTATTATCGGATCGGCGGCGTGGACAGCGACTTCACCCCAGAATTGGTGGCCCGCCTCAAGGCGTTCCTGGAGACGTTTCCCCAAAAAGTGAACGAGTATGATTCGCTGCTCGCAGGCAACCGCATTTGGCTGGGACGGACGAAAAATGTCGCCGTCATCTCCGGAAATGATGCCATCAATTTCGGCATGACCGGTCCGGCGTTGCGGGGATCCGGCGTGGCGTATGACGTGCGTAAGCTCGAGCCTTACGGTGTCTACCATAAAGTGGACTGGGAAGTGCCGGTCGGAAAAAACGGCGATACATACGATCGCTATTGGATTCGAGTCGAAGAGATGCGCCAGAGCGCCCGGATCATCTCGCAATGTCTCGATCAGATGCCGCCTGGACCCATCATCGCCGATTTGCCGCAATACATTCCCCCGCCGAAGCAGCAAGTCATGCGGGACATGGAGAGCCTGATTCATCACTTCATCATCTTCACCCAAGGGTTCAAGCCGCCGAAGGGTGAAACTTATTGCGCGACTGAGGCGCCGAAAGGTGAATTGGGATTTTTCATCATTAGTGACGGGTCTCCACGCCCTTATCGGTTGAAAATTCGCTCGCCCTCCTTCATCCACATGGGCGCGTTCGACCATATGGCCCGCGGCTACTTGATTTCCGACATCATCACGATTTTCGGAACCTACGATGTCGTGATGGGAGAGTGTGATAGATGAGGCGTACGGTCAGGATGTTCCGGTGCTCGCTGCCCGCGCACGAACGGGCGCGAGGTCTTGGCGACGCGGGGCGGACGGGTGTAAACGGCGTGCTCCATCAGTGCGCGCAGTTTGGAACATCCTGGCCGCCGCCTCGGTAAAGGAGTACGGAGGAACCGTGCTGAAGGACAAATACGGGAAAGAAATCGAAGAAATTTTGAGCCGCTATCCCGTCAAGCGTTCCGCCTTGATCCCGCTTCTCTATGTCGCACAGCGCGATCAAGGCTATGTGACCGAGTCGGCGATGCAGGAGATCGCGCATCTTCTCAGGCTGACGCCTCCGCAAGTCTATGAGACGATCACTTTTTACACGATGTTCAACCTGAAGCCTGTGGGCAAATTCCATATTCAGGTGTGCAAGTCGCTCATGTGCGCGCTCATCGGCTCGGATACGTTGATCGAATGGATCAAGGTGAAGCTGGGGATTGCTCCGGGGGAATCGACGGCAGACGGACTGTTCAGCCTCACGGTGGTGGAATGTTTGGCCGCCTGCGGAACCGGTCCCATGATGCAGGTCAATGAGGATTACTATGAGCAGCTGAGCGAGGACAAATTGGACCGAATTTTGGCCGATCTGCGATCGACCGGAACCAGTCCACTCAAGAGCGGGCCGTTCATGTGGCCCGAGCCGGTGAACGGTGAACGGAGCGCGTGAAGCGTGATGCGCATCTCGTCATTCGTAAGGAACGAACGTCGATTATCTGACCTTTCACGTGTTACGAAAGACACTTCACGAGTGTGACATGCCGAAACACGAACTGATTCTTCTGAAAAACATGATGCAACCCGGATATACCGGGTCGCTGATGGACTATGAGAAGACCGGCGGCTATCAAGCCTTGCGCAACACGCTGGGGAAGATCGCCCCCCCAGATGTGACGGCGATGGTCCGCAAGTCCGGATTACGCGGTCGAGGCGGCGCGGGCTTTCCGACCGGAGTGAAATGGGGATTTCTACCGAAGGATTATCAAGGGGTTCGTTATCTATGCTGCAACGCCGACGAGAGCGAACCCGGTACGTTTAAGGATCGTCAACTCATGGAACGGGACCCCCATCAAGTCTTGGAAGGCATCGTATTGGCCTGCTATGCCATCGGCGCAGAAACCGCCTACATTTATATCCGCGGAGAAATGGTCCTCGGCTCGAAGATCCTGGAACAGGCTATCGGCGAAGCAAGAGCCGCCGGGTACATCGGAAAGAACATTCTCGGGACGGGCATCAACGCCGACGTGTGGGTACATCGGGGAGCGGGAGCCTATATCTGCGGCGAGGAAACCGCGCTCTTGGAATCGCTCGAAGGCAAACGTGGGCTTCCCCGCATCAAGCCGCCGTTTCCCGCCACGCATGGGCTCTACAATAAGCCGACCGTGGTCAATAACGTCGAGACTCTGGCGAATCTGCCCCATATCATCAACCGGGGGCCCGAATGGTTTGCAGCGATCGGGTCGCCGCCGAAGAGCACCGGCACCAGAGTGTTCTGTGTCAGCGGGCACGTTAAACGGCCTGGCAATTATGAAGTGCCGATGGGGATGACGGTCCGCGAATTGGTGTACGAGTATGCCGGCGGCATGCGGTCCGACAAACCCATGAAAGCCTTTATTCCCGGTGGAGCATCGGCGCCGTTTCTGACACCGGCCCATCTCGACGTGAAGCTGGATTTTGAACACGTCGCTGCGGCGGGATCGATGTTGGGATCGGGCGGGGTGACGATAATGGAAGAAGGTACCAGTATGGTCTGGGCTGCGCTTCGACTGATGGAATTTTTCTATCATGAGTCCTGTGGAAAATGCAGCCCTTGCCGGGAAGGTAGTTCGTGGCTCGTACAGACTCTGCGCAGAATCTTGGCCAAGCGCGGCCGGATGGAGGATCTTGAAACCTTGTCGGATCTATGCAAGAACATCGCGGGCCGCACGGTCTGCGCCTTCGGCGATGCGGAAGTCGCTCCAATCCAAAGTACGCTGAAGCACTGGCGGCAGGAATACGTCGACCTCATCAGGGAAGCGGAAGCGGCGAATCTGATCAGACCTGAACCGGTGGGACGGGGATGACGAACGCTAACAAGAAACAAGCGAGCAGGCTGACAAGGTTCGAAGTCCTGTTGTCAGCTTGTCAGCGGATAGGGCTCTATGACTACCCCCACTGCACAGATGGTTCGTATCACGATTGACGGAATGCCGGTCAATGTCCCGAAAGGGACATTGGTGATCGAAGCGGCTCGTCGCGTCGGAGTGATGATTCCGCATTTCTGCTATCACCCAAAACTGAAGCCGGACGCCAATTGCCGTATGTGCTTGGTTGAAATCGAAAAGATGCCCAAGCTTCAAACAGCCTGCAGCACGCCCGCCGATGAAGGGATGAGCGTCCGCACTGCCACCACCGTGGTCAACGACGCCCATAGATCGGTGCTCGAGTTTATCCTTGCCAATCACCCGCTGGACTGTCCAGTCTGCGATCAAGGGGGAAAGTGCGACCTCCAGGATTTTTCACACCAATACACGGCGACCAGTCGGTTTGTTGAAACCAAGCGCATTTTCCAGAAAGAGTATTTCAGCCCGCTCATCGAAACGCAGATGAATCGCTGCGTGCAGTGTCTTCGCTGTGTCCGCTACTGCGATGAAGTCATGGACGTCAAGGCGCTGGCGCCGGTCGGTCGCGGCACCATGACGGAAATCAAGCACTTCGGTCCTCACCCGCTCGACTGTGAGTTCTGCGGGGGCTGTGTCCAGATCTGTCCGGTCGGAGCAATTACCAGCCGACTGTCCATGTATGAGTACCGGCCATGGATGCTGAAGCGAGCCGAAACCATCTGCGGCTACTGCGGAGACGGGTGCCAAATCACCGTGCAGACGAAAGAGCAGGAGCTCATTGAGGTCAATTCCGCGCATGGAGCGGGGCGCAACAACGGCGACCTGTGCGCTCGTGGATTTTTCGGGTTCCATGCGGCCGGCGATCCACATCGCCTGACGCATCCCCTGATTCGGCGTGACGGCGCACTGGTGCGGGCGACTTGGGAAGAAGCTCTGGAATATGTCGCCGGCCGTGTCGGCGAGATTAAAACCGCCCATGGGGGACAGAGTTTCGGAGGGTTGATCTCAGGCCGTTGCACGAACGAAGAATTGTACCTGTTCCAGAAATTCTTACGTGTGGCGGTGGGCACCAACAATATCGACAGCAGCGCCCGCTATGGCCATGTCAACGGACTGCATGCCATGCAACTCGTGCAGGGGACGCATCGGTGGACCGTTACCTTCGACGACATCTTGGATGCAGATGTCCTGATCCTCGTCGGCACGAACATTACCGAGACGAATCCCATTACAGGCCTCAAAGTCAAAGAAGCGGTGAAAAAACGCCGGGCGACGCTGATGACGATCGAATCGTTGGAGCCGGTGGTCGATACCATCAGCAATATCGCCAATCTTTCGTACCATCATTTCCGTATTCCGACCAGCGACACGCACCATGCCATCCTTGGTCTCGTGAAGGCCGTCGTGGAACGGAATTTGACCCAGCCGGACCTCGTCCAACGGCATCCGGCCTATCTCGATGCCATGACGCGGGCTTTACAACAGACCTCCTGGCAAGACCTACAAGCGGCGACCGGTTTTGACCCGGAGTCGTTTGTGAGGGCGGCCGAAACAGCGGCAGGTGCACGCCGGATCGTAATCTTAGCCGGACAGCCCTTACTGCGGAGCGAGCATGGGTACGGCGCATGTGTGAACCTCCTCGATTTGCTTCTTTTGCTCGGGAAGTTGGATCAACCAGGCTGTGGCTTTGCGCCGCTCGCCGAGGAAAACAATGACCAGGGCGCGGTCGAAATGGGAACCGTCGCCGAATTTCTGCCCGGCGCCCGCCCTTTCACCAGCGGGACGGATCGCGAGAGGATCGCGACGCAATGGAAACGCGCGCTTCCGACCGACAGAGGAGCTTCTCTCATCGAGATGTTGGATCGAGCCGACAGGGGATCCATCAAGGCGATGTTCATTGTCGGAGAGAATCCGGTCGCAAGCCTCCCCGCGTCGATTCATGCCGAAGCATCGTTGCGCAAGCTCGATCTCTTGGTGTGCCAGGAACTGTTCATGACGGAGACGGCGGCTCTAGCCCATGTGGTGTTGCCGGCCGCTTCGTCGATGGAAAAGCATGGGACGTTCACCAATACCGAGGGACATGTTCAGGCCGTTCGTCCCGCGATCGAGCCGATCGGAGAAAGCCGCCCCGACTGGGAAGTCTTCTCCGCGCTTTCCATCCTATTAGACACGCCGATGGAGTACGCCGAAAGCAAAGAAATCCTCAAGGAAATCCGGAGCCTCATTCCCGGGTATGGCTCGTTGGGGCCCACACCGTTGCCGCCCAAAGTCGATCGATCCGCCATGGAGCGCTATCTCAGCGCAGAATACCAGCGCGACCTGGCAGCGAGGTATCGGCCGAGCCCTCGAACGAGCAGACC
>DATIGP010000037.1:0-6939 GCA_035454625.1 Nitrospira sp.
GCCTGAAGAAATAGGACTCCCGAAGCTGGTCGGGAATATTGGTGTAGTTTTCCATCATCCGGCGTTGGCGCTCTACCATTTCTCGCCGTTCTCGGTCTTGCTCTTCGCGGCGCTGAAGAAACTCCGATGCGCTATCGACACCCATCCCGCCAAACGAAGGCTGATCGGCACTTCTTCCCGCCCAACGGCTTTTTTGGGATGAGTGCAGATCTTGGGGATACATTTGGGCTTGCACGGGAAAGCAGAGGAATGGAGAGGCAAAACTAATTGCAACCACAACAAGGAACGTCATAGGTTTCCTTCGGGTGCCTTTCTGCGACCATCTATTTAGGCCGAACCCTGAAGAACCACACCTCGGAGACCCCCTGGTCAATCATGGTCAAGGCTGAATGCTATGAACAAATCAGGCAGACTTGTCTATCTTAAAAATTCACACGGAGGTTGACCACTCCGACGTGGAAAGTGGTCTGATAGGTTCCATTGACGACACCGGGGAGAGCAACAGGATTCTGATTGCCACTAACCGTTCGTGTTTCATATAGAATTGCTTGGTAGGCCAAATCCAAGCCGATGGCTTTCGGTCTCCAGATTCCACCTTTCACACTGCCGCACTCAATCAGACCTAAAAAGCGTCCATTGCCTTTACAAAGGAATCCCGTGCCAAATGATATCGCGTGCTGGTCCGCATCCGGAATGGTGGGAAGAAATGAGCTATCCGGAATAGGTGTCTGCGAGTGCCAGTAACCCGCACGGAGCGCCACCTCCCATGCCGGCAACCTCTCCACTTCGAGCCATCTATATTCTGTCCCAATCATCGTCGTATAGGAATTCCGCCAGTTCTGTGAAAACGGGATCGTCGTGCCGTTAGACAGATGCACGTCCGTATTCCTGACAGATTTCCATCCGGTCATGTCTACATCAAGCTCCAATTTCCATTCACGTCTGCGATCTCGAATCGGCCAGATCGAGACTCCTCCCGTGAAGACCTGCGGCAGGACGAGCGTCGTGGACGCATCAGCGACGAGACCTCCATTGGCTAGGAGATTTCCAGTCAAATGCAACGTGGCCTGACTGCGATAAACGAAAGCCAGGTTCGCCAGTGGTTTCCCATCTCCATTGCGAAATGGTGTGTACAAGAGGCTGACATTGAAGCCGGCGGCGGTATCGCCACCGTTGACCTCCATCCTTGTGCCGGGAGGCGGCAGGCCGGGACCACCGGAAGAATTGAATTTCGTTACTGACTGCCCGCTTCCCCAAAAACTCGCAAATGTATAAATGTCAGCTCCAACACCAAAAGACAGTTGGTCGTTCAGCTTATACGCCAGCGTGGGCTTAATATCGATGAGCGGCAGCGATTGGCGGGTCACCGCCGTCGCAAAAGGCCCGTCGTCGGGATAGCGATAGAGAATTCCGAACGGAGAAACCACGCCGAGTCCGGCACTCAGATCACCAAGTGCTGTCATTCCAAGATCCTTAAGGTTCGCACTGAAATAGATATTAATGGGCGGTGGAACGGCGATGCTTCCACCAAAATCCCCATGAGCTGTCGCACCGGTTGGACTTGTATATGTGGTGTGCGCCCCGGTAAGGATGGTGCCAAAGGATGTTTGTACTCCTCTTAACTGCGTCAAACCCGCAGGGTTGAAATAGATGGCCGAAGGATCATCGGCCTGTGCTGAAAAGGCGCCGCCTTGCCCCGTGGCCGAGGCGCTCTGATCGAAGATCCGGAAGGCCCCCGCAGAGACAATTGCCGGACATATAGGGATGAGGAACAGAATGCCTGTCACGATGAGTCGTCTCAACCACAGCTGCAGTTCAATCGAGAACCCTTTGGCTGCCCACTGCGCTGTGCGGACGATCGCGCCCGCCTCCAAGGTCTGCATTCGGCTTCCTGAGGGTTTCATCGCATAGTCATTTCCATTTTCGGTTGTCTGATCAATCCCTTCGATCAGGCTGTCACCACAGCATGGTTGAAGCGCCCCCATAGGGTGCCTATATCAATAAGGTGCTCAAGCTCAAAGAACTTTATTCTTTCCGAATCGATCGGCTCAGCAAAGCTCCTCTAAGTGGTCGTGCCTTGTCTATCCGCGATTGCACGTAAGATCCTTTTCTTGTTCTCACAGGATACACTGTGACTGTTCATCTCATTGACAAAACAGCATAGGCACGCAATAGTCATCAGCTTACCCACGACCTGTGAGCGGCCAGCCGGGCAGAATGCGGTGTCCTGGCGAGGCGCCTCCGGTCAAGGGGCAGTGGCATTTAACCGGAGGAGTAAGCCACGCATGGAAAGTACCGTTGCACGTCAACTCGCGGTCAGTCTGCCCGTCGTCGTTGATGTTGAAGGGCGCCAGGCGCGAGGAGTCACCGAAGAACTCGGCCTCGACAAGATTTCATTCTTCACCGATAGCGTTTGCTCATCAGGCACTGAAGTTACTGTCGTTCTGTGCTTCAGCCACAATGTCGCCTACATGCCGTTGTCCGGACGTGTCACCGCAGTCACAGATATGGAGTTCGATTCTCCTACACGTTTCCGGATCGACCTCGCTCTCGCACCCTTGGCACAGACAGAACGCCTTATCATTGAGTCCGCGCTTCAGGAGCTGGAAACCTATCTACAGAGCTTAGAGATGCCGGATGGCCCTGATCGAAGTTCAGCCCGCGCAACACTCGTGACGACCAATCCTCGGTCGATCTTGTCCTTGTTTGTTACGGATAATCCCTATACCCTCACGTACAGGCCAAGGGTCGTTACTAACAAAGAAGCAAGTCTTCCGCGTCAACCCGCCGCCACGGCGATTGGCGATCCGACATTCGAGAAGACGCAACACACTCGAGTGTGGTTATTCTGGAAAGCGGTGCGGCAAGGATTTTGGCACTTCATCCAAGTTCTTCGCGATCTGATCGTCCAATGGTTGCCTGGTCCCGTCGCCCGGCTCCTAACTACACCGATTACATTTGCTTTCATCGGCCACCCCCGCACACTCAGCGATGTTGCGCGTAAATTCCCGTTTGCCAGCCGGTTACCTTCGTATGTGATCGAGCGCTGGATTCGGTACCAATGGCCATTGGTGGCCTCATATATCACTGGCTTGACCTTGGCGAATGGAACACCGACGACAGGCGCGATGCTGATTACGCCGTTGACGACAGAACAGATGATTCGCAACCCCCGACTCGCTCGCGAGCGAGTGTTACAGACCGTCCGGCTGGCGGAAAAGATGGGAGCGAAGCTTGCAGGATTAGGGGCCTTTACATCGATCATTACACGGGATGGACAAGAGATAAAGGAAAAGGTCCATCTGGGACTGACAACAGGCAACGCCCAATCGGCTGCGATTGCTGTCGAAAACGTCCTTCATGCTGCAGCCTTAACAAATCTCAGCCTACCGCACGCCACTGCGGCGATCGTGGGAGGTGCTGGATCGGTGGGCTCCGCTTGCGCGAAGATTCTTGCTCGGATCGTTGGCACACTCTTCATCATCGACATCAAGAAGGATGAACTGCACAGTCTCGTCGCTCAATTAAGCAACCAGCCTGCAGGGATCAAGGGCATGACGAATCTCGATCAAGTCCACGAGGCCGATGTCATTATCGCGACGACCAATAACCCGCATATTCTTGTCACCGCCGAGCACCTGAAACCTGGCGCCATTGTCATCGATGCCGCTCAGCCGAAGAACGTGTCCGAGTCGGTTCCGTTAGAGCGGCCAGACGTTCTCGTGATTGAATCGGCCGTCGTACAAACGCCGAACGTGGATGTGCACTTTGATCTGGACTTGGGCGCCCGGGAAGCCCTCGGCTGTCTCTCGGAGACCATGATCTTGACGGCGATTGGATGGGACGGGCACTACTCACTTGGGAAGGCCGATCCCTCACAAACCGCTCACATCACCACCCTGGGCCGCTCTCTTGGTTTCGGCCTCGCGCCATTCCGCAATTCTGTGGGCTACGTCACTGAGGAGGATCTCCAACGGGTCGCTCGGGCCCGTGCGATGTAACGGACCATGGTCGCTTCGACCTATTTCATTAACGTCCATGCGATCCCCATGTTTCTTATCGGGATCGTGACCCTCTCGTTGGGGTTCCTCGTTTACCGATCCAATAGACAATCCGCGGCACATCGCCATTTCCTCATCCTCTGTGCCAGCATCGCCCTCTGGCTGGATGCGACCAGCATCGCGCTCTGTGCCACGGATGCCCAAACCGCGTTGAACTGGTTCAAGCTCGACAATGTCGGCGTCATGTATATCTCCATCGCGTTTTATGCGTTCTCCGCCGAATTTCTCCAAATTAAACGTCCATATTCGATCTCGATAGGGTACGGACTCGCGACGCTCATGGCTGGGGCTGTCCTCTTTCGTGACGACTTTGTCTCGGGCGTACATCGATTTTGGTGGGGGTACTTTCCGCAATGGGGGCCGGCCAGCATTCCATTTTTCATCATCTTCTTTTCGTACATGGCCGTGGCCTTTGGCGACTATTTCCATACCTATCGCACCGTGGCCACTCCCATTAAGCGGCAGCAGATCAAATACCTTCTCCCTGCATTTGTCATTGCCTACACGGGCTCAATCGATTTCTTCCCTGCCTTCGGCTATGAACTCTACCCCTTTGGGTACATCCCGATTTTTCTATTGACCGCTGTCATCACCGTCGCGATTTTGAGGTATCGGCTCCTTGATGCGGCTCTTGTCGTGTCTCGCAGTGCCGTGTATCTGCCGCTCGTCCCATTTGCACTTGTGGTCGTGTTTCTGGGTCACGCATTGGACGATCTGCCTCCGGACACGCTATCGTTACTACTGGTGTTCGCGACTGTCATGTTCACGGTCCTGTACGTCACGTTTCAGCCGCGCCTTCAATCTGCCATCAATAAAGCGTTTTTCCCAAGCCGACATGACGCATACGAGACACTGACGCGATTCGCACATGCCATGGTGATGAAGTTGGACCTTGCCACCCTCCAGACCGAAATCGTTGACACGCTTCAGACTGTCATGCGCATTGGGAAGATCTCGCTTTTTCTCTTTGACAAGGATAAGGGATGCTATGTGCGGAAGGCGGCGCGCGGCCTCACGGAAAACCAGGCCTTTCCCATGCGGATTACGAATAATGAACCTTTTGCAAATTATCTTTTGGCCTGCAATCAACCCATTGTCAAAGAAGAACTCCAGCAACGTTCACCAGGATTCGATGAACGATTGGCCAGCACAGTGGTTGAAACTTTGACACAGATGGACTCTGAGGTGTGTTTGCCTTTGGTGAATAACACAAGACTTATTGGCTTTGTAAACCTTGGACATAAGCCGGCGCTGGGATTCTATTCGCACGACGAACTCAGCCTCCTCCGCTCGCTTGCCGATAATGCGGCGATCGCACTGGACAATGCGATCTTGCACGAAGACTGGAAGCAGACGCAGGTCCTTCTTCGGCGGGCCGATCGGCTCCGGTCGTTGGAAGCTATTGCCGGCGGATTTGCCCATGAAGTACGCAACCCTTTGACATCGATCAGTACGTTTATCCAACTGGTGCCGTCGCGGCGAGACGACCCCTATTTCATGGATTCGTTCGGCGCCCAGGTCGTGGACGATCTTGCTCGTATTGAACGCCTCATCGCGGAGATCCTGGACTACGCCCGTTACATGAAACCCAAGTTTTCCGCAGAATCCCTGAACAATATTGTGTCCTCATGCCTGCAATTCATTGAGGTCAAGGCCGACAAGCTGGGCATTTCAATTGAAAAACAGCTCGCCAGCGATCTTCCTTCTATGCTGGTCGATCGCCAGCAAATCAAGCAGGTGATCATGAATCTTGCTATGAATGCCATTGATGCGATGGCGAAGACCGGAGGTCGTTTGACAGTATTGACCCGTCGCGTCTTTCGTCTTGACAAGAGTGGATGGGTGCAGATCGAAGTCGCGGATACAGGCTGCGGAATTGCTCCGGAAGATCTCTCTCATATCTTCGATCCCTTCTTCACCACGAAACATGAGAGCACGGAACACGTGGGTACAGGGCTCGGCCTTTCGATCGTTCATCAAATCATTCAAGAACACGGCGGTACCGTTGAGGCTCGTAGCACGGTGGGTAAAGGCACCAGCTTTCTCATTACGCTTCCTGAAAGCAGGTCCCAGGCGCAGGCTTCGGCGTCTGCTGGGGAAACGTCAAACCAGGCTCGTGACGGCCCGCCGTCCTCCTTGATGAGACCAAGTTATAACTTTGCGCCCTGCTATCGGTGTCTGTAAGATGTGGGAGTGCGATTGATGATTCCTCCGTGGACGTTGCAATGGTGAGACGCGCATGAGCGAAGATCTTTCAAGACCTGAATCTCCCGACAGCGATCCGCAAGAAACCGTGGAGTGGCTGGATTCCCTCGAGTACGTACTGGAATCCAAAGGACCCGATCGGGCCAGGTACCTCTTCGAGCGGCTCCGCGACCGGCTTGGCGCCCGTGGCGCCCAAGTCTCAGCGCCGTTCAACACGCCCTACATCAATACGATCCCTGCGGCGAACGAACCACCCTACCCCGGCAATCTTGAAATCGAGCGCCGGATCCGCAGCTTGATTCGCTGGAATGCTATGGCGATGGTGGTCAAAGCGAATAAGCAACATTCCGGCATCGGCGGGCACATCTCCACCTATGCCTCGGCCGCGACGCTGTACGAAGTCGCGTTCAACCACTTCTTCCGCGGAAAAGACGGACCGCAGGGTGGCGACCAGGTGTATTTTCAGGGCCATGCCGTTCCGGGCATCTACGCGCGCAGCTACGTCGAAGGCCGCCTCCCCGAGGAGGCGTTACATCATTTCCGACGCGAATTGAGCGGGAGCGGACGAGGCTTGTCGTCATACCCGCATCCATGGCTGTTGCCGGACTACTGGGAGTTCCCCACGGTCTCTATGGGGCTTGGCCCCATCATGTCGATCTACCAGGCTCGCTTC
>DATIGP010000038.1:0-17663 GCA_035454625.1 Nitrospira sp.
TAGGTGAACGCGGTATCCCATGACACCCGCAGCATGTCGTCGAGGAAGCGACTGTCGAACTTATACTTGCGCTTGGTTTCCGGAGTCAGCTCCGGCGAGCCGTCGTCCATCCATTGCTTCCAGCCTTTCCGCATCAAGGGACCCTTTAAGCGATAGGGACCATAGACACGGCGGTGAAAGGTAAACCCCTTCAAGCACATGCGGGGATTGTGGGCGAAGGTCCCACGGTTTCCGTACAAGTCTTCATAGGTCTGGTGGTCATAGTTCTGTTCGACGCGCATGACCACGCCGTTTCGAACGAAGGCGCGGATACGACAGGCATGCGTATCGTTGGGAGAGCAGACCCAGGTAAAGGACGAATCGTAGCGGTATTGGTCATGGTAGACCCGCTCCCACGATCGGTCCGGATACTCCCCCAGCGGGTTGCCGACCTCGATCACCGGCTGAAGCGCCGTCAATGCCAGGAGATTATCTGCCACTGCTGCGGCAGCGACCGTGCCGGCAGAGGCCTTCATAAACTGCCTACGCGTGATGATCATGTGTTCTACCTCCTACGTAGAAGAGATCCCAGTCAGTTCTGAGAAAGGTTAGCCTCATTCTTTGTCAGCCTGATCCCCATTTCCTGAGTTCAAATTTGATAAGCATACATTCACGTTGGTAGCCGTCGCTGCCGACTGGTGCTATGGTGACGACACGATGTTTGAGCGAGTTCGAAAATCATGCCTTTCCCGCCGTACATTTAAAACAGGCGCCATTAGCGTACTGTCACGTTTATTTCAGATACTAGGAAAAGGCTTCGTGCCGCCTTCGTAACGAAGGCTTAGACTCCAGACGGTCAGCTCGATCTTTTGTCTGGGTTGACGTGCCACTTTTTACGACACGGAGTTTAGCTGAGCGGCATCGGCAGCAGGGAAAGAAAGACTACCGGCTGTGCTCGTAGAAACTACGAGGTTTCGATGGACTGACTACCGTAGGAGGTGCAAAAAGCGTCAAGGTGCCGTGACTAGGCCATGCGCCATCGCATATTTGACCAGGTCCGTCGTCGTGTGGACGTTGAGTTGTTCCATGATCTTCGTCTTGTGGAATTCAACGGTACGGTGAGAAATCTTCAATTGTTCGGCGATTTCTTTTGCGGACAATCCTTCCGCCACCAACTGTAGGATCTCGTGCTGCCGGGTGGTGAGATCGTCGATCGTGGCGAGACGGGGTTGTGTCGGACTAAGGAATGACGTCACGACGTCCTTTGTTATGAGCGGCGTCACGTAGAACTTGTCGTTCATCACGCACTGAACCGCCTGCATCAACTCCGTGGCCGCCGATCGTTTCAGCAAGTACCCGGCTGCTCCTGCTTTGAAAGCGGCGTTGACATAGGCCATATCCGCGTGCATCGTGACGAAGATCAATTTCACGGCGGGGCTCTGCTTCTTGAGCTTTTTCGCCGCCTCAATCCCGTTCAGCCGAGGCATCGAAATATCCATTATGATAAGGTCCGGTCGAAGTTCCGCCGTGGCTTCGACGAGGGCGCGGCCGTCTTCAACGGATCCGACCAGTTCGCAGTGCTCTTCAAGCAGCTTCTTGAACCCTTCAAGCACAAACGTATGGTCGTCAGCCAAGATAACTCGTGGTTTCTTCATGTGGTGCTCCAGAAAACGGAATGTGGACAATGATGCGTGTGCCGCGTCCACGCTCGGACTGAACGTCTAATCGGCCCCGCACAGACCGCACCCTCTCCCGCATATTCACCAGGCCTAACCCGGGATGACGAGCCCGAATTTCATCGAGATCGAAGCCGACGCCGGTGTCATAGAGGGATAGCGTAATCTCTTGATCATCACAGGTCAATTCGATCTCTACGCGAGCGGCACGGGCATGCTTCATGATGTTGGCAAGACCCTCCTGCGCGACTCGATAGAGACAACTGGCAACATCGCGCGGCAAGGGATCGGCCGGCTCCTCTTGAACGAGCACCGTCTTGATGCCTGTCTTTTCCGACCATTCTTCGACCATGCGCTTGAGCGCGGCAGTGAGCCCCAGGTCATCGAGAATGGAGGGATGGAATTGGTACGCCATACGGCGAACATCATCGGAAATCCTTACCAACCGTTGGCTGAGCGATTGGATCGTCTCCTTCGTTCGGCCGGTTAGCGCCGAGGGATTGGATAAGAGGTTTCCGGTTTCAATGACTGCCAAAGCCAGCCGTTGGTTAATGTCGTCGTGAAGCTCGCGCGCAATACGCCGGCGTTCTTCCTCTTGTGCCGTCATCAACTCGGCGGTCAATGACTGGAGCTGTCGTTCTGTTCTCAGTCGGCTCGTGATGTCTCGCACGATCACAGTAAAGGTTGTTCTCTCGCCGACGGTCAGCTCGGAGATGCTCGCCTCTGCCGGAAACTCACTGCCGTCCTTCCGCATGCCGAAGACCTCGCACCGATGCGCCGTTCGACGAGCGGCATCAAGCGCTTGGACATACAGATCAATATGGTCCGCATGATTCGCCCACAGTTGTTCGGGCAGCAATAGATCGATTGGTTTCCCCAACACTTCCCCAGGATCATAACCGAACAGCTTCACCGCCCCTTGGTTGAAGAGCGTCATCGATCGATCATGTTCAGTGACGATGATGGCATCCTCGGCGATATCCAGAATGTCGGCAAGCCGTCCTTGTGATAGGCGCAGTGCTTGTTCAGTCCGAATGTGTTCCGCGATTTCGGTGACTAAGGTGTGATTGACGGCGGCGAGTTCCTGAGTTCTATCAGCGACCTTCTGTTCTAAAGCGTCATTGGCCATCTGCAATGCCGTCTCGGCCAAACGCCGTTTCCAGGCAAACCACACCAGAATCCACAAAATGACGATCGTAATCGATCGGTTTCCCATCTGAATCCAAGGCGGCAAATCGGCAAACCATGGAGTACCCAGACCGCCGACCATAGTGAGGATCGTTCCTGCGCCCGCGGCGATGGTCGGCATCCAGGTAAAACGCGATGCCGTGGCGACTAACACGACTATGACGTAAAACTCATGGTCGGCGAAGGCGGTCGGGGAATAAATGTCGAAAGCAAAGAGCCCAGCCAGGAGCGCGACCATGATGCTGATCAGGATGGATTCTCTCAATTGAGGATTCATGCGCATGTCCCCGAACCTCTCGTGACCGGCTGCCAAGTATCGATGGCGGCTATGCCTATTGTAAGCGAGAACGGTCGGCGGGCGTCAAATGGGTCCTATCGAGGGTGGGTGACCGAGGTGGTGCCGGCTTCTTAACTTGCATGCCTTGCAAAAATCTGGAAATGCTGGCGATCGATGAGGTCGTAATCGTCGATGAGGAGATAGCCGGCATCTTCCATTTCGCGCCGGACCTTCTCTTTTTCGACTCTGTGACCAAATAGGCCGGAAAACAACCCACGAGGATGAAAATCAAGAATCGCGACGCGTCCGCCCGGCCGTAGCGCCGACGCCAGAGAGCGAAAATAAGATACTCGATCGTTCATGAGATGGTATGTATCGCAACTGAACACCAGATCGACGGGCTCCGGAAGTCGGGGATTGTGCGGCTCGGCCAGGACCGGTCTCACATTGGGGGTTCCTCGTGCAACCATTTCTTTGAATATCAAATTGATGGCTTTCTCCTCAATATCAATCGCATACACCGTTCCTCTCGCTCCGACCGCCTTAGCCAAATGCCAGGTAAAGTACCCTCCGCCGGCTCCCAAATCGGCAACACGCGATCCCGGCGCGATGGACAGTTTCTCAACGACTCCTTGTGGCTTTTGCCAGGCATCTCGGGAGGGATCACTCATCCGTTGATAACTCAGCTCGGCACAACCGGTGAAGCTGAGGATGATGAGCAACGGCAGGGTAATGCGTTTCTGCGGGAATGAAGGAGGCACGGGACCTTCCTTTCTCACATCATCGGTTCGTGTCGACGAATATCAGGCCCGTGAACTCGTTCACGCAGACGTGGACGGCTTGCATCTAATTAACCGATAGTCTCATGTCGGTTCAAGTCTCGGCTTCCGCCAACGTCAGCTCTTCATCGGTGACACCACCCGGCGCTTCGCTCCGCTCAAGGGCACGATGTTGCGCGGCGATCAGTGTGTAAAACACCGGCACGACGAACAGGGTAAATATCGTACCGACCGTCATGCCGGTGACCAACACCATACCGATGCTGTTACGGGCTGCGGCCCCGGGACCCGTGGCCAGGACCAGCGGGAGATGACCGAAGACGGTCGCGGCGGACGTCATCAGCACCGGACGCAGTCTGATCAATGCTGCCTCGCGCACCGCCATCATCCGGGAATATCCACGAATCTGCAGTTGATTGGCAAACTCGACGATGAGAATGCCGTTCTTGGCGATCAATCCGACCAACGTGATCAGCCCCACTTGCGAATAGATATTGATCGTCGTGAGATCCAGAAAGCTGACCACCAGGGCGCCGGAGACGGCAAGCGGGACCGAGCCGGCCAGGACGATCAAGGGATCGCGAAAACTTTTGAACTGAGCGGCCAGTACCAAATAGATCAGGACCACTGCAAATCCAAGGGTGACGGTAAGCGCGGCTCCCTCCTGTCGAAGCTGCCGCGACTCACCGGCGTAGTCGAGGACGACACGCGGGCCGCTCGCCGCCGCGGCGGTCTCAAGGACACGAAGGCCCTCTTCCTTTGTAAAGCCGGGTTTCAGGCCGCCGAAGATGCGGACGGCGTTGCGCTGTTGGAACCGGTTCAACGTCCGTGGCGCGGTGCTCGTTTCGATGTGCGTGAAGGTCGAGACCGGGACCAATTGGCCGCCCGGAGTTTTGATCTTCAAATCGAGCAGCGGATCGAGGGTGGCCCGGTCTTTGTCGCCGAGTTGCGGAATGACCTTGTAGCTGCGGTCGAAATAGTTGAACCGATTGACATAGGCTCCGCCGAGCATCGTGCCCAGCTCGCGTCCGACTCCGGCCAGATCGAATCCTAAGTCGGCGAGCCGCTCCCGATCCAACACGACGCGGGCTTGGGGCAGGTCGATTTTGAGGTCCGTATCCACGTAGAGGAACTTGCCGCTTTGCCAGCCTGCGCCCAATACGACCCCGACCGTTTCGAGCATCTGCTCAGCGGGTGCGTCGCTCTGCATGATGAGCTCCACGTCATATTGACCGGGCGTGGGCAGAGGCGGGTCCAGCCGGGGAAACGCCCGGAGTCCGGGCACCCTCGACACGGCGCCGTATACGTCATCGTACATCTCCTCGGTCGAACGAGCGCGATCGTGCCAATCCTTCGCGACGACTCCGCCGAAGCCTCCCCATGCGGTCGTGAGCGACCAGGTGTAATCCGTTTCCGGGATAGCGGTGATCGCCTTGACGATTTGGAAGTGCTGGCGATTGGTGGCTTGGACCGTGGAGTCGGGTGAGGCTTCGAAGAAAAGGCTGATATGGTTCTGGTCTTCCACGGGGGCGAGTTCCTGGCGGGAGAAATGGTAGAGCGGCCAGGCTGCGACCATGATGAAGAGAGCCGCCGTGACGATTCCCCACCGCATGGTGAGTGCCCTGTCGAGGAGCCCGGCGTACGTACGGCACGCCTCTTCGAACCGCCGGTTGACGAAAGCGGTCAACCGCCCTTCTTTTCCCTGGGGATGGACGAATCGCGAGCTCATCACCGGCGAGAGCGTGATCGCCACGATCCCGGACAAGACCACGGCCACGGCCAGTGTCATGGCGAACTCCAAGAACAAGGAGCCGGTGAGCCCGCCCTGGAAGCCGATCGGGGCGTAGACGGTGGCGAGCGTGATCGTCATCGCGATGATCGGACCAAGCAGCTCACGCGCGGCGGCCTGTGCCGCCTCGATTCGAGATCGCCCCAGCCGGACGTGTCGTTCCACGTTCTCGACCACCACGATGGCATCGTCCACAACGAGCCCGACGGACAGCACGATGGCGAGGAGGGTGAGGAGATTGAGGCTGAAGCCGAACGCCACCATGAAGAGAGCGGCCCCGATCAACGACACCGGTATGGCCACGAGCGGCACGAGGGCCGTGCGGATCGAACCCATGAACAGGAAGACCACCAACGCGACGATGAGAATCGTCTCCGACAACGTCTTGGTGATTTCCGTCAGCGCGTTCCGGATGAACATGGTGCTGTCCCAGACGAGTTTCATGTCGATATCCCTCGGCAGGGTGCGCCGGATCCGTTCGATCTCGTCGCGTAGTCGGTGTCCGACGTCGATTTCGTTCACGCCGGGCACCGCCCAGATGCCGAGGTACACGCCTTCCGTCTCATCGTACTTGGCGATCATGTTCGCTTCTTCAGCGTCCCGCTCGATCCGCGCCACGTCCTTGAGTCTCACGATGGCGCCGCCCCGGTCGGCGACGATCAGTTCCTCGAACTCACCGGTCGAGCGAAGATCCGTGTTCGCCAGAAGGTTGACCTGGACCAGATTGCCCTTGGTGCGCCCGACCGCCGCCAAATAATTGTTCCGCCGAAGCGCACCCTGGATGTCGCCGGGAGAGAGATTGAACGATGCAAGCCGGTCGGGGTCGATCCAAATCCGCATAGCGATCTGCCGTTCCCCTTCGAAAGTCACCCGTTGGACACCGGACAGAGTCGCAAGCTGAGGTTGCAGTGTACGAAGAAGCCAGTCCGTCACGTCCGGGACGGTACGCTCTGAAGAGCTGAAACTGAGGTAAAACGAGGCGTAGGGACGATCGGCTCGCTGTATTTCGATCGCGGGTGGTTCCGCATCCGGAGGTAGTTCAGAGCGGATCTGTTGGAGTCGTGCCGTGACCTCTGCCAAGGCTGCCGTACTGTTGTGGTTGAGTTTTAAGTGGACGTTCACAGTGCTGACACCGGCGCGGCTGGTTGATTCGACATAGTCAACCCCGCTGATAGCAGACACGACTCGCTCGATCGGGGTACTCAGGAAACCGCGGACGGTTTCGGCGCTGGCCCCATAGTAGACCGTTGTGATGACCACCATGGAGTTTTCAATTTGAGGGTACTGTTGAACGGGCAGTGCCGTCATCGCTCGCCATCCCCCGAGCAGAATCAAGAGATTCACGACGACCGCCAACACGGGGTGTCTGATGAAGATATCGGTAAAAGCCGACCGGGTTGTCTCTTGTGGCGTGCTCATCGGCTTAATGGATCACTGGTCCTGGATTGTCCTTTATCCCAATTGCTGGTGTATCGGCGATGGCGACAAGGATACCGTCGCGAAGTTTAAAGGATCCCAACGCGGCGACTTGCTCTCCCTCCCTTAGCCCAGACAGGATGACGATTTCATCGCCGAGCATGGGTCCGCTTTGGACTTGCCGACTATGAACTCTGGTGCGGCCATCCTGGTCCGGCGCAATGACGAATACTTGGTCGCCTCCCGGTCCCTTGCGTAAGGCACTGACCGGTATGGCGACGACATTCCGCGGGGAGCCAACGGCAACTCGGACGCGTACGGACGCTCCTGGTGCCGGTACGTTAGGGGTGCCTTCGATTCTGGCACGTACCATGGCGTTTCGGGTCGTCGGATCGACGCGTGCATCGATGGCTACGATCTTGCCTTTGACCGGCGGAACATTGCTGGCCGTCAACACCTCGACCGTGTCACCTGCCTGTAAGCCTTCGGCGACATGTTGCGGCACGGCAAAGTCGACATGTACCGCTTCGCCGACGCCTTGCAGCGTGGTCAGGAGCGTTCCTTCGTCCAGATACTGGCCTGGATGGACATCCGCGATACCGACTCTGGCGCGGAATGGGGCACGGATCGTCTTTTTGGCAATGACGGCTTTAGTACGGGCGATCTGGGCCTGTGCTACGTCCAAGTCTGCGCGAGCTCGATCCACTTCTTCTTGCGTCGTGGCGAATTCTTGGTTGAGGTTCTGTCGGCGATTGAGGACCGTTCTGGCGAGTGCGGCTTGAGCTGCTTGCGCCTTAAGTTCCGCCTCTTCTACTGATACATCCAGTGCCACCAACAAGGTTCCGGCTTCCACGATTTGTCCGGGTGCCAACCGAACTTCCCGAACTGTCCCCGCAAGTTCGTTTTTCAGGGTAATCGAACGCAGCGCAAGGACCGTTCCGATCGAGGTCGTGGTCTGGCGATGGTCGATTGCGCGTGCGACGGCGACGGTGACGGACTCCATAGGCTCCGGCTGATGAGCAGAGGCGGCCTGCTCGCTCTGTATGGACTCGTACTTCCATGCCGCCAGACCGATACCGATCAGGATGACAAGCGAAAGCAATAGAGCTGATCCGATGTGGCCATTCTTATTCACAACGTGCAAACGCCTCCCGATACCATTCACCCCTTGCGGCAGGGGAATGTGCCGAATACTCTGTACAGTGAATACTGAGGTTTTCTGAATCTCAACCGGTTATATTACCAAATCTGGAGTTTCTTTGGCGCTGGTGCCGGTCTCACAGCAGTCCTTCCTTGACTATCCCCGGATTGAAGAAGAGGAGATCGAATGACATGTACAGTTTCGATCACTGATGTCCGCTGGGGATTCCGCCAGTCATCACATGGCCACAACTATGCTGATATGTTGTGATGGCTATTTGATGGACCAAGAGATGCAGCCCAACCCCATTATTCTAGGTCTCCGATCATTCCAGCCCCCGTCACGTCCGCATACATCTCATCCGATGAGGCGGCTGTTTGTGGCAACATGTTTCTGCCTTTTGGGAGGATGGTCCACAGGGTCGGCCCAGGTCGCTCCTGGAGCAGTTCCAATCCAGCAACCGCAGCAAGTTCCGGCAGTGATTTCTCCGGTCCCACCGATGGGCGCCCCTCAGACGAGTGGCCTTCCAGCTAAAATCATTACGCCGCCGACGACCAATCGTCTAGCTCCAAATGCACAACTGCGCAGCAGTGCGACGCGTTCCAGTATTGTAAAACGTGGTTTGCCTGGAATACAGGGCGGAGCCCCTCTGAATAGCCCGTCGGGTGCTCGTGATCCCTCCAGTGGATTTATGCGGCCGCCGACAATAGGTCCGCTCTTCTGTGATCCCGCAGAGGAGATCTTTTGTTGATCATGTAGCTCGTCATCCATGTGTCGAACAGCGGATCGCCATGTTCATATCGGTAAGCCTCTCAGGACTGCTGTCCTCAACGGAAAATGAAATCGAGTGAACCACGCCATCTATGAACGCGGGCACCGAGCGAAGCGTTACAGCTCGCCCAGACGTTTTTCCAGAAACCGCCGTTCCGGTTCCTGCCTTACCAAGGCAATGGCCCGTTCATAGGAAACTCGTGCCTCTGCTTTCTTTCCAAGTCGCCGGCAAAGATCGGCTCGCGCCGCATGCGCCAGGTGATAATGGTCCAGCTTACCGCTTGCCAGAATGTCATCAAGCAGTACCAAGCCTTTGGCCGGTCCATCGCGCATGGACACTGCGACGGCACGATTGAGCTCGATAATCGGAGATGGGTCCGCTCTCAGGAGCAGGTCGTACAAGGCGACAATCTGGGCCCAGTCGGTCTCGGCGGCGCCGGGAGCGTCCGCATGGACCGCCGCGATAGCGGCCTGCAAGGTGTAGGGACCGAAGCGGCGCAATGCCAGCGCCTGTTCGATCAACGCCACGCCCTCTCGAATGTAATCGCGATTCCATAACGAACGATCTTGCTCTTCCAACAACACGAGATCCCCAGTTTCGGATGCGCGGGCAGCCCTTCGTGACTCGTGCAGCAGCATTAAGGCCAGAAGTCCCATGACTTCCGGTTCCGGCAGAAGTTGCAAGAGAAGTCGGCCAAGGCGAATCGCTTCCCCGGAAAGATCTGCTCTGGTCAGCGCGGCCCCGAAGGACGCCGAGTACCCTTCGTTAAAGACGAGATAGATGACGTGCAGTACCGTATCCAACCGGTCAGGCAAATCCGTTGGGGAGGGCACTTCAAACGGAATGTGGGCGTCGCGGATCTTCGCCTTTGCACGGACAATACGTTGGGCGAGAGTGGAGGGGGTGGAGAGAAAGGCGCGCGCAATTTCTTCCGTCGTGAGGCCGCAGACCTCGCGGAGTGTCAGCGCGATCTGCGCCTCCGGCTTCAGCGCAGGATGACAGCAGGTAAAGATCAGCCGTAAGCGGTCGTCCGCAATATGTGCATCGTCTTGTTCGAATGGATCGCCGGTACTGGTCTCGATGTGTTTCGCGAGCTCGTCGAGGGTGGCGTTGTAGCGGGCACGTCGCCGCATGGAATCGATCGCCTTGAAGCGGCCGGCTGAGACAAGCCACGCGCGAGGATTAGCCGGTACACCGTCGCGGGGCCACTGCTCAGCCGCCGCCGCGAACGCTTCATGCAACGCTTCCTCGGCGGCGTCGAAATCGCCCAGCAGACGGATCAGCGTCGCCAGCACGCGACGCGATTCGGAGCGGTAAACTTCTGCCACCCGGTCATGCGCCGGTGTGGCCGCTTCATCGCTCATCGAAGGACTCAGGCGCAGCCATGTTCCTTGACGGGACGGACTTCCACGCTGCCGAAGCGGGCGGCCGGAAACTGAGCTGCCACACGGATCGCGTCATTCAAGTCCGGAACGTCAATCAGCAAAAATCCGCCCAGTTGCTCCTTGGTTTCAGCGAACGGGCCGTCGGTGGTGGTTGTCTTGCCCTCCCGAACCCGTACCGTCGTGGCCGTTTCCACCGGGTGAAGCGGAGAAGCGGCGACTAACCGGCCGGCTTTCTGCAGCTTGTCACAGTACGACATCGCTTCCTCCGAAATCGTGGCTCGCTGATCATTTGGGAAGGCATTCAAGACCTTTTCTTCGACATAGACCAGGCAGAGATATTTCATGTCACACTCCTCGTCATAATAGATGGGTGAAGGGTCGTGTACATGATAGTCGTCGCAGCAGTTGGAAATCGACAGCGGCCCTCCATCCTAAGTTGGATGGGCCTAACTTGGATGGCTTTCGAAATGAGGACAACCGCTATGAAATTTCATTCAGAATAAGGGGGAATAGGCCGTATGGGGTTTAAGCGAGCAGAACATTTTCAAGAAAACTGTGTGCAAGTTAAGGTGGCAGTACACTTTCGACCCCTCTTTCTTTGCGCCAACTTTTGTCTTGACAATATATATTTGTATATGCAACATTATGTTATGACAAAAATGGAAACACATAAACGGATGAATCATGGCAATAGTCTCATTGATCAGATCGCGTGTGACTGCTTGCTGGCGCGAGCCCGAAAGCTTGATCGTGTGCTCACCCGCATCTACGATGCTGAACTCCACCCGTTCGGCCTGAAAGCAAGCCAGCTGAATCTTATGGTTCTTGTGGCAAAGGCCGGCCCTATTCGGCGTATCGAGATTGGTAAGTGTCTGTACCTCGACCCATCCACGCTGACCCGGAATCTGAAGATCATGCTGACCAATGGTTGGATCCAAGAGATTGACGATGGGGAAGACGGACGGGGCCTCCCAGTACAAATTACAGCCCAAGGTCGTGACCTGCTGAATCAAATCGGTCCGTCTTGGCGAAAGGCACAAACTCGCACGGAGAAGTTTCTTGGTGATGATGGCGCGATACTCTTGCGAAAGCTTGCTGAAAGGAAAATGGAAGTATCGTCAGCGTAGAGCTTTTTTTTGGTCATATATTTGCATATACAAATACAGGAATGCTTCTAGCCGTGTCGTCCCTGACAAATCTCGCAAGGAGGACATCATGAAATTTACTCGACTCAGCCTTGAATATATCGCCACGTTTTTCATTGGTGTCTTCCTTTTGGCCTTGATGACGACACTGGGATGCACCCCTCATGACAGACAACCTCAGCAGGTTGCACGGCCCGTGAAGGTCGTCCGGATCGGCGATGAGACTGCCGCAGGGGTGATGAGTTTCGCCGGGGAAGTACGGGCACGATACGAGACGACCCTGGCCTTCCGGGTATCGGGCAAAATGATTCACCGCCTCGTCGATGTGGGAGATCTGGTGCACAAAGGTCAGCGCTTGGCGAGGCTTGATTCCAACGATTATCAACTTGGGACGGACGCGCTTCACGCTCAACTCAAATCCGCCCGGGCCGAACAGGATTTTTCCCGAGATGATCTGACACGCTACCGTGAACTCCTGGACCTGCGGGTCATTAGTCCAGCCGAGTTCGACCGGCATGAAACTGCGTACATCACCGCGCGGGAACGGGTCGCGGCGCTGAAGGCTCAATTGAGCCAGGCGGCCAACCAATTACAGTACACCGATCTGCTGGCAGATCGGGACGGCGTAGTAACGGCGCTGGAAGCCGAGATCGGGCAGGTGGTGGCTGCCGGCCAGCCGATCGTCAAGTTGGCCCGGCTTGATGAGAAGGAAATCCGTATCGATATCCCTGAGCAGCGCGTCGCGGGAATCGAACTCCATCAGAAGGTTCGCGTAACCTTGTGGGCCGGCGACGACAGACAAATCACGGCTCGTATTCGCGAGATCGCGGCGGCGGCCGACCCGGCCAGCCGCACCTATCGCGTCAAGGCGACACTGCTTGAAGGACAGGATGAAGCACGGCTCGGTAAGACGGCGACGGTGTGGATTCCGTTGACGACCCCATCACGCATTGCCGTTCCACTCTCCGCGGTCTTTACACCTCAGAACGAGCCTGAACGGCCGCGTGTATGGGTGGTGGACGAGCAGGCCGGCACGGTCAGATCCGTGCCGGTTCAGCTGGGCGAGTCACTGGACGGAGAGCGGATTGTCGTCGAGGGAGTCGTGCCCGGACAATTGGTCGTCAGTGCCGGGGTCCAGCGCCTGGCTGAAGGACAGGCTGTGCGCGTGCCGGAACGGCTCGCAGCGGCCATGCAAGGCCTCGTTGCGGAAAGCAAGGAGGATCAGCCATGAAGGATTTCAATCTGAGCGAGTGGGCGCTCAAACATCGTTCCATCACCGGATTTTTCATGGTGCTGGTGCTGCTTGGTGGAACTGTCGCCTATTTCCAGCTGGGACAGCGGGAAGACCCGGCGTTCACGTTCCGAGTGATGGTAGTGAAAACCCTCTACCCTGGGGCCACCGCGCTGGAAACAGAGCAACAGTTGACCGACCGACTGGAAAAGAAAATCCAGGAACTGCCCAATCTGGATTTCATCCGAAGCTACTCGAAATCCGGCGAATCGGTCATTTTCGTGACACCCCGTGAAGATGTGCCAGCTAAGGAGATTCCCGATCTCTGGTATCAAGTGCGCAAGAAGATCGGTGACATTCGCATGAGCTTGCCTCCCGGCATCGTCGGCCCCTTCTTCAATGACGAATTCGGCGATACCTACAGCTTCCTCTATGCCTTTTCCGGGGAAAGCTTCAGCTACGCCGAGCTGAAAGCTGCGGCAGATTCGGCTCGACAGCAGATCTTGCGCGTCAAGGATGTCGAGAAAGTCGATCTCATCGGCGTCCAGGACGAAAAGATTTACGTCGAGTTTTCCGACAAAAAGCTGGCCGAACTGGGTTTGGACGCCGCGGCGGTTGCTCAAGTACTCCAAGCGCAGAATGGCATGGTACCGGCGGGGACAGTGTTTTCTTCACAGCGCAATCTCCCCATACGACTGACCGGTACATTCGACTCGGTGGATAGCGTGTCGTACCTGGCTGTACGCCTCGAAGGTCGGACCATCAGGGTCAGCGATTTCGCCAAGGTGACCCGGGGCTACGCCGATCCGCCTGAATTCAAGATGCGATTCAACGGCAAGGAAGCCATCGGCCTCGGCGTGACCATGCACAAGAAAGGCGATGTGCTGGAACTGGGAAAGGCGCTGGAAGTGACCATGAGCCAAGTCGAAGAGGGACTTCCTATCGGCATCGACGTGGAACGGGTGGCCGATCAATCGCGCGTGGTCAAGACGGCCATCGGCGAATTCCTGCGAACCTTCTTCGAGGCGCTGGCGGCCGTGCTGCTCGTCAGCTTCTTGAGTCTTGGATTTCGCACCGGCTCCGTCGTCGGGTTGACCGTGCCTGTGGTTCTGGCCGGAACGTTGCTGTGTATGTGGCTCTTCGACATGGAAATCCATCGCATTTCGCTGGGCGCCTTGATTCTTGGGTTGGGTCTTCTGGTGGACGACGCCATGATTGCGATCGAGATGATGGCGCGCAAACTCGAAGAAGGGTGGGATCGGATGCGCGCGGCGACTTTTGCCTACCGTGCCACGGCCCTCCCCATGTTGACTGGTACGCTGATTACCGTCGCAGGCTTCCTGCCGGTGGGCTTGGCGAGATCGTCCGCCGGTGAATACACCGTATCGATTTTCCAGGTGATGGCCATCTCGCTGTTTCTGTCGTGGATCGGTGCGGTAGTGTTCACGCCCTATCTGGGTTTTCTGATGCTTAAAATCAAGGGCAAGGAGCACACACCCGGCCACGACCTCTTTAACACGCCGTTCTATAATCGTCTGCGCCGCTGGGTAGATCGTTGCGTGGAATATCGCAAGACAGTAATCATCGGCACGGTGGCGCTCTTCGGCGTCGGCGTCGCAACTTTGACTCAAGTACCCGAACAGTTTTTCCCGCTGTCCAATCGGCCGGAAGTCATCATCGACCTGTGGCTGCCGGAGGGCAGTGCCTTCGCGCAAACCGAAACGGTCGCCAAGCGTATGGAGACGCTGCTTGCCACGGACGAGGATGTGGTGAATTACGCGGCTTATATCGGCGCCGGCAGTCCGAGGTTTTTCCTGCTGATCGTGCAACAACTGGCCAATACCAACCTCGCCGAATTCGTCGTGATGACCCGTGACAACGTGGCCCGCGAACGGGTCATGCAACGCATCCGGCAGGTTTTGGCCACAGATTTCCCGGAAGTACGCGGACGCGCCATGCGACTCAATGTCGGGCCGCCGATGGACTATCCGCTCGTGTTCAGGGTGTTCGGTGAAGATCCCAAGATCGTTCGAACCATCGCCGACCGGGTGGCCGACGTCGTGCGCGCCAACCCCAACGCGGTGGATGTGAACGACGACTGGCACGATCGCATTCCTTCGTCTCGTCTCGTACTCGATCAGGACAAGGCGCGCGCACTCGGCGTCTCGACTTTAAGCTTGTCGCAAGCCTTGCAAGCTCACTATACGGGAATTCCCGTCGGACAATTCCGGGAGGACGACAAGCTGATCGACATCGTCTGGAGGGCGCAGAAGAACTTGCGCGGCGCCGCCGACGAGTTGCCCGATGTGGCAGTGCGAACGGCCAACGGAAAATCTATGCCGCTGGCGCAACTGGTCAAATCCGAAACCGCATTCGAGGATGGCGTCCGTTGGCGCCGTAACCGCTTCCCGGCGATTTCAGTGCGGGCCGACGTGGCAGACGGTATGCTGGCGCCCGATGTAGCCGCGCAGATCGTTCCGAAGCTCGAGCCCATCAAAAACAGCCTGCCCGCCGGCTATTTCATTGAAACCGGCGCCGCCAAGGAAGACGCCTGGATCGCACAAAAGTCGATTCTGATCTGGATTCCGTTGGTCGTCGTTGCCACGCTCATCCTGCTGATGATGCAGTTACAGAACCTGTCCCGAACGTTCCTGGTGTTTGTCACGGCTCCTTTGGGTGTGATCGGGGCCGCATTCGCCCTGTTGCTGTTCGGCGCTCCCTTCGGGTTCGTAGCCCTGCTCGGCATTATCGCCCTGGCCGGCATGATCATGCGCAATGCGGTGATTCTCGTGGATCAGATCGAGCAGGACGAAAAGGCCGGCCGGGATACCTGGACCGCCATCGTAGAATCGACTGTCCGGCGTTTCCGGCCCATCCTGTTGACTGCAGCGGCAGCTATCCTGGCGATGATTCCGTTGTCGCGCAACGATTTCTTCGGACCGCAGGCTATCGCCATCATGGGCGGACTCACGATCGCGACCATCCTGACCGTGTTCTTCCTCCCTGCGTTGTATGCGGCCTGGTTTCGGGTCACACGGAACCAAGCTCATGCCGATACCTCGTCGGCAGGGTCGAATGAGGTTCTGTCTCCCAAGGATTCAGTAATGGTTAATGGTGCGATTGCCGGGATGACGCCCTCTTCAATACCGATCGTCGTCCTGACGATCATCATATTAGGGGGCTGTACACCGACGCGTGTGAGTGATCGGGTACCATTATCGACTCCCACGGAGTGGAATCATGCCCCGCTCGTTCAAGATAATTACAATCAATCTGATCTGAAAGAATGGTGGCGAGGATTTCGTGATCCACTTCTGACCGAGCTGATCACCCAAGCAGTAGCCGCCAACCACGATCTGAGGATCGCAACGGCTCGCGTTCGCGAGGCCAACGCGATCATCACTGTCGCGGAATCAGCACTCTACCCCAGTATTGATTTCTTCATGTCGGGAGGCCGGGAAAAGCGGATTGACCGGATTATCGCGGTACCAGGTGAGCAGGGGGCAAAACTGATCACACCCGCCGCGAATGTTATCACCGGAGGTCTTGCTGCGCGCTGGGAGGTGGATGTTTTCGGGGCCAGGCATCTTGAAGCTGAGGCGACAGTTGCTCAAGCCGCTGGAACGGAAGAGGAACGGCATGGAGTCCAGGTGGGATTACTAGCCCAGGTGGCGACGAACTATCTGGAACTACGCGGCGCACAGGAACGGACTGCGATCCTGCGCGACAACATCAACATCCAGCGGGAAAGGCTCAGAACTCTGCAGGCCTTTTATCGTGCGGGGTTAACGAACGAGGCGGAGGTCTCCCGCCAGGAAACCTTGCTCCATAGCACCGAGAGTGCCCTCCCGGGGTTGAAGGCAACAGAGACAACTCTGATCCATCGACTCAGCGTGTTGCTGGGCGAATCTCCGGCAAAACTTGAACATCGGCTTATCGCCGCAACAGCTTCTCCTTCCGACCTGCCCGGCATCCCGAATATGTTGCCTTCAAGCCTACTACTACAACGGCCTGATCTGCGCCTTGCGCAAACCGAAGTGAGTGCGGCAGCGGCCAGTCTTGGTGCTGCGCGGGCCGATTTATTTCCAAAAATATTGCTGTCGGCGAGCGGTGGAATCGGCGCATTGGCCGCCAGCGGATTTCCGACTCTGGTGGAGGGCGTGTATGTGCTGGGGGCGGGGCTCACGGCTCCGATATTCAATGCGGGCCGCATTCGGGCTCACATAGCTGCCGCCGACGCGCGGCTGGATCAAGTCGCGGCGAAGTACGAAAAGACCTTCCTTCTCGCCCTGGAAGACGTGGAAAATGCCTTTGTCGCCCATACTTCCGCGAAGGAGCGCCGCGAACAACTATTGAAGGCCGAAACAGCAGCAGAGAAAACGTATCGCTCCTCCGAAGCCTTATACCAGAGGGGAGCGAGTGATTATTTATCCATGCTGGATGCTCAACGCACCAAACTTTCAACGAACGACGAGCGTGTCAAAGCCGAAACCGCGGTTCGTGTCTCATTGGTCTCGCTTGCCAGGTCATTTGGTGGAGGGTGGACCGAGGACAGTTCAGTAAGCCTAGGAACCTATAATGCTGTGAAAATAACAGAGAAGGACTAAAGTCATGCGATGCCGAACAAAATAGGTGAATCCAGATATGCGAGAAGTGGCGAGCCGGATGGAGATGAGTTCTTTGCTGAATGTATGGTCTCACAATTTCAACAATCTGAGAGCCCGAACAACGTGCGCCGGTTGCTGCATACATAGTAGATGTCATCATGACAAGAGTGGTGGCACAGCTTCCCCGGCAGAGAGATATACACATGACTGTTCTCAAACTCCATGGGAGCCGCCGTTGCATCATTGAATTCCTCGCTTTTGAGCCGGTCTTCCTTTAG
>DATIGP010000039.1:0-3501 GCA_035454625.1 Nitrospira sp.
TTCCATAGTTCTTTTTGTGCCGGATCAGTCAGACCTGCTGCAGAGAGGTCTGTCATGTTATTGAAAGAAGATCCGGAGAGGGTTTCCTCTGCTTCTACTTCGAATACTCCAAAAGCACTTCATCGAAGTCTGAGCCTCTGGAACAGCCTCACCATCGGATTCGCCACTGTTTCGCCCGTTGCGGGACTGTACGCCATTATCGGCGTGCAGACTGTCGTCACCGGCGGAGGGTGGTTTTCCGCGCTGGCGCTCTGTCTGGTCATGCAGCTGCTCGTCGCAACGGTGTACGCGGAGCTGTCCTCTCAAATCCCGATCGCGGGCGGGGCTTATAAGTGGGCGAGACAGCTCGGAGGCACCACCACCGGGACATATGCCGGAGCCATCTATGTCAGCTCCACGATCGCGATGCTCACTACCACCGCCTACACCGGCGGGGTCTGGCTGGCGATATTTTTCGGGTCGGCAAGTGGATCAGGTGTCACCCTGGTGATATGGGGCGCGGTATTTATGCTGATCTGCACCGTACTCAACCTGGTTCATGTCGCCGTGTTTAAGTTTCTTATTTCCCTGGGTGTCTATGCGGAAATCGTGGGATCATTCGGTGTCGCACTGCTCCTGTTTCTCTTTTTCCGGCATCATGAGCTGTCCGAGTTGTTCGCCCATCTCGGGACGGGAACCGCCCCGAGTCAGACAGCCGCATTTCTGGCTGCGCTCGCCATTTCGGGTTGGGCTTTCATCGGCTTCGACGCCTGCTCGACCATCGCCGAAGAAACTCACGATCCCAAACGGATGGTGCCGCGCGCAATCTTTTTCTCTCTCTGTATGGTGGGAAGCGTCGTGCTCTTTAACTCTGCCGCGCTCACTCTGAGCTTCAACCGCGACATCTTGGCCCATACGAGCGCCGCGTCCGATCCCGTCACCCCTGTGATCGTCGATAACTTTGGAGCCTGGGCGGAAACTCCTTTTCTCGCCATCGTCATGATCGCGTTTCTGGCTTGTGGGTCCTCCATGGTGCAATACACATCCCGGATTGTGTTTTCCATGGCCCGCGAAGGAAGTATGCCCGCCGTCCTCAGCCGAGTCACCGCGGGCGGCGCTCCGCATAATGCCGTGCTGTTCACGGTTCTACTGGCCACGCTCGGATTGCTCTTCGGGCTCAACGATGAAGCCGTCGCCACGGTGCTGGCATTCGGCACGGGCGGCCTGTACGCCATGTTTGCCATGACGACCGGCGTCGGGCTCTTCACCCGTCTCACAGGCCGTTGGGATCCCTCATTAGGTGAGCTGAAGTTGGGCGCCTGGGGTGTACCGATCAATACGGTCGCCTTCCTCTGGTCGGTATTCGAGTTCATCAATATCGCTTGGCCGCGCCCCTATGCAACTTCGCCGGATGCGCCGTGGTGGCAGCTCTGGGCCGTCCCGTTGGTTCTCGGCAGTATCTTGGGGATGACCACGCTGTATGTGCTGATGAATAAAACCAGAAGGGCTGCGCTGACGGAATCATCTTCGTAACCGCTTATCGTCCTCACGGTTGTTCACCTTTTCGTCCTCTGAGTGAGATCGTAACGACTTTGCTTTGGGCGGATTAACCCCGCTATACTGAGCGCCGACTGTACCTCTGGTCCGTCCTCCAAGAAGGCCCTGGAGCTTCGGCTTCATGGACTACCGAGATCGCTATCCGTGTCAGCCTTGTAGGTGTTGCTCGTTTACCCCATAGGAATGTACTCGGAGGGTGCGATATGAGCCTGCATATTCGGCGTCGGATTGTATGGGATCACCTTCGCAGCGCACTCTGGGTTATGCCCACCGTGTCCGTCGTGGTGTTTCTTGTCGCCGGAGCGGTGTTGTCTCATGTGTCAATCGGCGAGACTTCACCTTTGCGATGGCTGGTCTTCCAGGGCACGCCGGCAGATGCACGCCAAATGCTGATCGTCGTGTCGTCCACGATGATCACGGTAACCGGGCTTGTGTTCGCACTCACGATCATCGCTTTGCAGATCGCATCGGGCCAGTACTCACCACGGCTGCTGCGGAATTTCATGCGTGATCGAGGGACGCAGTTCGTCCTGAGCGTCTTCGTAGGCGCCTTTGCTTACAGCACGGCTGGGTTACACACTGTAGGCGTCCAAAATCCTGATGAGGCGGCGTTCATGCCACGTTTGGCGGTCTCAGGATCGCTGGGGCTGGCGCTGGCAAGCTTGGGCGTGCTGATCTACTTCATCCATCACCTTTCCTCCTCGATTCAGATCGACACGATCATGAATATGATTGTGCGGGAAACTCTAGAAGTTATCGACAACCTTTATCCTGATCGTCCTGGCGGCGAGGACCCCGAGGATCGCTGCCCGGACCCACCGGCATGGGCCATCACGCTTCTGTCTGAAGAGTCCGGCTATATCCAAGATGTCGAACCTGAATTACTCGTCCAAGCTGCGGCGAGGCACGATGTGGTGATTCGGCTCATCAGGATGGTAGGAGACCATGTCATCGCCGGAACGCCGATCGCCTGGGCTTGGCAGAGATCGGCCGATCATGCACCGGCCGAAGCTGTCCTCCGGGAAGCACTTGGACACTCCATCCAGGTCGGTTTCGAGCGTACAATGCTGCTCGATGTTCCTTTCGGCATTCGTCGCTTGGTTGATATCGGGAACAGGGCGCTATCTCCAGCAATCAACGATCCCTACACGGCGACCCAAGCATTGCATCACTTGGCGGTGGTCCTCTGCGTTCTGTCTCGCCGACGGCTGGGCGACCGACTCTACCGTGACGAACATGACACGGTGCGCGTGACTATACCGTTCCCTACGTTCTCCGACTACTTGCGACTTGGCACAGAGCAGATCCGGCGGTTCGGAGCTAAAGAGCCGGCTGTCGCCCGGGGTCTGGTCCGGCTCCTCAAGAACGTCGGCAGCAGCACATTCAGTAAAGATCGGCGCGCCGCAGCCGCTAAGCACATTCGTTTGGTGATCGAGGATGCCACGCGTATGGTCACCCAGCCGGCGGATTTAGAGGGTCTGCGGGCAGAGGGAGCTGAGGCCCTCAGCGCGCTAGAGGCTGCCAGTCCTGAATTGACCCCTGGTTCAGCTCGCGATTTGACTTTGTAAGACTGTATGTCTCTAGCTGTTATGGATCCCTTGACTTCCTCCCCTACAAATAGATAAGCAGACAGTCTGACAGAAAATCCATACTGGAAACGATATATGAGAGCTCACTATCCTGGAACCATCGTGAGACGGCTCAAGTCGTCAGCCCTGGTTGTGACGTTGTTTCTCGCGGGCTGTTCGCTTGTCGGATCATCGCAGGAAAGAATAGAAGCCCGCTCCCCTATTCCTGCCCAAGGAGTGAGCGTCATCAGCGAAGACAACTACATAGAATCATGCCGCGCAAAAGGCGTGCCCATTCCACCGGATTGGAAACTTTCATCGGAATGGGAACGCCACGGCAACCTCAAGACTATTTTGCTGACACCCAATAATCTTGACCAGGTCCCCGCCGATGACA
>DATIGP010000040.1:0-28838 GCA_035454625.1 Nitrospira sp.
ATATTTGATCTGGCAATACCGGCATCGTCTCACTCAGGTAGCGAAAGAGAAGTCGTGGTGGGGTCTTGCTGTCATTGCGTCGGGGCTTGTTCTTTATGTGGTCGGGGAATTGTCCACACTGTTTGTCATCCTTCATGTCTCCTTGTGGGTGGTACTGGTCGGGTTGGCCATCACGCTGCTGGGGGTTCGTGGGGCCCGGGTCATAACGTTTCCTCTTGGGTATCTGCTCACCGCCATCCCTCTACCGATGTTCTTCTACGCTAGTCTGTCGAGTCAGCTGCAGTTGTGGTCGTCATCCCTCGGCGTTGGTTGTTTGCAGTTGGTTGGTGTCATGGCGTTCCGTGAGGGTAACGTCATCGATTTAGGGCCGGTGCAACTTCAGGTCGTCGAAGCTTGTAGCGGGATTCGATACCTTCTTCCACTCACGTCCCTTGCGCTGCTCTGCGCGTACTTGTTCAAAGACAGGATGTGGAAACGAGTGGTGCTCGTCCTCTCTTCGATTCCGATCTCGATCATGCTGAATGGTTTCCGGATCGGCATGATCGGAGTGTTGGTCGAATTTTATGGAAAGGGCGCTGCAGAAGGCTTCTACCATCTCTTCGAGGGCTGGGTCATTTTCATGGTGAGTTTCGGGCTGCTGATCATGGAAGTCGCGCTCTTAGGAAAGCTGGGCCCTGTGTCGAAGAAATCTTGGTCTGAGTGCCTGACCTGGAGAGATCAGGATGTAGAAACCCACCATGAAGTCGGGCTCAACATTCCACCGAGGAGGATGTTCTCTCCGAGTCCTGCCTATCTGTGCAGTGTGGCTTTGTTCGCGCCATTCACGCTTCTTTCGACGGTATTCATGGATCGTGAGGAGACGCCTCCCCCGCGAGCGCCGTTCATCGATTTCCCGATGCAAATCAACGGATGGGTAGGGCAGCCTTTTCCGCTCGAGCAGCAATACATCGACGCACTGCGGTTCGACGATTACGTGCTGGCCGATTACCGATGGCAAAATGAGCGGCCTGTCAATTTCTATGCGGCGTACTATCGTTCACAGCGGAAAGGACAGTCGGCCCATTCGCCGCAGAGTTGTCTTCCCGGTGGCGGCTGGGAGATAGCCTCCATGACTCATAAAGAATTGCCGTCGTCGGGAGTCAGGCGGCAACCGGTCATGGTGAACCGTGCCGTCATTCAAAAAGGTGATCAGAAGCAGATCGTCCTGTACTGGTTCAAGCAGCGTGATCGATATCTCGCGGACGAATATTTGGTCAAGTTGTACTTGCTGTGGGATGCCTTATCTCGGCAACGAACCGACGGCGCGCTGGTGAGGCTGGCATCGCCTGTGGGGCCTGGGGAATCGGAGGCGGTGGCGGATCAACGTCTTCAGGAGTTCGCGGTTGAAATTAGACAAGAGCTGAGCCGTTTTGTGCCGGATTGATCGACGATGAACATCTTTTGCGAGCCTACCGATGATGAATGAGCTCTTTTTCAGCTCTATGACGGCATTACTGCTGTGCATGGCACTGATTCCTCCGTTACGGCTGGTGGCCGAACGGTTCCAGGTGATGGATTTACCCGGAGAGCGAAAAGTGCATGAGCATCCTGTTCCGAGGGTAGGGGGGCTTGCGTTTGCCGTCGGAGCGTGCGCTTCAATTGCCTGGTGGGGGGCTAGAGATTCGACAACATTCTCGGTGCTGTTGGGCTGTCTGATTATTGTGTCGTTCGGCGTATGGGACGACCGTGTCGACCTCGGCTACCGAATGAAGCTGGTTGGACAACTGTTGGCTGCCCTTGCCGTCGTCTTGTTCGGGGACATCAGGTTTACCACGCTACCCTTCTTGCCGGAGATCGAAGCGCCGGCATGGGCCGGGATGCTCGTGACCGTCGTGTTTCTTATCGGCGTATCAAACGCGGTGAATCTGACGGATGGATTGGACGGACTTGCCGGCGGATTGTCCTTCTTAACGCTCAGCGGCATTGGCTATTTGGCCTATCTATCCAGTGATTCCACCGTCCTCGTACTGAGCGTTCCCTTTCTTGGGGCCCTCTTGGGATTCTTGCGATACAACACCTATCCGGCCAGAATATTCATGGGAGACGGCGGCAGCCAGCTTTTGGGGTTCATGATGGGTGTGCTTGCCGTCTTGCTGACGGATTCGTCACGCGGTCCGTTCAGTCCGAGCCTTGCTCTATTTCTATTGGGCTTGCCGTTTCTGGACACGCTTGGTGTCACGGGTCAGCGGGTGGCCGAAGGACGTTCTCCGTTCATCGGCGATCGGGCCCATATCCACCATAAGCTCTTGCGAGTGGGATTGACTCATTATGAAGCAGTGACCGTGATTTATCTGATACAGGCGAGCATGTTGGGGATGGCCTATCTTCTACGATGGCAGTCCGACCAGCTCATTTTACCTCTCTATCTTGCGTTAGCCATCTCAGTACTGATGCTTTTTGTTGCAGCCGGACGGGGATTGCTTCCTACTCCGGTCTCACGTGAAGGCCATCTCATCTCGAATGCCGCCATCACACGGTTAGTGAATGGGCCATGGCTGACCGATTTGCCGATCCAATTCCTGGCTGTAGCAGTCCCGCTCTTTCTGATCGCGCTGGTGTTCCTCCCCTCGAATGTGCCTAAGGACGTGGGATACTTGTCAATCGCGCTTTTCGGGATTGTCCTGATCGGCCTTTCCTGCTCTTCGCGGGTTGCTCCATACTTTGTACGCGGAGGGCTCTACGTGGGAACCACATTCCTGTTGTACGTCTGCGACGGGTCTCGACCGGGTACCGTGTCCGCTGTCGCAATGGCCCACAACGTATTTTTCGTCATCGTCGCCGTCATGGTGCTGTTGAGTCTTCGTTTCAATAAGGAGAGCCGGTTTCAGACGACCCCGCTCGACTATTTAATGGTATTTATGGCCGTCACGTTCCCCCTGCTTCCGGAGGTCAGCGCCGATATTTCACATTTGGGTGTCTTTGCCGCCAAGTTGATGGTGCTCTTTTTTTCATTCGAATTACTGCTCCATGCATTTTCCAGCCGTGTCCGGCAGTTGGGACTCGTCTCGCTCTGGATTCTTTTCGGACTCGGAATTCGGATTTTGTTGTAGCAAGGCAAGTTACGTAATAACCTAGCCCCATGACAACCACGCCTTTTCAACACAACGGATGTACCCGGACTCCCAGTACGCGTATGAGGATTGCCATCGTTCTTCTGTCGGCGGCCGTATGGACATCGTGTGGCGGTCCCGAAGAAAGAAAGGCGAAGTATTTTGCGCGAGCCAATGAGTACATAGAGGCGGCGAATTACTCCAAGGCGAGGGTGGCCTTGAGGAATGTGCTGAAGATTGACCCCAAGGACGCGGATGCCTATGTCCTCTTTGCTCGAGTTGAGGAGAAGGAAAAGAACTGGCGCAACGCGATTCAACTCTATCAGGAAGCCGTCAGGATCGATCCAGGGCATACCGCGGCATTGATTGCCCTGGGGAAGTACTATTTGGAAGCCAGGTTGAGCGAACGTGTGGGGGAAACGGCAGACGCCGTCCTGAAGAAGGAACCACGGCATCCTCAAGCTCATGCACTGAAGATTGCGTCGCAGGCGATGACAGAAGAAGCCACTTCTTCAGCGATTTCCAAAGCAGAGGCACTGGCGAAGGAGTTTCCGACCGAACCGGATGTCGCCATCCTTCTTGCTACATTGTACGACCAGCTCCGGCGATATCGTGATGCCGAGGCTACGTTACGACGCGCTTTGGAATCTCATCCGAGAGATCTGGACCTTCTGAACAATTTGAATGTGGTTCTGATCCGGGCCAACGACCTTGTGGGCGCGGAGACGGTCATTCGTCGAATGATTGAAACCGAGCCTGAGTCCATGGATCATCGATTGAGGCTGGTTCGCTTCTATGTCAAACAGGGCGCCTACGATAAAGCGGAAGCAGTTCTACGTCACGCGGTGGCGCTTGACCCGAACAGCGAACAGCGCCGTCTTGTATTGGCCGACTTTTTGTTGAGCAGGAAAGATGTTTCATCCGCCGAACAAGTATTGTTGGAGTCTACGGCACGGTTGCCGTATTCAAGCCAACTTCAATTCGGCCTTGCCGCGTTTTACAAGAAGACCGGGCAAGACACAAAAGCATATGAGCGCTATGCCGCGTTGGTTCAAGAGCATAAGGATCAGTCGGTCAAGCTGGAAGCAAAGGTGAAGCTGGCGGAGATGGACTTCCATGCCGGCAAGCAGATCGAATCGGAGCGTCAACTGCAGGACGTGTTGAAGGAAAATCCTCGGTCCTCAAACGGTCTTGTTCTTTTAGGACGAATGGCTTTGGCAAGGCGGAATGGAAAAGACGTGGTTCAGGCCTTTCGCACGGTCTTACACGACCAGCCGGAATTGGCAACGGTTCATTATCTCCTCGGCCAGGCCTATCAGCTCACTGGAGATGTCAACTTGGCGAGAGAGAGTTTTGAGCGGGCCGTAGCTCTGTACCCCGACCAAGTCGATGCCAAACGGTCCCTCGCGGTGTTGGAAAGTAAAAGCGGACGTTACCACCAGGCACGTGCTCGACTGGATGACCTCCTGAAACAGCGCCCCGATGATCTTTCCGCCCTGGACATGCTGATGACACTGGACTTGGTGATGAAAAACTGGTCGGGAGCGCAGCAGACGTTGGAACGGATCCGTCACGTCAAGTCCGGGAGTCAGACGGCCTTGATGGCAGAAGGACGCCTGTACGAAGCTCAACGTCGTTTGAATGACGCGATGAATGCCTATGAGCGTGCGATAGCTCTAGTCCCGAACGAGCCCGAACCTCTCTTTTCCCTCGTGAAACTTGAAATGGCTCAAGGCCACAAGGCCCGATCGCAGGCACGTTTGGAAACGCTCCTTGCGACTTATTCAGACCATCCCTTCGCCCATGGATTGCTGGGAGAAATATTGTCTCTCTCCGGAGCGCACGACGCGGCGGTACTTCACTATCGCGAAGCGGTGAGACTGAATCCCAAGTGGATCACGCCTTGGCTTAATTGGGCGACCTTGTCAATGTCACGGAAGAAACCGGATGCGGCCGTACAGGTTCTACAAGAGGGCATCAAGATCAATCCAGATAGCGAGGAATTATACATGCTCTTGGCCACTGCGCATGCCGAGCAGGGGCTGACCGATCTTGCTATGGAGGCATACGAGACGACGCTACGGCTGAATCCTCGGAACCTGCTGGCCGCGAATAATCTGGCCGTCTTGCTCGTTGACCACAGGAGTGATCCATCTAGTTTGCAAAAAGCCTTCGCGCTGAGTCGGGATTTTGAAAAGGAGGCCCCGCATCCTCTCTTTATCGACACTCTCGGCTGGGTGCGGTTCAAAATGGGTCAACAGGAAGAAGCGATTCGGTTGATGAAAGATGCCGTCGCCAAAGCACCGGAGGTTCCGGTCCTGAACTATCATCTTGGGGTAGCATTCTTTCAGTCCGGTAAAGGAACGGAGGCTCGTACGTATCTCTCAAAGGCACTCAAGACATCAGATTCGTTTGAAGGACGACAGGAGGCAGAGCAAATCCTCGCACAGATAAGGGGGTAAGGGTATTCCATGTCTCGTTCTTTTCAGCCGGTGATATGCGTGCTGCTCATAGTGACTGCGATAACGGTACCTCACTCGCACGTTCTGGCTGGCGAGGTCATGACAGCCGGACTGCTCTCGCAAGTCGATCCGGGGTACCGTCTCGGTGCAGAGGATATCATGCTTGTGTCGGTGTGGAAGGATGAACAGCTGACGCGAGAAGTCGTCGTCCGTCCGGACGGGATGTTTTCGTTTCCCCTCGTGGGCGATATTCAGGCCGAAGATCGAACGGTCGAGGAGATTCGTGGCGACCTCGTGAAGCGGCTGACCAAATATATCCCGAACCCCAATGTTTCCGTGGCAATCACAAAAGTCGTCAGCTACAAGGTCTACGTCGTCGGGCGAGTGAATAAGCCGGGTGAGTACTTGATCGGCCATTACACCGACGTGCTGCAGGCCCTCAGCCTTGCCGGCGGACTTACTCCGTTTGCTGCGGAGAACGACATCAAGGTGATGCGGCGGGTGAGAGGAGAACAACATGCCATTCCTTTTCGCTATGGAGATGTTCGGAAAGGTAGGGACTTGGAGCAGAATATCATGCTCCAGCGCGGTGACGTCGTCATGGTGCCCTGACTGTCGCGGTCATGCCACGCAGCTGCGGGCGGAGATGCCTGATTGTGAGCCGAAGGAGTACCGTCCGCTTTCTTTTGGCGGGGCTGATCGTTGCATTTGACGTTGGATCACAAAACGAGGCAGCCGAGTGGTCACTCTCGCCGTCAGTCGGAGTTAAAGGTATTTATAACAGCAACTTGCTCTTGACCCCGTTGCCTCACGACGAAACCTACGGCTATTGGGTTACGCCTTCGGCAGAGTTAGCCGGCAAGACCGAGCGCCTTGAGGTCAGTAGCAGGATTGCGGCGGATATCGTCGGATATTTCGGTGGGGAGGAGAGACAATTTACGAATGCCTTTGCTCCGTTGTCTGTACAGTATAAGACCGAAAAAGATCTCCTCGGCTTCTCAGGTGGATTCGTTCGTGACAATACACTGCTCAGTGAATTGCAGGAGACCGGAGTCGTCCTCCAATTTACCCAACGTAATCAATGGACGGCGAATCCTTCATGGAACAGGCGTTTGACGGAAAAACTGTCGGTTCAGTCAAGCATCCAGTTTTCAAACACTACGTATGACAGTAGCAGGTTAGTCGACCATCGAGTGGCAGGAGGGTCTGGTGGGTTTCTCTATCAACTGACTGAGCGGGACCAGATGCAATTATCAGGGTTGTATGTTCACTTCCGCACGACTGATTCCCTGTTTGGATTTCGAGCCGATTTCCCTGGGATCAACATAAGCTACACGCATGCCTTCGATGAATCGCTGACGGGCACCGTCTACGGCGGCCCCAGATTCTTGTCTTCTACATCACAGACCCAGGGTGGTGACATCGCGGCTCGCGATACGGTGTGGTTGGCGGGAGCGAGGATGACGAAGAAATTTGAACGGGCGGCTCTGCAAATGTCCTTTGCGCGGGACCTTGTACCAAGTGGATTCGGATTGCTCATCCAGACCGATCGAGGAGAACTATCCGGTTCATACGACATCTCAGAAACGCTGGCCTGTTCGCTCAATGTGGTAGGCGTCCTTACCTCAGGCAAGACACAGGCGATCATCGGTGGGGCGTTTCCTGACAGCAGCTATATCAGCCTGACGCCGAGGCTATCATGGAGGTTTCTCGAATGGTGGCAGGCAGAAATGTCGTACATGTACCGATGGCGCGACGTGGACGCCGCGGCGGGTACAGCCCAGTCCCATGCGATGACGTTCATGGTGACGTACTTTCCACCAAAACTTTCGTTTGCTTATTAAGACTATGACTCAGACGCACGCCCCGCTCCAGGCATCCGGTCCTACCATGGGTTTGAAGGACTACATTGCGGCGTTTCACCGACGTCGTAAACCTATCCTCCTGACTGCCCTGGGCTTATTGGCGATATCTCTGACTTTGGCATTTCTCTGGCCGCCGACCTATAAGTCGACCGCAACCATCTTAATTGAGGAGCAGGAGATCCCCACCGACCTCGTGCGATCAACCATCACCAGTTACGCCGATCAACGGATCGAGACCATTAAGCAACAGGTGATGAGTCGCACGACGCTTTGGAAAGTGGTCGAGCAGTTCGGTCTCTATCTAGATCAGCGGAAGAACAGTCCGATTGAAGAGATTGTCAAACGCTTCGTGAAGGACATTGAAGTGGAAGTGATCAGTGCCGATGTCGTGGACAAGCGCACGCAGCATGCGACCAAGGCCACAATCGCCTTTACCGTGGCGTACCAAAACCGCTCCCCAGACTTGGCTCAAAAAGTGGCGAACGAACTGACCAGCTTGTTTTTGGGTGAGAACTTGAAGAGCCGTGAACGCCAGGCCCAGGAAGCCACCTCGTTCCTTCAGCAAGAAGCCGAGAATCTTGCTCGGCACATCAGCGAGATTGATGAAAGAATCGCGGCGTTTAAACATCGGGCCAACGGGGCGCTTCCGGAGTTGATGCCGTTGAATCAGCAGTTGATGAACCAAGCCGAGCGAGAGTTGATGGATGTTGACCAGCAGGTCCGAAGCCTTGAAGAGCGAAAAGCGTATCTCGAAGGTGAGTTGGCGACGATCAAGCCGAACACGCCCATCTTATCCGTGACAGGCGAACGAATTTTGGATTCCTCCGAGCGCTTGCGGGCTCTCCGCGCCGAATATGCAGGCGCCTCCGCGAATCTGTCCGCTGACCATCCCGATATGATCAAGATGAAACAGGAGATTGAAGCGTTGGAAAAAGAGACCGGGAAACTTCCTGATGCAGAGGAAGCCACGAAGCGACTCATCGATGCACGGGCAGCGTTGGCTGCCGACCTAGAACGATTGGGGAATGAGCACCCCGATGTCGTGCAAGCCAGAAGGAAAATCTCCGCGCTTGAACAAGAGATCCATCGACTCAGAGCTGTTCCGAGCAAGACGATCAATCTGCGTCCGGAAAACCCGGCGTATATCAATCTTCAAGCCCAGCTGAATTCCGCGACATCTTCATTGGAGGCGTTGCGAAAAACGCGTCTGGACATCAAACGCCGACTGCAAGAGTATGCGACACGCCTGGAAAAGGGGCCGGAGATCGAGCCGGAGTACCTGGTTCTGACCCGGGATCGGGATACCTCCGGACAGAAGTATCAGGAGATTCGGTCGAGGTTGTTAGAGGCGAAGGTGGCCGAGGGTTTGGAAGTCCAACGAAAGGGCGAGCGCTTCTCCTTGATCGATCCACCCAGTCTCCCGGAAAAGCCGTATAAGCCGAATCGTTTAGCCATCGTACTTCTTGGCTTCATCCTTGCCGTCGGCGGCGGAGTGGGTTTAGGAGCTGTGGCCGAGTCGCTCGACCATTCCATCAGGACGCCGGATCAGCTCGTCGCCTTGACGCAGCACTTTCCTCTGGCCGTGATTCCATTTATGCCGAATGAAGCGGATGTATCTGAGGCGAGGTTGCGGCGTCGAGTGGTCCAAACGGCTGGAATAAGCGCCTTTGCGATGGTTCTCGTTTTATTGCATGTGTTTATAATCCCCTTGGATGTACTCTGGTTCACTGCGTTAAGACGCTTGGGCATGGAGTAACGGAAAAGCAATATGGATCGTATTCGTACTGCGCTTGAGCTGTATAAAGATCTGAAAGGCTCCTCCTCTCACGGAGAGAGCCAGAAGCGGGCTGCCTCATCTGCGCCTCCGCCGATCACCTATACACGAACGAGATCTCTCAGTATTCCGCATACTGTTCTCCGCGGACATCGGGTCATGGCGGGTCATAGCAAAGGCCCGTTCGTCGATGCGTACAAAATTCTACGAACCCAGGTCACGCAGCGACTTCGAGAGAACGGGTGGAACGTGGTGGGCGTAACGAGCCCAGGTTACGGCGAGGGCAAGACATTGACTGCCGTCAATTTGGCCGTGAGTCTGGCCATGGAAACGACTCAGACGGTGCTCTTGGTGGACTCGGACCTTCAAGATCCCACGGTGCATCAGGTGTTCGGCCTGAAGGACTGTCTCGGTCTCGCCGACTATTTGTTGGACGATCAGCCTGTCGAGGATCTCCTTCTTCATCCCGGCATCGGGCGGTTTGTCTTGTTGCCGGGAGGGCGGGCAATCTCAAATTCCACCGAGATCTTGACCTCGCCAAAAATGGTGGCCCTGGTTGAGGAGTTGAAGCATCGGTATCCCTCCCGAGTCGTCATATTCGATCTCCCTCCATTGCTCCATACGGCGGATGTCTTGGCCTTTTCACCATACACAGACGCCCTTCTGATGGTGGTTGAGGAGGGAAAGACAACGGGTGAAGAGCTGCGACGGGCTCTGACCTTGGTCAAGAATTCACGTCCCGTTCTTGGAACGGTATTAAACAAGGCCGGCCGATCATCTCTGACTCTCGCCGAGATGACGGCTATGTTGGCCACCTAGATGGCGATGTCGTGCAGCGAGCGACGTACCGATGTATGAAGCATTTTACCAGTTCAAGGCTAAGCCGTTCTCGCTCCTGCCTGACAGCAGCTTTCTCTACCATGGATCCGAGCATCAGGCCGCCTACAGTTTGCTGGAGTACGGTATTCTGACCCAGGCACCGTTCATGGTGCTTACCGGCGATCCGGGCATGGGGAAGACCTCCCTCCTGCAGAAGCTTATCGCTGAGCATGGAGGCAGGCATAAAATCGGGCTGGTCACCAATGCCCGCTACGATATCGACCAGCTTCTGCCATGGATTCTGTTGTCCCTGGGGTTATGCACCAAGCGCCTAGACCCGATCGAAGCCTACCATATCTTTTCAGAGTTTCTGTCTCAAGAGTCGAAACGTTTGCGACGGGTCATTCTCATCATTGATGAAGCTCAAAGTCTGGGGGCTGAGTTGCTCGAAGAACTCCGGCTCCTGTCGAACATGAACGACGACAAGACCTTGAAGCTGCAGATCATTCTTTCAGGCCAACCCGATCTCCATGCGTTGCTTCAACGTATCGATATGACTCAATTCGCACAGCGGATCGTCGTCGACTATCATCTGAAACCGCTCTCTGAAATCGATACCGCCAACTGTATTCGTCATCGAATACGAGTCGCCGGTGGGCAGCCGTCTCTCTTTACGAACAAGGCCTGTGCATTGGTACATCGATTGAGTCGAGGAAACCCGCGACTGATCAATCAGGTAGCAGATATCGCGTTGACCTACGGGTACGCCGAGCAAGCAAGAATCATTACCTCCAAGCTGGTCGCTCAAGCGGCCCTTGATCGAAGCAAGGGAGGAATCCTTCCCCTTGCCGCGAAAGAAGAATTGGGCGATCTGGCGACCTTGCCGGAGGATGCAGAGGAACCGGATGATCCTATCCCCAATCTTCAGCCCGACGCGACACCCACAGGTTCGTCGGATGGGTGTTTGGTGAGCACTCCACAGGAAGACTATGCGAAGGGGATGGCGCTGAAGGAGGAGGGGCGATTGAAAGAGGCAGTGGACTTGTTTCATTCGGCGGCAAGGGACAAGTCAATGTGGTTCAAAGCCTATTCACAGGTCGGACTGTGTTACGCCAAAGTCAGAGAGCACCATGCTGCGATACAGGCGTTCCGTACCGCTCTGGATGACCCCACGGCGCAGCAGCAAGAGAGGCTGGACGTGCTCTATGTATTGGGTCGTACTTTAGAATCCCTGGGGAAAGCCAGCCAAGCGCTAGCGGCCTACCATCAAATCATTCATATAACTCCGACATTTAGAGATGTCGCACATCGCTTACAAGAATTGCAACAGATCCCAAAGCACTCCAGTGACAAGGGACAATCTTCCTCGGACCATCGCTCGTGGTTCGGCAGCGTGGTAAGTGATATCCGACGTATTCTCATCGGCAGCCCGCCGTAGACAGGCTTATACCTCTCGGTCTTTTCCCATCTCAGCGGCGGTCGGAGTGGTCGCCGGTAGACAGCCTGACATGGTACGGCGTAGTGCGATCTTCGGGCCGCATGATGTGGTTTTTCTTTTCTTTCTACCTAAACGATGCGATTTCTGCTTTGATTTACGAGTGCTGTCGGTGGTGGTGAGGAGTCAAGCGAACATGTCCGATTCGGTCAAGGGCTCGTCCGACCTCGAAGTGAGCCCTGCAGAGCGCTATGAGCGGGGGATCGCGCTGAAAAAAGCCGGACTGCACAAGTCCGCAATCGACCAATTCGAGATGGCGGCAGCGGACCTTTCCTTCTCCGTCAAGGCCTATGCTCAAATGGGACTTTGTTATAAATTGTCCGGTCGCTGCGAGGACGCCATCACGGCTTTTCAGAAGGCACTTAAGGCCACACCGGCGTCGTCAAAGGAAACCGTTCAGATACTCTATGTCCTGGGGCGCACGTTGGAATCATTGGGGCGTGTTGCGGAAACGTTGGAAGCCTACCGCTGGATCAGGCGAGAGGATGCGGCATATCGCGATGTGGCTGAACGTATTGAGCGGCTCAGCTCTCGCCGCCCAGCACTCACTACGAAAAAGAGCTAGTAGGGCAGCCGCTAAGCGGGAAAGCTGCTCGCAATTCGTAGTCGAATCCTCGCCGATGCAGGCAGATCAATTCTCGTCGACTGAGTTCATCAACGACCGAGAACACTTGATTCCAAGTTAACTCGGGAAGATAGGACAGAAGTTCCTCAAGTCGGATCTGTCGCCGCTCTTGAACGATGGCCAGCAATTTTTGCGAAGCCTGCTGAGTCATGGCAATCCTCCATAATCGTACACGTCATGGTGAAAGAATATCGTTACCCCCTTCCGACCTGATGTGAAGGTATCGAAGGACCGTTCCAAAATTGTCACCTCCACGTAAAACTTCTGTTAATTGCAAGGGGTTTCTGTGGTAGGCTCCTGTCCTATCAGATAAAGAGGTGGGTATGGTTTGTGTGCTGGTTCGTCACGGAATTGCCGTAGAGCCTGACGAATGGGAAGGAGCGGAGGAAAATCGCCCACTCACGGAGAAGGGAAAGAGACGTGCTCGGCAGGTTGCCCAAGGGTTGGCCGCACTTGACTGTATGCCGACCCATCTGTTTACGAGCCCATTCGTACGGGCTTATGACACAGCGAAGCTGCTTCGTACGGTCATCTGTCCCGTCTTGAAGGTCGAGGCACGGGACGAATTAGCTGTCGGATCAAAGCCTGAGCGGGTGATCGGATTGTTCCGTATGCTCCCCACGGATGCAGTGGTTGTTTGTGTGGGGCATGAGCCCCTGCTCGGCGAACTCGCGGGTGTGCTGCTCTGCGGAAAAGCTCTTCCTAACTTTCCACTCAAGAAAGCCGGTGCGGCTCGTATCGAATCAGAGGGCGTTTTGCAGCCAGGCCGAGGGCGGCTGAGCTGGTGGTTTCAACCCATGCAGTTACGGGCACTCGGTAAGCGGGCATATGGCAAGAAACGGATTGAACGGCCCTAGGAGTGGGATGCTTCGGCCTTAGGTTTGTGGTTCTGTAGAACCGGGAGAATATATCCTCGAAGCTCGTCCTGGATCTCTTCGGGAGACTTTCGTGCATCGACGACATTGAAGCGAAATTCCATCGCCATTTTGTCGAATTCTTCGATCAGCAGCGATTGATATTTCTTGAAACTATCGTAAAGGTCTCCTCCGAGACGGAGGTCCATTCCGGATTCCCAGTAGTTCATTCCGGTGGTCTCGATGACTCGGAGCGCCAGGGTTTCGACATCGATACGTAGGTAACAGACCAGGTTTGGAATCAAGGCAAATCCGAACACGTCACGGATCCATTTGCGATCCGCGCTCCGCACAAAATCGCGTGCGAAAGCCGTGTAGATATACCGATCCGCCAGCACGACGAATCCGGATCGGAGAGCCGGAATAATCTGATGTTCGAGGCGATCGGCGAAATCCGTCGCATACAGTAGACTGAGCGACCAACGATCCAGGATATTGCCGGCCTTGGCCATTTCGATGGTCTTGGACATGAGATTTGAACGTGTCCAGCCGGTCGTCATCACCCCGTACCCTTGGACCTCCAGCCACTCCTGCAGCATCTCGATGTGAGTCGATCGGCCGACTCCGTCGGTTCCCTCGATGGCGATCAGCTTGCCTTTAAGGTCACTCGGATCGAGATACTTCAAACCGTCTCCAAAAAAGCGTGCGTCTCCCATAGGTGCCTCTTCGTGGTTTATAGCCGCGGAGCGCGTCTTCTACCAGCGCCCGCATGTGTTCCTGTTGCGTCTCGATATCTTGGGTCGCATCCATCGTCAGCAGACCGCATTCTTCGACGATCTTGTCGTACTCCGCGAGAATCCGTGATTGAAAGATCCTGAAACTTTCCGTGATGTCCGGGCTCAGATTCATATCCATGCCGGCTTCATAGTACTTGAAGTGACCGCGTGTCCCTCTGGAAAGCCGCGAAATGGCGATTTCAATCGGGACATTGAAATAAAACGCCATATCGGGTCTGATGGCGAAGGCATAGAGTTTTCGAACCCACTCGTTCGCGACCCCGCGTACCACGTCGCGTGCAAACGCCGTATACATATATCGGTCGGCCAAGACGATCATTCCGGCCTTCAACGGAGGGAGGATTTGATGATAGAGTCTGCTGGCAAAGTCCGTGGCATGCAGCAAGCTGAACGTTGTCGGGGTGAGGCTCTTCGATTTCTTGCCCCGTTTGGTGGTCTCTTTTACGAGATCCGAAGAATTCCATTCAGTAAAGAAGACTTTGTGGCCCTTGGACTCAAGCCACTTATGCAGCAGTTGCAACTGAGTACTCTTGCCTGATCCATCAATGCCTTCGACGATGATCAACTTCCCGGGATGAGGATGGGGGGCTGTCTTGAGTACATGCGGTTCGGTCATGACGGCTCGGTTTCCCGCAAGACTCCGGAGAACTGAATACGTCGGCGGATTACCTGTTCGAACAAGTCGGCTCTGCTCTTGGCTGCCCATAATTCCATCTCCGCGTCCCCTTTCAGATGAACTTCAATTGTAATCTGTTTCCCGAACTTTACCTTCAAGGCTTGAACAAGAGAGAAATGGGTCCGATCGAGTCCGTCGGCTATCCGCAGCAACGAGGCGAGGATTTTGGTGACACGCTGCAAGCGGGGTGTCAGATAGTCGAATGCTTCGTGTTTCAGCGACGGCAGAGCCCGTCGGTGGTAGCGGGCGATGTTGGCTATCACATCGATTTCCTCAGCCGTGAATCCGCTCAAGTCGCTATGTTTGATGAGGTAGTACGCATGTTTGTGATGTTGCCTCGGGTTGATGAGATATCCGACATCATGCAGAATGGCCGCGTACTCCAGCCAGGCGCGCTCCTGATGTCCTAAGCGATGCTCTCTCTTGGTTTGATCGAACAAGCTGAGTGCCAAGCTCGCCACATGCAGTGAATGAACCTCCGGTGCTTGGCAACGTCGCGCCAAACCAATCACGTTGCGACGACGAACGTCGGGAATATCATTTTCGGCTTTGAGGCCTTCTCGGTGCCGTACAATGAAATCATAGATCACACCCTCTCGAATGGCTTTGTCGCAGAGCGTGATTTCACTGAGGTTCGATAGCTCCAAAAGGCATCGGAGGACCACCGCAGCCGGCAGCAGCGTATCGACGCGCTTCGCGTCTAGACCCGGAATCGCCAAACGCGCCTTTACCGATGACTTCGCCAATTCCGCTTCAAGAGACCGAATATCCCTCAGGAGAATCGTAGCGAGATTGTGCTGTGGCAAGGGACGTCCGGTCTGACGGAGATGGATGATCTCACCGAGATTTCCGGCCATACCGGAAGTGGCGACCAGTGACTGAAACCTCTTGATCTTAAATGACCCCAGCGCATCGCGCAGATGACTGAGGACGGCATTGTTCAGGGCGTGCATCATCGATTCCGAGGGTGGGGTCTTGGGAAGGTATTGCTCAGCTAAGCGGATTGCACCAAGTTTAAGACTGTGGCCGTGCAGCAAACCTTCCCGATTTCCCACGATCAATTCTACGGAGCCTCCCCCGATATCCACCACGAGCGACGGGCCGTCCGGGAGAGCGATGCTGTGCTTGACCCCTAAGAAGATGAGTCTGGCTTCTTCCGTCCCGCTGATCACACGCACCTTCAACCCGGTGTGTTCCATGATCAATGCGACAAAATCACCGCCGTTTTGTGCCTCGCGCACAGCACTGGTAGCCACGGCCACGATACGTTCGAATCCCTTGTTGCGCGCGAGGGTAACCAACGTTTTAAGGACTTCCAGCGCCCGGATCATCGCCTCGTCCGAAAGCCGCTTGGTGGCGAACACGCCGTTGCCCAGCCGGGTCATGTCTTTGAAACGGTCGAGAATCTTGAAACTGGCGTCAGGGAGAATTTCAGCCAGCACCATATGAATGCTATTCGTTCCGATGTCGATGACGGCAAGCTTGGACACAAAAGTCCCCGCAATTGGACAATCGATGGACCTTAATGAAAGAGTCGGCGGCTGTCAACAATCAGGTGTGAACTCTGCGTTACATGCATCCGATCGGTGGAGAGCTGCAGCGGAATAGGATTGAAGTTTTATTGGACGACGAAATGGACGCTCCGATTTTTCTGCCTGCAATCGCCGGAATGCTCAAAACACAAAGGCCGGTCTTTTCCATAACTTGTGGTCGTAACATCGATGGAGAGTCCCAATTCATGAAGGTAGGATTTCACGTTCCGCGCTCGGCGCTCGCCCAGCACGAGGTTATAAGCGGAGGTGCCGAACTCGTCGCCACGCCCTTCCAAGACGAGATGGGTTACCCTACCATGCCGAAGCTCCTTCGCATTGAACTCCAAGGCCCGCATGGCCTCCATCTGGAGCGTGTCTTGATCGAGGTCGAACAGGATGTCGCTCAATGTCCCATGGGCCAAGCCTGTGGCGTTTCGAGACGAGAGTTCCGCCCGCATGGCCGGGGTTGATCTCGAGTCGATGAGTTGTCTGTCATCAGGAGGAATTTCTTTGATTGCAGCTTCCTTGATCAGTTCTTCTTGAGCCAGCCCCTCTTGTCCGGCGTCCGATCCCCACCACCATTTGATTGCGCAACCCTGTACGAGGAGAGCGGTGATGACCAACGTGCTCGACGCTGTGATGCCGCGCACCTGCCTCATAGATCCTCCTCCGAGTGAAGGACAAAAGGACAAGCCGATTGTTACCGAGGAAGCGTCATGGCCTCGTCATAGATCGGCCGGGTATCTGTGATCGATTCCCACTTTAAGATACTTAAGGCATCCGCAACGTATGTCGGTGTTCGCATGCCGTTCAAGACACAGGTGACGCCCGGCGTACTCGCGAGAAGCCACAACATTTTTTGGGATAGTGAAGCGGTGCGGTGTGACGCCGGCAAGAGAGGGTCGATCGTTCGTATGATGCGCTCTGTTTGGGCCCGGCTTTTCAACGTCGCTTCTCGCCGGAATCCGCGCAGCAGCTTCAACAGCTCAGGAATGTAGCGCTGCCGCCAGCGATCCCACTGCTCGGCTACGTCTCCGGAAAGCCGGTGTGAAAGGAGTTGCAAGACCTGGTTGATTTGCGGAGCGACCATATGGTGCTCAATCTGTTCCCACTGTTCTAACCCCTGAATCTGCGGACCTATGCGCTGTAACTCGGAAGCCCAATCAAAGAATTCGCCCGGTGCCGTCGTCCCTGGACCGGCCTGTTCAATGCCTGGTGCAATCGAGTTCCGGTATTCCTGTTCGAGGTTGCGTACCGTGCTCAGCTGGCGATCAATATCAACGGTCTCGTCTTCCAGCGGGAGATCTGCGAGGCGCAACATCTTCTTTTGAGACAACATAGCATTCAAAGGCCTATTCACCAAGACCGCTATATTGTTCTGCCTTGCGTATTCAAGGACGGCCTGTGAACCGGCTCGGCCGGTATTGATGGTGAAGGCGGCTCCCGACTCAAACAGATTCATCGGACATTGAAGAACCTGAAAGTGATGGGTCGAAACGCCGACAGATCTGGCGGCAGCATCGGCTGCTTGGATCATCCGCGACAGAGAGGTTGCTTCCGGAGCATCAGCCGAAGACATGACCGTGTTGGATGAGACTCCATAATATTGCAGCCGCCCGGCACTCACTTGCGTTTCGAAGTAGGCGAACGCCCGTTCGAGTCGCGCATAGAAGTCGTCACGAAGTTTCGTCAGGTCTGCTTCTCCACGATGCGCGGCTTCCAAGAGAAAATATTCGGGATTATGCAGCAGGCAGATGTCGAGGGCGGCCAGTCCGAGACGATCGAGGGACAACGTCAACTGGTCCGCCAAGAATTCCGGATGAATGCAATGCCAAATGCCGTCCCCGTACTTCACCAGCTCAGGGTAAGGACGACCCGATTTTTCCTTGGCCTCGGCTAGTTTAAGATTCCGTCCTTGAATATACCCGATTTTCGAAACGACGACGATTTCCTCTCGGCGAACCTCGCCCGACGCAACCAGCTCCGCCAGCACGGAACCCACCAACCGTTCACTGTCGCCATCCGTGTAATTCGTCGAGGTATCGACGAGATTGCATGATGTCCGCAACGCCTGTTTCAGCGCGTCACGGTGGTCGGAATTCTGCATATCGACGCGGTATGTTCCAAACCCCACCCGTGTCACGGTCAAGCCTGTCCTCCCGAGCACCGCAAACCCGTTTGCCAAGCCCATTTCTCCGTCCCGTGCCATCGCACGAGAAGCATAGGCGGCCGTGCCTTGGGCTGTTGCGCGTCCGGAGAGGCTGGCGCCTCGCAGCAGTCTGGTTTCGGTGGCACGATCCGCCGAAGCGAGATGGTCTGTCTGCAGCGCCTCTGCGACGGAACGGGGATCGGTGATCGGTTGCCGACACGTATAATTGCGACAGATGTAGAGTGTCGGCTTTCCAGAAACGGCCGGCCTGTCCTTCAAAAGGGGATGAGAAGATGTTCGATCCGGAGATCCGGTCGCCACGACACGGTTGGGAAGGTAACAGTGCGCGACTGCATCACGGATGGCGCGGACGTCATTTCGCGACGCATCACTCACGATGGCCAGTTCCACCGGTCCTTCGGTCAGAAAATCCACCACGGCGAGACTCTTCGCGAACGCACGGGGGTAACGGGTCATTTGGCGGCCGTAGGCGCGTAAGGCGGCGACCGCTGCGCGGCGCCAATCTTCGCGATCGAAATGAAAAGACAGTCGGGCCAGTGCCGAAGCTGCGACGGCATTGGCGCTTGGCGTGGCTCCGTCCATCCCGTCGCGGTGTCGGAGAATGAGGGATTCATGGTGTTTCGCGGTCGTGAAAAACCCGCCCCGGTCCGGATCCATGAAGTCGCTGATCAGGTATTCCGCCAGCCGACCGGCTGTCTGGAGATATGATTCAGCCGAGCCCGCTTCATAAAGATCCACCAGGCCTTCGGTCAAGTAGGCATAGTCTTCAAGATAGGCGTCGAGATGGGCGCGATCGCCGCGTGATGTGCGCAGTAGGCGACCGTCCGGTTTCGCATGGTTGCGCAAGAGAAAGTCGGCCGCCCGCTGAGCGCTCTCAAGATAGCCGGCGGATCCGAACACACGGGCCGCTTCAGCCATGGCCGACAGCATCATGCCGTTCCAAGCGGTGATGACCTTATCATCCAGACCCGGAGGAATGCGCCGCCGACGTGCTTCATACAGCAGGGGCTTGGCACGGGACGCGAGCGCCATCAATTCGTCCGCCGTCAGATTCAGCTGCCGGGCTACGTCTTCGAGTGGACGAAGGCGATTGGGGATACTCTTGTGCTCCCAGTTGCCTGCTTCCGTGATGTCGTAGAGTGCGCAGAATTGCTGCGCTTCTTCATCGTTCTGGAGCACGCGTCCCACCTCGGTGGGGGTCCAGACGAAGAACTTTCCTTCGACTCCTTCGGAATCGGCATCCGTCGATGAGTAAAAGCCGCCTTCCGGTCCGGTCATCTCCCGGCGCACATAGTCGAGGACCTCCGTGGCCACCTGCCGATACAGAGGGTTCTTGGTGACTTGATAAGCCTCAACATACACGCGTGCCAGAAGCGCGTTGTCATAAAGCATTTTCTCGAAATGCGGCACCAGCCAACGCGCGTCGGTCGAATAGCGTGCAAAGCCGCCGCCGATGTGGTCGTAGATTCCGCCGGCAGCCATCATGTCGAGAGTCTTGGTGACTATCGCGAGCGTGTGGGGATCACCCGAACGTCGGTGACTTCGGAGTAAGAACGACAATCCCATGGCGGGGGGAAACTTGGGGGCTGTGCCGAACCCGCCATGGGTTTCGTCGAAATCGTCTTTGAATTGGGCGACCGCTTCCTCAAGCACCGATTCACTGATCGAGATGGGGGAGGGGAGTTGTCTTGAACCTTGTAATTGGGCCGTCAGCTCCTTGGCCTGATCCCGGACTTCCGAGGGACTTGAGTCCCAGTAGTCCGCGATTTTCTTCAGGACGGTGCCGAATCCGGGCCGTCCCCACCGGTCTTCAGGAGGAAAATACGTGCCCGCAAAAAACGGCTCTTGATCGGGCGTCAGAAACACCGTCATCGGCCAACCGCCGTGACCATTGTTCATCGCGACCGTGGCCGCCATGTAAATGTCGTCGAGATCAGGCCGCTCCTCCCGGTCTACTTTAATGCAGACGAACCATCGATTCATGAGCTCTGCAATGGCCTCGTTCTCAAAGGATTCCCGTTCCATGACATGGCACCAGTGGCAGGCGGAATAGCCGATCGAGAGCAAGATGGGGCGATTCCGGTTTTTTGCCGATTGCAAGGCTTCGGGTCCCCAAGGGTACCAATCTACCGGGTTGTAGGCATGTTGAAGCAGGTAGGGGCTGGTTTCATCAATAAGTCGATTAGGCCGTTGTCTCTTAGAAGGGGAAGACATGAAATCAACCTAGCATCGTGATGACAACAGCGTCAACGGAGTTGAGGAGAAGCGTAAGCTTCGCCGTGACTTCCATTTTCTTCCGGTTCTTCTGGCCGCGGTGAGTAGTTGTGGTACTCTAGACGGGGAGGAAAACTAATTGAGAGATATCGGCCCCTACTCCAATTACCGGTTGACCGTCCGACTGGAACTTGCGAATAAACCGGGCATCTTTGCCACGGTCGCGGCGCTGTTGGCGGAGGAACAGGCAAACCTCGGTGCCGTCGATCTCGTGTCGGCGACAAAGACGCGCATGGTTCGAGATATCACCTTCGACGTCCAGAACGAGGCGCACGGCGAAAGAGTGGTCGCTCGTTTGGGGGAGTTGCCCGACGTCGTCGTGCTCTCGGCATCCGATCGTATTTTCCTCCTCCATCTTGGAGGCAAAATTCGGGTGGCGAGCAAGTTCCCGATCGGCACGAGAAATGTGCTGTCCATGGTGTATACGCCGGGAGTCGGTCGTGTGGCTCAAGCCATCGCGAAGGACAAGTCGAAAGTGTACACCTTTACAAGCAAGAGCAATAGCGTCGCCGTCATCTCAGACGGGTCTGCCGTGTTGGGCCTGGGCAACCTCGGTCCTGAGGCGGCGCTCCCGGTTATGGAAGGCAAGGTCATGCTCTTCAAGGAACTGGCGAACATCGATGCCTGGCCGATTTGTGTGAATACGCAAGGGCCGGATGACATCGTGCGGATCGTTCAAGGGATCGCGCCTGGGTTCGGCGGCATCAACTTAGAGGACATTAGTTCCCCACGTTGCTTCGAGATAGAGCAGAAACTTAAACAATCACTTGATATTCCTGTCATGCATGACGACCAGCACGGCACGGCCGTGGTCCTTTTGGCGGCATTGACGAATGCGCTGAAGGTCACCGGCAAGCAGTTGGAACGGGTTCGGATTGTCGTCAATGGTCTCGGCGCCGCGGGCACCGCGTGCTGTCGAATCTTGTTGGCTGCGGGTGCGGAAGAGTTGCTGGGATGCGACAAGGAGGGCATCATCCTGTATGGTGATACCGAGCAACTGCGCGCCAGCCGAACTGATCTCCGTGCTTGTTTCGCACGAGGTAGGCCGCGAGGAACGTTACGTGACGCGCTGAAAGGCGCCGATGTTTTTATCGGTCTGTCCGTCGGCAATGTGCTAACGGTCGACGATCTAGATCTGATGGTTCCAGATCGAATCGTCTTTGCATTGGCCAATCCGGATCCGGAGATTCCTCCGGAGCTAGGGGATGCTCACTCCGCGATTTTCGCGACCGGGCGGTCGGATTACCCGAATCAGATCAACAATGCTCTCGCGTTTCCGGGGATCTTTCGGGGCGCGCTCGATGTGCAGGCCAGCGAGATCAACGAGGCCATGAAGTTGGCTGCGGCACAGGCCATCGCCCGTGTGATTCCGGAGAATACGTTAAGCGAAGACTACATCATCCCCAGCGTGTTTGATAAAGAAATCGTCCCACGTGTCGCGCGTGCCGTCGCTGCTGCCGCGCGCGGCAGCGGAGTGGCCAGAAGGCGGGCCAAGGCGGACGATCCCTCCATCCTTGAGTAAGTTGCCCCCACGCATCAGGACTTAAAGCGTCTGCTGGAGTCTTCAGGCCGTCGCGGTGGCTGTGTTACAATGCCTCTTCTTTGATCCGAGGGGGCCATGCCGTTTTCGACCGCGAAATTTCTCAGATTCCGAAGCGGGATGCAGAAGCGTATCGGTTCACTTCGCTCCAAGACGGAAGACAGCCTTGAGTTTGCCGTCGATACGATGATGGAAGAACGGGTCGACGGGTTCTTCCATGTTGAGCAGGGACTCGAGGAGATCATCAAATCGCTCGTGGAAATCGAAGACGAATTGGAGGCGATTCGAGACTTGGCCGGTGCCATGCGTTTGGAGTCTCGGCTGGAATTCGTCGAAGAGCGATGGGATGAATTCGACAGCGAGATTCGTGAACGCCCCAGGCGCCGCCGTAAACGAGTCAGTCTCGCCGATATGCTGAAAGCCGCCAGTGGAACCGGCCAGCTGTCGGAGAATCCCCATGCCGTGAATAACGCGATGGATGCCTATGCGATTATGGGTGTGGAGTTCGGCAGCTCTCTTGCCGATGTCACCGCCTCGTTCCGAACCAAGGCGAAGCAGCTCCATCCCGACGCCAACAACGGCGATCGCAGCTCTGAACCAGAACTTCGCCGCATGTTGGAAGCGTATCAATTTCTGAAGGAATATCTCAGTCTCAGCAATACGGAGCCCATGCCTCCTCCGGAACGTCCATACAACCCATCTGAGTAACGCAGCCGTGGCCATGCCTGTCTCACATCGGTACGTCGCGAACGCCGCCGCACTCGGCGAATTGTGCGAGCATCTTCGGGACAGCCCGCGCATGGCGCTCGACACGGAATTCGTCGGCGAAGAGAGTTTTGTGCCGAAGCTCGAGCTGATTCAAGTCGCGACTGAGCACACGGCGGCCATTATCGATTTTCCGGCGGTCTTATCAGGAGGAGCTCTCGACGGATTCTGGGAGATTGTCTGCGACGAGCGGATTCAGAAGGTGGTGCATGCAGGACGGCAAGACCTGGACCTCTTCGCCGTCCACGCCGGGCAAATTCCAAAGCCGTTCTTCGACACCCAGATTGCCGCGGCAATGGTCGGCTTCGGTCCTCAGGTAGCCTATGCCAACCTCGTGCAACGGGTGCATGGAACAAGGCTGGACAAAGCCCATACCTTTACGAATTGGAGTGCCCGTCCGTTGTCCCAAGCTCAACTGGCCTACGCGCTGGAGGACGTGACGTTTTTGTTGGCCATCCATGACCACTTGCACAGCCGGCTGTCGAGACTGGGCAGGCTTCAGTGGGCGCATGAAGAGTTCTCGCGTCTCGAAGGTGTGGTGGTCGAGGCTCGTCGAGAGCCCCAGGAACGCTACCAGCGCATTCGGGGATGGGATCAGTTGAAGCCGAAGTCGGCCGCGGTACTTCGGGAGCTGGCGGCCTGGCGTGAGGGGGAGGCGAAACGGAGAAATGTGCCTCGGAGCCGGGTCATCCGTGATGAAGTGCTGCTCCAACTGGCACGACATCCTCCTCGCTACCAGGAAGAATTAGGCAAAGTAAGAGGTCTTCATGCTGCGGAAGTCGACCGCAATGGAGAGTCGATCCTTGCCGTCATTCAAGCGGCGCTTGCGCTGCCTCCGTCGGCTTGGCCGTTGCTCACCAAAGAGCGAAAACCTGATCCGGAAGCGAACGGCTTGGTGGAGTTGCTTCAAGCGGTCGTCAAGGCGAGGGCACTAGAAGAAGAGATTGCGCCGACCCTCTTGGCGACCACGGCGGACCTTCAGGAATTAGTCGATGCCAAAACGAATCGATCGAACCTGAATCTCCCACTCATGAGAGGATGGCGGCGAACCTTGGTGGGTGAGCTGCTGCTTGATGCCCTGGACGGGAAGGTCGCCTTCACCGTCGATCATCACACACGGACGATCCGGTGGTCGCGCTCCGAGCAAACGACTTGACCGGTCGTCAATTCAGCCTACTGAAACTCAGACCTGTACCAAGCAGGCAGAAGGTGAGTGGCCGAACCTACAAGAGGTTCTTGATCGAATCCGCCGGCCTTGCCAGTATGGCCTGGTCGCCTTTCTCCACGATCGGCCGTTGAATGAGATCGGGGTGTTTGACCATCAGGTCAAGGAGCTCATCGTCGGTCAACTGCTTCTTCGCCAGGTTGAGTTCTTGATAGACCTCCTCTTTGGTACGAAGCACGTCCTTAGGGGACAGCCCGGCCTTCGTCAGTAACTTTTTCAGCTGTCCTTTGGTAAAGGGACGCTCATAGTAGTTGATCGCCGTATAGGGTGTACCGCTGTCCTTGAGAAGTTGTACGGCCTGTCGGCATGTCGTGCAGGTCGGTTTCTGATAGATCGTGATGTCCGCCATGATGACTTTCTCCTCTCGGTGAAAAAGCGTGTCTTGACGCTATTTTTCAGTCTATGATTAGATCGTGGTCTGGGTGCTTTTGCAAGGTCTTGTATGCCGTGGGTCGGAACCAGCTCCGCCGGTCAGTTCGCCTGTGTCTCTCCCTCACAGCGAACGTTGAAGGATCTCCGTATCAAGCGTAAGGGCCAGCCGGTCTTCGTCCTTGGACATGTGTTCGCTCGCAAAGGGCAAGAAGCGACTTTTGAAGCCTTCAATGATCGGCTGGCCGTTGTGAAGTTCACTGATGAAGGCCATGGAGGGTATGATCCTCGTGAGCTGCTTCTCCCCACTGAAATCGACGAGCGCGGCGTTCCGTACTTTGAAATCCGATCCTGCCGATCCTGCGGGATGCTCTTTCCTCTTACCATGGAGGAACGCGAGGCTGACCAGGAACCGGAACAGTGTCCCGACTGTACCTGACCGGCTTTAGGGTTATGGGACCGGATGAGCCTACAGGATGTTCAACGTCCCTATCGATGTTAATCGACAAAGGGCGCCACCTCCAATGCTTTCTTCAGGAGGCAGTCTCCTGCAAACCCCTGTAACACCATCGGTAACATGGCTCCGTCGATCGCGCGGAGAGAGTGAATCCGGAATCCATCCGAAGACTTGTGCCCTTCAAGCTTAAGTGCGTGACAGACTTCCAAACTCTTCCAGACCAAATTCGACAGGATGTGATCCGATGCCAGAAGTTTCATATCGCTCACCGCTCCATCGATGGCGACCTTCGCGGGAACTCGTGTTTTGTCTTTTGGAATCTCGCTGACGACGGCAAACGCGACGACATCCTCTTCTGCCCAAGCCGAGGAAGTGTTCACGACGCCCGCCGTCAAAATGAGATATCCGCACATGAAGACGGCTGTTCGCATCATGCACGTCTTTGGAATCATGCGTCGACATCATCCCATCCAGAGGGTACCGACCAGTCCGTACCTCAGTATGCCAAGCAACGATTTTCGATTGCAAGAATGACGCAGGGACATGATAGGGTAGGAACAAGCGAAACCAGATTCCCCAGATATGCGAGGTGAGTCATGCCCCATGATTTTATGCCGGGATTAGCGGGTGTCCCGGCCGCCACCTCATCGATCAGCGATGTCGACGGTCAACGCGGCATTCTGGAGTACCGCGGGATCCGAGTCGAGGCGCTCTGCGCGAATTCATCATACCTGGAGACAGCCTATCTCCTTCTCTTCGGGCACCTTCCCTCCAAGAGTGAATTTCAGCAATGGACGACGGACGTCACCCATCATCGGCGCATAAAGTTCCGCATCATCGATCTCTTGAAGTGTTTACCTGAGGCGGGTCATCCGATGGATGCGCTTCAGGCGGCGGTGGCGGCTCTGGGGATGTTCTATCCCGGCCGTAACGTCAAGGACGTTGAGAACAACTATTGGAGCGCCGTACGGCTCGTAGCCAAATTGCCCACGATTGTGGCAGCCTGGGCCCGGTTGCGGCACGGCGACGATCCCCTTCCTCCGCGTGACGACCTCGGGTTCAGCGAGAACTTTTTGTACATGCTGACGGAGTCCGAGGCGCCGCCATTGTGGTCGGACATCTTTGATGATTGCCTGATCCTCCATGCCGAACATACTATGAACGCGTCCACTTTTACAGGACTGGTCACGGCGTCGACCCTGGCCGATCCGTATACGGTGGTGGCGTCGTCGGTCGGCGCCCTGAAAGGGCCGCTGCACGGGGGAGCAAATGAAGAAGTGGTGCTAATGCTGAAAGAAATCGGTACTCCGGATAAGGCGAGACCATTCGTCGAGCATGCCTTGCAGCACAAGAAAAAGTTGATGGGGTTCGGCCACCGTGTTTATAAGGTCAAAGACCCTCGTGCCACGGTTCTTCAGGAGCTTTGTCGGCGCTTGTTCAAGGAATCCGGTAGCTCGCTTTTGTATGAAGTTGCATTGGAAGTGGAGGGAGCGGCCGGAGAAATGCTCGGCAGCAAGGGCATCTATCCCAATGTGGATTTCTACTCCGGCATCGTCTACGACAAGATGGGAATCGAGATCGATCTCTTTACGCCGCTCTTTGCCATGTCGCGGGTCTCCGGCTGGCTGGCCCATTGGCTTGAACAACTTCGGGAGAACAAGCTGTTCAGGCCGGATCAAATCTACTCGGGCGAGCATGACCGGCCTTATGTGCCCATTGAGCAGCGATAACACCGGATTCGTCAAAATCGTCCCAAGCCCTTGACTTGCCCCCCCGTCGATTTATCTAGCATTCGAGCAGTTCGAATCGGCGCAGCGCCTGTACAAGGAAGCAGACGATCTAAATAGGAAGCTAAGAAGGAGGTTGCTATGGCACTCGTACGATGGGATCCGTTTCGCGAATTGGAAGAGGTCTCAGATCGGTTGAACCGGATGTTTGCGCGTCCTGCGGCCAGAACGTCGAATGGAAATGAGACGATGATCGTTGCGGATTGGACACCGTCCGTCGACATCAGTGAGACCGAAAGCGAGTATCAGATCAAAGCGGAAATACCTGACGTGAAGAAGGAAGACGTCAAGGTGACTGTGGAAGACGGAGTGCTCACGATACAGGGCGAGCGCAAGCAGGAAAAGGAAGAGAAGGGAAAGAAGTTCCATCGGATCGAGCGTTCCTATGGGAGCTTTGTCCGGACCTTCTCGTTGCCCGATGTGATCGAAGAGGAAAAAGTGAAGGCCGAGTTCAAGGATGGGGTGCTTAACCTCCATCTGCCGAAGTCGGAGAAGGCAAAACCGAAGGCTATCGAAGTCAAGGTGGCGTAAGTCGATCTGAGCGCTCCCTAGAACAAAGGCCCGCCCTATGAGGCGGGCCTTTTTATTTGTATGGCCAACCACAGAGGTGGCTCCTGCGATTCCTATTATGGGGTCATTCGGCATATCGAGCACGAAGGTCCAATCGGATCTATTCGACAGAGACGTTTTGAGGGATTGCCTATTTAAGGGAAACGAGTAGAGTCCCGCCACAACCGGCTTACCTTCAACCCGGCGCAGGCCAGGGCCACATACAAAGGAGGTGTTGATAGCTGCCATGCAGAAATAGGCGTGTAGATCCTCCGCCTGGCTGTCGAACCTGTTCAAACACACGGCATGTTTGAGGAGGCGAAGATGAAAACTCTAAGCTATTGGCTGATGATGGGTGGAATGGTGCTGGCACTTGGAGGGGTCATAGGTGTATTCAACTTCGACCAGCCTTCGGACGTTTTTTCGTCGGCCTGGTGGATGATCGTGGGTGGATGGTGTCTGGCATTGACTGGAATGGGCATCGATATCTTGCAGTTATTCAAGCTCACCAACCGAGAGCCGGCGTACTTGTTCAAAACAGAGACGAATAGGGCTAAAGGAGTCGAGGGAGAATTTACCCGGCATCCAGCCGTTGTACCGGAAAACCCGCCGAGGCTGTGAGCAGGTGCCTTTCCGTTCCGTGAGAGCTTACGACACGGGTTATCGGCCGCGGCCATGTAGGAGCTTTCGCTTCATTCTTCCGCACGCGAAGTCCGTTTCCATCGCACTACCGCAAGGAAGTCATAAGCTCGGACCCATCCTCTTGGAAAAGCCGATCCCTTAACGATTTGTAATGGTTGTGACGAATCGAACGAAGGTTCCTGGATGAATCGCAGTTGCTCCGTCGTCGTACCAGTGAACAGGGTCGCCTACCCCACGAACTCAGCACGGGAGGTTGCCATGCGAGACGCTCTTCTTCTGCATGCTGAGACTTCTGTTGTGCGCGTGGCTTCGCTACGACCGACAACATGGCGCTGGTTGTAACGGCACAGTCAAGATTGCCGCGCCGCGCAGCAAACAGGATCAAGCCTTCGAAGGGACACAGTCCTACAACTCCTTCGGTCATAGGAAGAGCGTTGAAGCGGGAGTCTCGTATGGCTCCTGCTTCGACCGAATAAGGGATACAGGAAGTGGGTTTGCCCCATGAATCCGATTGGATTCACTGAATCAATTCAGATTCAGTGAATCAATACAGGTAAGTCCAAGATGGTCGGCGTGACTCATAAGAGATCATGTGAATTCGCGTGTTTTCAACAGGATTATGCCGATGGGCGAATCAGGACTAGGGATGTCGGCGAAAGCATGAAATTTGCTCGGCGCAGATACGATGTCCCGGGCCGGGGTCAGACTGGATTCGCCCTATCCAGCCGCCTATCTCCTTGTGAGGCTCCGGCCTGGGCCGGCGAGTCCGGCGGCGAGCCCCACAGTGTCGCCGCCGGGTATCGTCTGATACGGGCAAGGAAACGAATGGCGGAAAGAGGATGACCTGGGTCTTCACAAATGGAGTGCGACACAGCCAATGGAAAGGAGTGTTTTCCTTTGCCATCGCAATGGTGCCGCTGACGACAAACTGAAAAAAAGGGGATGAGGTCGCATGAAGGTTAAGGGGTTCATCATGGAAGACGATGATGGAAAGGAGTTCGTGGTGGTCTGCGAGAAGCCCTATAGGCAGCCGGGCAAAGCCTTCGCTCTCAGGGGCTGGCAACGACGGCGA
>DATIGP010000041.1:0-18207 GCA_035454625.1 Nitrospira sp.
TTTCTCTCCACCCATCCTTCTGATCTGTCTCGTATCAACCAGATTGAAGCCTGGATACCTGAGGCCTTGAAGTACTATCACGCAACGCGGGGCGGGGAACCGCCTGAACCGGCTCCGTATCATCCGCTGATTGGGCCACCCGATCTCCCACCCGGCTGATCCGACTATCAAGACACCATGCCTAAACGGACGGACATTCAGTCAATCCTCATGATCGGTTCGGGACCGATCGTTATCGGCCAAGCCTGTGAATTCGATTATTCCGGCACACAGGCCTGCAAAGCGCTGAAAGCGGAGGGCTATAAAGTCATCCTCATCAACAGCAATCCGGCGACGATCATGACAGACCCGGAGATGGCTGATCGGACGTATGTCGAACCGATTACCTTAGACGTGGTGGAGAAGGTGATTGATCGGGAGCGTCCGGATGCCTTGCTTCCGACCATGGGTGGGCAAACGGCCCTCAACACCACCATGGGATTGGTGAAGCGAGGAGTCCTCGAGAAATATGGAGTTGTTCTCATCGGCGCTTCAGCCGAGGCCATTCATAAAGCCGAGGATCGGGAAGCGTTCAAACAGGCGATGCATCGAATCGGCCTGCGGGTGCCGAAGAGCGGCACGGCGCACACGCGACAGGAAGCACTAACCATCCTCGATACCGTCGGCTTCCCCGCGATCATTCGTCCGTCCTTTACCATGGGCGGAACCGGCGGAAACATCGCTTATAATCGGGAGGAATTCGAGAGGCTGATCGATTGGGCGTTGGCCATGAGTCCGGTCAGTCAGGTGCTGATCGAAGAATCGGTTATCGGGTGGAAAGAGTATGAATTGGAGGTCATGCGAGATCTGAAGGACAATGTCGTCATCGTGTGCCCGATCGAGAACTTCGATCCCATGGGCGTGCACACGGGAGACAGTATCACGGTCGCGCCGGCCATGACGCTGACCGACAAAGAATATCAACGGATGCGGGACGCGGCCCTTCGCATCATCCGAGAGATCGGGGTCGATACGGGTGGATCAAATATTCAGTTCGGCATCAACCCGACCGACGGGGAGATGGTCGTCATTGAAATGAATCCCCGGGTATCCCGAAGTTCGGCATTGGCGTCGAAGGCGACCGGGTTTCCGATCGCGAAGATTGCGGCGAAGCTGGCCATCGGGTACACGTTGGATGAGATCACGAACGACATCACCGGCGTCACGAAGGCCTCGTTCGAACCGACGATCGACTATGTCGTGGTCAAAATCCCGAGGTTTGCCTTCCAGAAGTTCAAGGGAGCCGATCCCACCTTGACCACCCAGATGAAGTCGGTCGGGGAAGTGATGGCGATCGGGCGCACCTTCAAGGAGTCGCTGCAGAAGGCTATTCGCTCCCTGGAGTTGGAACTGAACGGGTTGGTATCCCGGTTCGGACTGGATCGAGGGGTTCCTGCCGCATTTAATCGACCTGAAGCGACCGAGAAACTCAGCCGTCTGCTGCGGACGCCATTACCGGAACGACTATGGTACGTAGCCGATGCCATGCGCCTGGGATTCACGGACGCGGAAGTGTTCGCCACGACAAAAGTGGATCCATGGTTTTTAGATCAAGTCAGACAGCTGGTGGACTTTGAACGAATGCTGACCGGTCATGCCGCCGATCCCGAGGCTGTCATGGGCGGTGAATTACTGTGGGAGGCGAAAGAGCTGGGATTCTCAGATGATCGGATCGCACAATTGCTCGGATGCGAGGCGACTGCCGTCCAGAGAGCGCGCACGCGACATGGAGCACGAGCCGTCACCTATAAACGGGTCGATACCTGCGCGGCGGAGTTCGAAGCGCAGACGCCGTATCTCTATTCCACGTACGGTATGGAATGCGAAGCCCGACCGTCAAATCGGCAAAAGGTCGTGATTCTCGGCGGTGGACCCAATCGGATCGGACAGGGGATCGAGTTCGACTACTGTTGTGTCCATGCGGCAATGGCACTTCGGGAAGAACGGATCGACACGATCATGGTGAACTGCAACCCGGAGACGGTGAGCACGGATTACGATACGTCGGATCGGCTGTACTTCGAGCCGCTGACGCATGAAGACGTCCTCAACATCGTCCATCGGGAACAACCGATCGGTGTGGTCCTGCAGTTCGGTGGACAGACCCCCTTGAAACTCGCGCTTCCGCTTTCGAAAGCCGGCGTGAGGATTCTTGGGACCAGTCCCGATGCCATCGATTTGGCAGAAGACAGGGAACGCTTTCGGGATCTCTTGAATAGGTTGGGCTTACAGCAGGCGGAAAGTGGAACCGCCCGGTCCATCGAAGAAGCGGTGCAGATCGCCGGCCGGATCAGCTATCCGGTCATGGTCCGTCCGTCTTACGTGTTGGGTGGGCGCTCAATGCAGATCGTGTATGACGAGGCCGGCTTGCTTGAGTACATGCGCTCCGCGGTCAAGGCATCACCCAATCACCCGGTATTGATAGATAAGTACTTGGCCGATGCCATCGAAGTCGATGCCGATGCGATCTCGGACGGCGAAACCGTGGTCGTAGCAGGAATCATGGAACATATCGAGGAAGCCGGAGTCCATTCCGGCGATTCAGCCTGTTCGTTGCCTCCGTATACGTTGGATAAGCCCATCGTGCGCGAGATCGAGCGGCAAATGCGTTTGCTGGCATTCGAGCTCGGCGTGGTCGGGCTCATGAACGCACAGTTCGCCGTCAAGGATCGCACCATCTATGTGCTTGAAGTCAACCCACGCGGGTCTCGAACCGTGCCGTTCGTGAGCAAAGCGATCGGCGTGCCGCTCGCCAAGTTGGCGATGAAGGTGATGATGGGAAGGACTCTCAAGGAACTGGGTTTTATAGACGCTCCTGTGCCGGCACATTTTTCGGTCAAGGAAGCGGTCTTTCCGTTCAATAAATTTCCCGGTGTCGATGTGCTTTTAGGGCCGGAAATGAAGTCGACCGGGGAAGTGATGGGCATCGACGGCGATTTCGGGTGGGCGTTTGCAAAGTCACAAGCGGGCGCCGGAGCGGTCCTCCCGACGTCGGGAACCGTCTTTGTAAGCGTGAAGCAATCCGACCGTCCAGTTGCATTGGATCTTTCGAAGAGATTACGTATGCTTGGATTTCACATACAAGCGACCAGCGGAACAGCCGGTTATCTGGGAGAGCACGGGATTGAAGTGAGTACGGTCAATAAGGTTAAAGAAGGGCGTCCGCATATCGTCGACCACATTAAGAATGGAGTGGTGGCGCTCGTCATCAACACGGTTCGGACTGCCTCCGCTCATGTGGATTCGTTGTCCATCAGACGGGAGGCCCTTCACCGAGGCGTTCCCTATTTCACGACCATGAGAGGTGCCCATGCGGCCGTGATGGGCATCGAGGCGACCGCCCAAAAAGGTTTAGCCATTCGCACATTGCAGGAATACCATCGGCCATAAATTGGAGCGAGCGGAGCATGCCGACCCCTATTACAAAGAAAGGCTATGATGCGTTAAAGGCCGAATTGGATCGTTTGCGCAAGATTGAGCGGCCGAAAGTCATCGAAGCGATCGCGGAGGCCAGAGCACATGGCGATCTCAGTGAAAATGCCGAGTACGATGCCGCCAAAGAACGTCAGGGATTCATTGAGTCCCGCATTTCCGAACTCGAGACGAAGCTCGCCGATGCCCGCGTGGTGGAAACCACCGGACGCACCACCGGGACGGTCGTCTTCGGCGCGACCGTGTCGGTCGTCGAGCAGGAGTCCCAAGCAAGAAAGCAATATACGTTGGTTGGACAGGACGAAGCCGACATGAAGTTCAATAAGATCTCCGTACAGTCGCCCGTCGGCCGGGCACTCATCGGCAAGCGTGTTGGAGACTTCGTGGAAGTGAAGACCCCCGTCAAGATGGTCGAATACGAGGTAGTGGAGATCAAATTCGAGGAATTCTGACGTGCCGGACGCACGCCCCCCTCTCATCACGCTGCTGACCGATTTCGGCGAGCGCGATAGTTTTGTGGCCAGCATGAAGGGGGTGATTCTGTCGATCAACTCCTCCGCCGTGATCGTCGATCTCTCGCACCAAATCGCCTCTCACCAAATCCAAGAAGCCGGGTATTTCCTGAAGTCCTGCTATCGCTATTTCCCGAAAGGGACGATCCATATAGCGGTTGTCGATCCCGGAGTCGGGACGGAGCGCCGGGCCTTGCTGGTTTCCGCGGCCGATTCGTTTTTTGTCGGTCCGGACAACGGGTTGTTCACTGAAGTTCTGGAGCAGGAAGTCGGAGCAAAGGTGTGGCAGATCAACAATCATCAGTATCGCTTGGAAACCGTCGGGTCGACCTTTGACGGTCGGGATGTATTCGCGCCGGCTGCCGCATGGTTGAGTAAAGGAGTCCCGGCGAATTTTTTCGGGCCGTCGGTTCATGATCCGATCCGACGTTCCGTGGCGATCCCGGTTCTGCATGAAGAGGTGCTGATCGGCAAGATCGTTTCCGTCGATCGGTTTGGGAATCTCATTTCCAATATCACGGCGCGGCAGGTTCGGGAGTTTCGCGCCGCAAACGGACAAACCGTGGAGATCCATATCGGCACATACATCATTAACGAATTGGTCGGAAGCTACAGCAAAGGAAGCCGCCGGACTCCGTCTGCATTGATCAACAGCAGCGGAAACTTGGAAATTTTCCTTCAGGAAGAAAGTGCCGCTCAAAGCCTGCGGGTCGGTGTCGGGGAAGAGGTGCGGCTATGCTGATCAGCCGATTGTTTTGTCGATCTGATCGCAGACATAACTTGCAAAGGGAAGCGAACAGGTGAAGGCGGGAGATACGGCGTTGAGCACGTGCATGGAGCGGTCATCGCCTTCCAAAACGAAATCCATCTCAAGTTTTCTGTTCGTGATGTCGAGCAGTTGCGCTCTAATTCCGGGACGACCCCACGTTCGATAGTTCTGTTCGGCCACGCCTTCGGCGAGTACGGAGGCCAGCGACACCATCTTGCTCCGTGAGTATTTTGCAAGCTCCTCTATCGCCAAGCGTCGGAAATCGAATCCCGCTCCAGTCAGGAGCCCGAGTCCTCGGCTCGCAACCTCGACGAGCTCGCGGAAGTTGACGTTACCGAATCCCTGATAATTTTCGCGCCACAAAGCAGGAATGGCCGTCGGACCGATCTTGGCCTTTCCGTCCGCCGTGATCGTGAAGTGAACACCCAGGAACGGATTTCTGAGATTCGGAACAGGGTAAATATTGGTGCGGATCGTGCCCGGGGGCTCATCGGAATAAAGGTAGAGGCCCTTAAACGGCAAAATACGGTACTTTTCCGAGAATCCATAGTCCATGGCGATTTTGTCGGCATACAGACCAGCGGCGTTGACGACGTATCCGGCTTCGATACTTCCCTGGTTTGTCACGACTTTCCCGCTGTTTCGTCTCCGATAGGCCGTGCCGCACTGGATTTGAATGCCCTCATGGAGCGCGTCTTGCTGCATCGCGTTGACAACATGGAGCGGACTGACGGTCGAGGTGCGGGGCGAAAAGAGAGCCCGTTGGTATGTCTTCACACGCGGTTCGATGGATTTGGCTTCCGACTCAGTGAGAGCCTGGAGCTCGATGCCGTTCAGTTGACCGCGTCGGAATAATTCATCGAGCGACGGCAAGTCCGCAGCATCTTTCGCAACGACCAGCTTGCCGCATTTATTGAGGGGTATCCGTTTTTCCTCGCAATAGGCCGTCAGCCGCTCGTTTCCAAGACGGGTGAACTTTGCTTTGAGGCTGTCCGGCGAGTAGTAAAACCCTGCATGGAGCACTCCGCTATTACGCCCACTGGCATGGGCCCCGCACGAGGGTTCCTTTTCGATCAACAACACCCGGGCGTCGGTCCGGCGTCTACGAAGTTCACGGGCGAGGCTCAGGCCGATGACTCCGCCCCCAATGACGAGAAAATCGCAAGTCTGCATATGATTCAGCGGTTCTCCTGGTGGATCAGCCGAGCATAGAAGCGATAGTCAGTCATTGTGCAGAGTTTCTACGGATCCTCTAATGATTTCCACCATTTTTTTCAATTCCTCGGCCGATGTCGATAACGGCGGCATGAGAACGAGCACATTGCCGATCGGTCTCACGATCAGCCCATTCGATCGGGCGATCGAGGCCACGCGGTGGCCGACCTTTGCGCTGAGCGGGTAGGGCTCCTTAGTGTTCTTGTCTTTCACCAGTTCGATTCCCGCCATGAACCCCCGTTGGCGGATATCGCCGACTATGGGCAGTTCAGCGATTGGCCTCAGCCATCGTGTCAGCATGTTGATCTTTGAAGAAAGTCGGGCCAGCGTCTTTTCCTTGCGGAAGACGAGAAGATTGGCGAGAGCCACGGAACAGCCCAATGGATTGCCGGTAAAGCTGTGTCCATGGAAAAAGGTTTTAAACTCGTCGTAGGCTCCAAGAAAACCTCTATAGATTTCTTCCGTTGTTAATGTCGCGGCAAGGGGCATATAACCTCCAGTGAGTCCTTTGCTGATTGCCATCAAATCCGGCGTCACGCCTTCGTGCTCACAGGCAAACATTCTGCCCGTTCGGCCGAATCCCGTCGCCACTTCATCGGCAATCAGTAGGACGCCGTATTTGGTGCAGAGCTCACGGATCCGTTTCAGGTAGCCCGCCGGCTGGGGAATCATGCCGGCGGCAGCCTGCATCAGCGGCTCAATGATGAATCCGGCCAGCTCTGTATGGCGGCTTTTGAAGATTTGTTCGATCGGGTCGATACAAGCCATTCGGCAAGAGGGGTACGTCAGACTGAGCGGACAGCGGTAGCAGGAAGGCGGTTCCGCGTCGAGAGTCGGGAACAGCAACGGCTTGAACCTCGAATGGAACAAGTCGATGTTGCCGACGCTCACAGCGCCGATCGTATCTCCATGATAGGCGAGTTTAAGATGGAGGAACGTCTGTTTCGGGCCGGCCTCAGGACGCCGCTGCCGCCAATATTGAACGGCCATCTTCAGCGCAACCTCCACCGCGGTCGAGCCGTTGTCCGAATAGAAAACCCGCGTGAGGCCCTTCGGCACTATTCGGATCAACTCACGGGCCAGCTCAATAGCGGGCGGGTTGGACAGGCCGAGGAACGTCGAGTGGGCGATTTTGTCGAGTTGCTTTTTGAGGGCGCGATCAAGAACAGGATGCCGATGACCGTGGACATTGACCCAGATGGATGAGGTGCCGTCCAGGTATTTGTTGCCTCGCGTATCAATGAGGTAAGCGCCTTTCCCGCGTTCGATAATCAGCGGCTCCTCCTGCTCCCACTCCTGCATCTGGGTAAACGGATGCCACAGATAGCGGTGGTCCCAGTCGATCAGTTGTCGGGTTGAAGGCTTTCGTGTCACGGTGGTAATGGAAAACGGAGCCAATGGCCTATAGCGTATAGCAGAAAAAAGATGCGTAAGTCCTCCGCCTTCTACGCCCGTGCCATAAGCCATCAGCTCTTCACATTGTCTTTAGTGCGGCGCGAGATTATAGGTGGGAGCGATGTCTTTGACAACCTCGGAGGCAGTCACTATAATGAACCGATTTTCACGAATGAGCTAGGATTTGCAAAGCCTTATACGCAATTTTTCCATAATCGCGCATATCGATCACGGCAAATCAACCCTCGCTGACCGGTTCCTAGAAGCTACTGGCGCAGTCACTGCTCGAGAGGCGAAAGATCAGATCCTCGATGCCATGGACCTCGAGCGGGAACGTGGCATTACGATCAAAGCTCATGCAGTGGCCATCCGGTACAAGGCACAGGATGGGAAGACGTATGCCCTGCATTTGATCGACACGCCGGGGCATGTCGATTTTACCTATGAAGTCTCCCGGAGTTTGGCGGCTTGTGAGGGAGCGCTGTTGCTGGTCGATGCGACGCAGGGCGTACAGGCCCAGACAATCGCCAACGTCAATTTGGCGATGGCCAATCATCTCTCGATCATCCCGGTCATCAATAAGATCGACCTGGCGAGTGCCGATGTCGAGGGGACAAAACATTCGATCTCGGAAGTGCTGCAGCTCGAGGCAGACGATGCCTTGCCTATCAGCGCGAAGGAAGGTAAAGGAGTTTCGGAGGTACTGGAAGCGATCATTGCGCGGATCCCTCCTCCGTCCGGCGATCCCCAGGCTCCCTTCAAGGCGCTGATCTTCGATTCCTGGTTCGACAATTATCAAGGTGTCATCGTCCTTGCGCGGTTGGTGGATGGATCGATTCGGCCGGGCATGAAAATCAAAGTCATGTCTAATAACCGCACGTTTGAAGTCATGGAAGTCGGCCAATTCACTCCCAAGCGAACCAAGAGGTCGGAGCTGTCCACCGGCGAGGTGGGATATCTCTGTGCCAATATGAGAGAAGTCGCCGACGTCAAAATCGGGGATACCCTGACGGATGCCGTGACGCCGACCGCCTCGCCGTTTCCCGGGTACAAAGAAGTGAAGCCGTTGGTCTTTTGCGGTCTCTATTCGACGGACACGGCAAAGTACGAAGACTTGCGGGATGCGCTCGTCAAGCTTCGGTTGAACGACTCCTCGTTCGTCTATGAACCGGAGACATCGCTCGCCCTCGGCTTCGGATTCCGTTGCGGCTTCCTGGGATTGCTGCACATGGAGATCATCCAGGAACGGCTGGAGCGGGAGTACGGTCTAACTTTGATTACTACCGCACCGACCGTGGTGTATCACGTGACCACGACCAAAGGCGACAAGCTGGAGATCGACAATCCGGCCGAATTACCTCCTCCCAATAACATCGCCTCCTTCGAAGAGCCCTTCATCCTGGCGACGATCATCACGCCCGAGCGATATATGGGTTCCATCCTTCAGCTCTGCCAGGAGCGTAGGGGCATTCAACGCAGCCTGCAGTTTCTCGATCCTACCCGCGTGATGATCAGCTACGAACTGCCTCTGAATGAGGTGATTCTTGATTTTTACGACAAGCTGAAATCCAGAACCCAAGGGTATGCCTCGCTGGACTATGAATTGCTCGGATACCGGGAGTCCGATCTGGTGAAGATCGATATCCTGCTCAACGGTGAGGCGGTGGACGCCTTGTCGTTCATTACGCATCGCGAACGTTCGTACCACCGCGGTCGTCAAATGGCTGAGAAGATGAAAGAGTTGATTCCGAGGCAGATGTTCGAGATCGCGATTCAAGCGGCGATCGGGAACAAGATCATCGCTCGGGAGACCATCGGGGCGATGAAAAAGAACGTGACGGCGAAGTGCTACGGCGGCGATATCACGCGGAAACGAAAGTTGCTGGAAAAGCAAAAGGAAGGAAAGAAACGAATGAAGGCTGTCGGCAGCGTCGAAGTTCCCCAGGAAGCGTTCCTGGCTATCTTGAGAGTCGGGGAAGAATGAGCCTCGATCAGAATCAGAGAAATGCGGATAAGTTGCCGGGTTCTCCGAGGAGAGGGGAGCAGGTATCGCTTCCGGGAGCCAAACTCGCAGAGAACACGGACCAATCTGGGCGGAAGTCCATCGTTCGGGAGTATGCGGAAGCGATCATCGTGGCCATGCTTCTGGCGTTCGCCATTCGCGTGTTCGTCGTGCAGGCATTCAAAATTCCGTCCGGTTCCATGATTCCAACCTTGCTCATCGGCGATCATATTTTGGTCAGCAAGCTTTCCTACGGCCTTCAATGGCCGACAGATTGCCAACTGCAATGGACGTTTCCCCCCGTCAATTGCTACACATCCAAGACCGTGGTGGCGTTCGGCAAACCGCAGCGGGGCGACATCATCGTGTTCCGGTTTCCTGAGGACGAAGAGAAAGATTTCATCAAGCGCATTGTCGGCTTGCCCGGAGATACCGTGCAGCTTCGGAATAAAGTCGTGCTGGTGAACGGCGAGCAGCTTAACGACAAAGCCTTTACACAGCGCATCGATCCCGGCATCATCGACGGTACGATCAATCCCCGCGATAACTTCGGACCTGTGACCGTCCCGGAGGGATCGTACTTCGTCATGGGCGACAATCGCGACCAAAGTCTGGATAGCCGGTTTTGGGGATATGTGCGCGAAGAAAAGATCCGCGGAAAGGCGTTTCGTATCTATTGGTCCTGGAATGGGCAGGGAAATTGGACGGAGTGGGTCCGGTGGGAACGATTCGGCAAGGCGATTCAGTGAAGAAAAGCAGCCGTCCTTCACTTCCGAAAGAAGACCCAGACGGCAAGAGTGACGCTCCCTCGCCCAAGGCGCTCCGACAATATCTTCAACGATTTCCACAAGCATCAGTGCTCGTCGTCGGCGACCTCATCCTCGATCACTATGTGATGGGGCGAGTCAGCCGGATCTCTCCGGAGGCGCCTGTTCCGGTGGTTCATGTCGAGTCGGAATCGCTCCGGCTCGGAGGCGCCGCCAACGTGTTCAACAATATCTTGGCGCTGGGGGGAAAGGCCGACCTCTGCGGTGTGATCGGGGCGGATGAAAGCGGGCGGCTTCTGATGAAGGAACTCGGCGACAAGCGGTCGAATCGCGGGGGGGTGGTGATCGATCATGATCGCCCGACGACCAGAAAAAGCCGGGTCATCGCACATAACCAGCAGATTGTGCGGTATGACATCGAGGGGCGGAGCGAACTGAAAGCCTCGGTGCGGAAAAGGATTCTTCGGTATGTCGAGTCCCGCATTCGGGAGTTGTCCTGCGTGGTGGTGTCGGACTATGCCAAAGGAGTCGTGTCGTCGGCACTCATGTCCGAAATCACGCGACTGGCCGCTTTGCGAAAGGTTCCGGTCGTCGTCGATCCGAAGGTTGAACATTTCAGTTATTACAAGGGTGTGACCGTACTCACGCCGAATCACCTCGAAGCGGCTCAAGCCTCGGGTTTGCACGGCGACAGCGACCAGACGATCGACGAAGCCGGAGCGATGATTCGGCAGCGTCTCGGGTGCCGGTCCGTCCTCATTACGCGCGGTGAAAAAGGAATGAGCTTGTACGAGGGTGACGGCGCATCCTGGCATTTGCCCACGAAGGCTCGGCAGGTGTACGACGTCACCGGCGCGGGTGATACGGTCATCGGCACCCTGGCGCTGGCCCTTTCGGCAGGGGCCTCCATCAAGATCGGAGCGGTCATGGCAAACTATGCAGCCGGCATTGTGGTAGGCATGGTCGGCACTGCGACGGTCTCGCCTAAACAGTTGTCCGAGGCGTTCGGAGATGACTAGAGCCTCACGGACAGTTACTCTTGTGATCCCTGCGAGATACGGCTCGTCGCGGTTCCCGGGCAAGCCGCTTGCCGAGCTCAACGGCAAGCCGATGATTCAACATGTGTATCAGCGGGCGGTGGCCTGCCGTGCCGTGTCCGACGTCTTGGTGGCAACCGACGACGAGCGCATCAAACAAGCCGTGGAGCGGTTCGGAGGACGTGTCGTCATGGTCACGGGTGACTATCGGACGGGGACGGACCGGGTTGCCGCCGTGGCCCGCATGTTTGCGGGGGACTATTTTCTGAATTTGCAGGGCGACGAAATTCCTCTGAACCCCGAGTTAATGACGGACCTGATCGAGCCGTTCCTCGAAAGCGGGGTCGGCATGGGAACGCTGAAGCGTGTGATGGATCCTACGGAGGACCTGTTCAATCCCGCAGTCGTCAAGGTTGTAACGGATACGGGAGGCAATGCCTTGTATTTTTCACGAGCGCCGATTCCATTCGTGCGTGATGATCCGGGAGGGAAGGCAATCGGCGGGCTTCACTATGTCCATCTGGGACTGTACCTGTACAGGAAGGAGACTCTGCTTCGATTCGCGGCTTTGCCGACGAGTCGTCTGGAGGAGGCCGAAAAACTTGAACAGCTCCGTGCCCTGGACCATAGCATTCGCATCCGCGTGTGGGAAACCAGCCATGCTTCGTTGCGGGTCGATCGTCCGGAAGATGTGCCCGATGTCGCGGAACGCCTGCAGCAGTTCGAGACGGTCAAGCGCGAGTTAAAGAACAGCGGGGTGTTTTTCAAGCCGTGAGATGCATATCCGTATCGGATCGGTCTGACGTCCACGAGAGAGGGCAACCATGAACAAGTTTATCTTCGTGACGGGTGGAGTGGTCTCATCGCTGGGGAAAGGGCTGGCTTCGGCCTCCATCGGAAATCTGCTCGAAAGCCGGGGCTTGAAGATCACCTTTCTCAAATTGGATCCTTACATCAACGTCGATCCCGGTACGATGAACCCCTATCAACACGGGGAGGTCTTCGTCACGGATGACGGAGCCGAGACGGATCTAGATCTGGGGCACTACGAGCGGTTCACGACGCTGTCGCTGACCAAAGAGAGCAATTACACGACCGGACGGATCTATCATTCGGTCATTACCAAGGAACGGCGAGGTGATTATCTCGGTGGAACCGTCCAGGTCGTCCCTCATGTGACGGATGAGATCAAGCAAGCAATCATGCGGATTTCAAAGGGAGTCGATGTCACGATCGTCGAGATCGGCGGGACGGTCGGCGACATTGAGAGCCTGCCGTTTCTCGAGGCCATCCGGCAGATGCCGTACGACGTCGGGCGCGACAACGTCCTGTATGTCCATCTGACACTCGTGCCGTACATCGGTACCGCCGGCGAACTGAAGACCAAACCAACGCAACATTCGGTGAACAAGCTTCGTGAAATCGGTATCCAGCCGAATATTCTGTTGTGTCGAACCGACCGCTACATTCCTCCCGAGTTGAAGGCTAAAATCGCCATGTTCTGCAATGTGGATAAGGATGCCGTCATCACGGCCAAAGACGTCGAGACCATCTACGAAGTGCCGATCGTCTTCAGGAAAGAAGGATTGGACGAATTGATCGTGCGTCAGCTCCATGTGGAGACCGGTCAGCCCAACCTGCGCGAGTGGGATGCGATGGTGCAGAAGATCAAGCGACCGAAGCATGAAATCTCCGTCGCGCTGGTGGGGAAGTATGTGGGATTGAAAGAGTGCTACAAGAGCTTGGGAGAGGCGTTGATTCATGGCGGGATTGACCATGAAACCAAGGTAAACATCAATTGGGTCGAGTCGGAAGATATCGAGCGGCAAGGGACGGAGCGAATCCTGCGGGAGGCGGATGGAATCTTGATTCCCGGCGGGTTTGGGACGAGGGGGATTGAGGGGAAAGTGACGACCATCAGGTATGCGCGGGAACGGCAGGTGCCGTTCCTTGGTCTCTGTTTGGGCATGCAATGTGCCGCGATCGAATTCGCCCGGAATGTGGCAGGACTAGCTGGCGCCAACAGCGCCGAGTTTGATGAGCTGTCGCCTCATCCCGTGATCCATCTGATGCCCGATCAGCATGGCGTGAGTAACAAGGGTGGGACCATGCGGCTCGGGTCGTACCTCTGCAAATTGGGGGAGGGGACCCTTGCCCAAAAGATGTACGGGGTGAGCGAGGTTCGTGAGCGCCATCGTCATCGTTATGAATTCAACAACGCGTATCGTGAGCGGCTGACCGCGAAGGGACTGGTCCTGAGCGGGGTGTCCCCGGACGGCCGACTGGTCGAGATCATCGAGTTGAAGGATCATCCATGGTTCCTGGGAACGCAATTCCACCCTGAATACAATTCACGGCCGCACCGCCCGCACCCTTTGTTTAGCGGTTTTGTGGGGGCGGCGCTGCGTAAAAAGCTCGGTCACTGAGTTATACCCATGGCGCATCTCGTCGACATTGGCTCTTTTACGGTCGGACAAGGGCAGCGTCCGTTTTTGATCGCCGGGCCTTGTGTGATCGAGAGCCGGCAACTGGTGATGGACACGGCGGGACGAATCGCCGAGATCACGAAGTCGCTGGGCATCCCATATATCTTTAAGTCGTCGTTCGATAAGGCGAACCGAACGTCCATCACGTCGTTTCGTGGACCCGGACTCGTCGAAGGACTGGCGATTCTCAGGAAAGTACAGGAACAGTTCACGGTGCCTGTCTTGACGGATGTGCATACGGAGGAGCAGGCGGCCGAGGCGGGAAAAGTCGTGGACGTCCTCCAGATTCCGGCGTTTCTCTGTCGGCAGACGGATTTGCTGATCGCCGCAGCAAGAACCGGAAAAGTCGTCAACGTAAAAAAAGGCCAATTTCTCTCTCCTGTCGAGATGAGCAACGCCGTGAAGAAAGTCGAAGAATGCGGCAGCCGGCGTATCCTGCTCACGGAGCGCGGATCTTCGTTTGGTTACAATAATCTCGTCGTGGACATGCGGTCCTTCCCTATCATGAGGACCTTAGGGTATCCTGTCGTTTTCGACGCGACGCACAGCGTCCAGCTTCCGGGTGGCGGGGGGACGACATCCGGCGGTCAGCGGCAATTTGTCGAACCGTTGGCTTGTGCAGCGGCCGGAGCGGGGGTCGACGGATTTTTCATGGAGGTCCACCCGAACCCGGATGAGGCGCTGTCCGACGGGCCGAATATGGTCCCGTTGCATCAATTGAAGTCGTTGCTGGAGCGGGTTCTGCGCATATGCGACGCGGCAAAACCACGAAGCTGAAGCCGCCCGCACGACGCGGTACACCTCCGAAGCTGAAGACCTCGGGTTTCCTATCGAAGGCTGCGAAGAGGCGCAGTACAACTATGACGGTGAAGCCATCCGGTCGAGAAGTGAAAGCCGCAAAAATGGAGGAAAGTCTCGCCGACGGTCGGCGTGTCCTTGAAATCGAAGCGCGCGCCGTTCAATCGCTCGTGGACCGGCTGGATGCCAAGTTTGCCAAGGCCGTGGATCTGCTCGTTCAATGCAAGGGAAAGGTCGTCGTCTCCGGTATGGGGAAGTCCGGGTTGATCGGACAGAAAATAGCCGCGACCCTCGCCAGTACCGGCACCTCATCGTTCTTTCTGCATCCCGCCGAAGGCGTGCACGGAGATTTGGGCATGTTGGCTCGTCGGGATGCGTTGGTCGCGATTTCCAACAGCGGCGAAACGCAGGAATTGCTTCAGCTGCTTCCCTATGTGAAACGGCTGGGCATTCCGGTCATTGCCTTCACGGGACGGATGACTTCGACCCTGGCCAAAAATGCCGATGTAGCGCTCGATGTGTCGGTACAAGAAGAGGCCTGCCCCATGGGGTTGGCTCCGACCGCCAGCACGACCGCCACGTTGGCGCTAGGCGACGCGCTGGCCGTCGCTTTGTTACAGAAGCGGGAGTTCAAGGAAGAGGATTTTGCCCGGTTCCACCCCGGCGGCACTTTGGGACGCAGGCTGCTGATCAAGGTGAAGGACCTCATGCATGCCGAAACGGAGATCCCGATGGTTCAAGCCGCCGTCGGAGGGATGGCGGCGATGCTTGAAATGAGTGCAAAAAAGCTCGGTATGACGACCGTGGTCGATCACGATGGTCTGTTGGTCGGTGTGATCACCGACGGCGACTTGCGCCGCTTTATCCAGCGGGGCATGGATTTAGTCAGCACGACGGCAGGCGAACTGGCCTCTCACAATCCCAAAACGATCGGACCGCAGGAATTGGCGGCAACGGCAGTGGAGATGATGGAACGGTATTCGATCACGACGCTGGTGGTCACGGAAGATGGGCGGAATATCCGCGGCGTGATTCATTTACATGACCTACTCAAAAACGGGATTGTCTAGGAGATCAATGCAGCCATGAACCGCGTGCTGGAAGTGTGGCGGGAAATTGGAGCGGACTCTCTCAATCTTCCCAATCTCCTGACACTCGCCCGGATCCTTCTGATCCCGGTCTTCATCATTCTCTTTGTCCATCCGACACCAGATCAGTCGCTTGCCGCGGCCGTCGTGTTTACCGTTGCGGCAGTGACCGATATGTTAGACGGCTACATTGCCCGGCGAACCGGCCAGATCACCAAGCTGGGTAAGCTGCTCGACCCCATCGCCGACAAACTCTTGGTGTTGTCGGCGCTGATCCTGCTCATGAACGTGGATCGAGTCAGCGCCTTGGTCGTTCTGCTGATCATCGCGCGAGAAGTAGCGGTCACCGGTATCCGAGCCATTGCCGCGGGAGAAGGGATGATCATCCCGGCGGAGACGACCGGTAAGTATAAGATGGCGCTCCAAGTCATCGCCATCATTCTGCTGATCCTGGAAGGAACGGGGTTTGCTGAATTCGGCAATATGCACTTGGCCGGCACCGTCACCTTATATTTGTCGTTGGTGCTGGGCTATATCTCGGGTAGCCAATATGTGTGGAGCTTTTGGAAGCAGATCGTCGCCAAGGGGCTCTGAAGAAGCAAATAACACAACCGAGGTTTCTGAGTGCTACATCGCTTCTCTTTTATCTTGAAACGGACGGCATCTCAATAGTCGAGCCTCGACGTGGTGGACAATGTGCGACCTTTCAGATCTGCCTGCGCGTTGTTTCTTCTCCACATCACCCTGATAGCCTGCAGCGATACCGCGCCCCCACCGCTCGATGCGTTCGTCTATCCACATGCGGGCGGGCAATGTCCCGCCGAATCACGTCCAGGTCCAGTCGGAGCAACGGATGGAAAAGTCTCGCCAGATGGCATCCGCTATATGGTCCGCACCCCTTCCAATTATGACGCCACGTTTGCTCATCCATTGTTGATGGTCTACGCCGCGGCAGGGCAGAGCAGGTGGACGTCTGAAAGATTTACCGGCCTCACCACCGGCGCGACCGGAGCCGGATTTGTGGTGGTGTATGCCGATCATCTGCAGTTGAACATTCCTGCCATCGAGCAGCTGGGAGCTATTGCCGACCTCGCGGCAAAGGACTGGTGCATCGATCGGAAGCGAGTCTATGCTACCGGCCACTCCGACGGAGGGACTGCATCCTTGGCCTTGGCTGTGCTGGATAAAACGAAGAAGATTTTCGCTGCCGTCGCACCGAGCGCAGCCGGATGGACCGGGAAAGATCTCGAGTCGTTTCAATGTCGCGAGCCCATTCCGGTCATGATCATGCACAGCAAAAACGACAGTTTGTTTCCCGGCTGGGGAAACCAGACGGCAGCCTGGTGGGCCAGCTGTAACCGCTGTGACGTGACGAAGGCAAAGCCGGTTGAGGGGGGATGTCGCGCCTATCAGGGATGTGCCTTCGGCGGCGCGACGCTCTACTGCGAAGGAACAGGAAGCCACCGCGAATGGCCAAAGTTGAATCGTGTCATGCTGGATTTCTTCTCGTATCCGGAACAGTTTCAATAACCCTCATCGCCCCTTCTTTCTGTAATAAGCAGGATTGTCGGGATCTCAAATGGATCAACTAGGGCTCACCATTGTACTTATGATCTGTGGATACCTGTTGGGAGCAGTCCCATTCGGCGTCGTCATCTCTAAGGCGATGGGCCTGGCCGATCCCCGTACGGTCGGGAGCAAGAATGTCGGGTTTACCAACGTGCTGCGCGTGTCTGGCAAGAAAGCCGGCATCCTGACGTTGATCGGCGATATGGGCAAGGGATGGGTGATGGGCTTTGCGGCGACGCAGTTGCTGCAGGACGAATGGGCCATTTTAGTCGTCGCACTGGCGCCGTTTCTCGGCCACCTGTTTTCGCCCTTTCTCGGATTCAAAGGAGGAAAGGGCGTCGCAACCGCGTTGGGCTCAGTGCTCGGCGTCTCGCCCCTGATTGGGCTCTATCTCCTGCTGGCCTGGATCGGCGCAGTAGTCATTTGGCGTTACTCCTCCGGCGGCGCACTGACGGCATTCGGGATTTTCCCCATCCTCGCTGCAACTCTTCGACCGACGGCTCCATTCGCCTTGTTCTCTGTGCTGGTGACGAGCCTCATTGTGATCAAGCACAAAGGGAATATTGAACGGTTATGGAAGGGGACGGAGAGTAAGATGGGACAAGGTCGGCCCCGTTGATCCAAGTGCTCGCGGAACCCCTACGTCTACTGTTCATATTCCACTGAATGAGAACGACGTGGTCATTGCATGTCGCAGTCCTGGATCTAACCGGGCCGCCCTTGTTGAGGTGGAAATGAAGAATTCAAAAGGAACATTTTTTGACGTTGCTACTTAGGGCGCCCTTAGAAGAGCCTCGTTCCCTGCGCGGAGTGCACAATAGCTTATCTTTCCAATTGGCTTTCCCGTTTCAGCTCTCGGTGGATCTCGTAAAACGTCTGTTCTATGTTTTCTCAGGAGACCGGAACATGCTTCAGTCCAGCGACGTGAGAGAAAAACATGCGATGTTCGGCAATGTGCTACGACTTACGTTCAATTCGGTTGTTGGATAGCAGTCACACAGGAGTGAGGTTATGACTCTTCTCGCGGATCTTCATAGCGGCACACACGGTATCCGCTTCAATCCTCCATTCCCGTTGCAGCTTGAACTCGATCAGGAC
>DATIGP010000042.1:0-10827 GCA_035454625.1 Nitrospira sp.
GCGTTGGCTGACCCGAAGCTGCCCCACAGAATAATGAAGTTTCCCGTGTTGTCGAATTTCTGCACACGATTGTTGCCGTTGTCGACGACAAACAGCGAACCTTGCTGATCGACGCAGAGCCCGTACATCGGCGCCATGAACTCTCCGCCGTGCAACAGCGACGCTCCTCGCCCGGGCTTCCCCCATTTCGCCACACACAGGTAGCCCGAGGTATTGACCAAAATTGTCGTACTCGCCGGCGTGGATACATTGTTGCCGACGTCTTTGAACCACACATACACGGTTTTGTGCCCGTCTCCGGGCGACAGAATGAACGGAATCGTGGCTCCGAACTTGATCGCCGGCGTCACGTCCACCCATCCGGGAGTTCCGGCCACGGGCGTCAACGGACTTTCAGAAATAAAATAGGCCCCGACCCCCGTATCCAAGTCGGTCGCAGAAATCGTCACCACGACATCGGCCGAATTGGTCATGAAGGCCCCATGATTGATCACTGCATAGGGATTCTGTGGCGCCGTGATATCGATAAGCACCGGGGTCGCCGTCACTTCTTCCGACAGTCCGCTTTCCGTCCCGTCTTCGAATGACGCGGTCACGGCATAGTAATAGGGCGTATCGTTGGTGAGCCCCTCATGCGTATAGGGGTTTGTCACACCTTCAATCTTCGTGGCTCCGTCAATCGTGACGTGAGGCGAGGTGCTGAAGTACAGATTGTAGGACTGCGCGTTCGACACTTCCAGCCAACTCAGGAAGACTTCCGTATCACCGGCCCTGACGGCTAGGCTACGAGGTGGCTGTATCGCCCCTGCTTCCACCGGTTGCATCGGCTCTTCCTTGCCGCGATTCATCTCTTCTTCGGTCGGCACATACTTGAGGATGCGGTTATTGCCGCTGTCGACGACGAATACACATCCTTCCTTGTCCACCGCAATGCCATAGGGGAAGTTGACCTGTCCCTCCGTTTTCCCGCGGTTCCCGAATGAACAGAGAAACGTCCCATTGCCGTCGAACTTCTGAATCCGGTGGTTGCCGCTGTCCACGACATAGACGTTGCCCAACGCGTCGCAGGCGATGCCCCACGGCGACTTGAACTGTCCTGGGCCGCTCCCCTCACGCCCCCACTTCGTCAAAAAACTACCCCGAGTATCAAACTTTTGGATACGGTTGTTGCTCTCATCGGCCACATAAATATTGCCGACGAAATCGACCGCCACGCCGCGCGGGAAAAAGAAAGCGCCGTCGAAGCTGCCGTCTCGCCCCCACTTCAACAGCGGCTGGCCGTCGGCTTGGAACTTTTGAATGCGCGCATTGCTCGTGTCCGACACATAGACGTTGCCTTCTTGATCTGTCGTGATGCCCCAGGGCACGTCGAAGCGACCCATATCCGCGCCGCGCCAGGCGAATCCGAATTTGCCCCACGCTTTCTGGGCGTTGCCTTCAAGATCGAACTTCTGCACCCGATTGTTGCCGCTGTCGGCCACATACACGAAATCATCTGGCCCAACGACCAGGCCGCGGGGATAGTAAAACTGTCCTTCCTGTGAACTCGGTTCCCCCCCCCATCGAGCCAAGAACTTTCCGGTCTTGTCGAACTTTTGTATCGAATGGTTGTCGGTATCAGCCACATAGATGTTGCCGTCTTTGTCGAGTGCGATCCCCGTGGGCGAGCTGAACTCCCCGTCATCGACTCCCTCCCGACCGATGACCATAGCCAAAAGGTAGGGCGACGGGATGGCCATCACCTCCTGTGACTCGGGACTCTCTCCTTTAGGCGTGACGACCGTCACAACGTAGTGGTAACAGGTCCCATTCGCGAGGTCGTCGTGGACATAGGGGCTTGAGGCGCCTTCCAAGCAGGTGGCCTTGTCTTTCTTTACCCCGATCACGGTCTTGAAATCTTCCGGGCCGGCGATGGGACGGGTTAGCTCTGAGAACTTGATCTGCACGCCTTTGGTGGTCTGGAAGTAGAGATTATAGTACATGGCATCCGGAACCGGATCCCACGTGATGGTAATGCGCCCATTACCCGGTTTAGCGTGAACATTCTGCGGAGGCGGCGGAAGTTCTTCGTCCTCCGCCACCGAATCTCCTCCGCCCCACTCGCCTTGAAGCCCCTCGATACAGAGCGAGAATCGATTGAATTGAAACGCGTCGTCAAAAAGCAGAGCTTTTATCACGATGTTGCCTCAGATTGCTGTGGAACGGTTCGGAATCAGTGGAACTATCAATCGCTTAGACTTGGATTGGTCACTCTAGCAAAGCCTCTGAAATAGAGTCAAGGCAACGGCTACCATGTCTTGGAGGTGACATCTTGTGGCCCCTCTATGGTATCCATTGTCGGATCGATACAATGCACCGGTTACCCGAGGCAAAGTCCGGGATCAGATGGCTCTCTTCTCTAGCCAGTATTTATAGTCATTCCACGTTTCTGATATAGAAAGAGGCGCGCAGGCAACGATGCGAACTTCATCTCTGCCTCACAGTCGATACCGTTCTCATCACGATGGTGTCCAGGCAGGGAAAGATGGGCTCGGAGGGAGTCGCTTTCACTCTTGAATGATAAGCGGGAGCGGCATTTGAGCTTCACTCGACCACATGCGCCGACAAACTGAGCTGGAATAGGCACGGATGCAAGGGAAAAAGAAACCTGTTAGTGGGCCGCCGCGCCACCTGGCCTGACCGATCATGGTTTCGTTCTGATTACACTGAGAGTGTCAACAACCACGTTTCTAAGGCAGATAGAGCGTTCAAAGGTGAATAATCATGAGAATGTTTCAAGTCAGACAAACTGTTACGTATGAACTGACAACAGCTGCAGGAACAGAGCAGGAAGCCATTTTAAAAGCCAAAGGCATTCCGCTCACACAATGGACCGCCGAAGCTGATGAGATCACGGCCGAGATGCTGGATGAGACCGATGAAATCGATGAATACTAAGGGACGCTCATCCCTGTTCCATTCTTCCAAGGCCCTGCTCGCACTGAGCCGGCACTCAATCAGGGAGAAGAATCCATGCGCGTGATTCACACAATGCACACATCAACGCTGTGTTTGATCTTCATCACTATGGTGGCTACTGCAGCCGCTGCCGGAGACAAAGGACGCTCAACCGGACAGGCGACGCCATTGGACAAGAAAACCGAGGACAGGGGGCGGTATGTCATCAAGATCGCGGGGTGCAATGATTGCCACACGACCGGCTATGCTGAAGCCGCGGGAAAAATCCCAGAGAAAGATTGGCTCAAAGGGGATGCGACGGGCTGGCGAGGTCCCTGGGGGACAACCTATTCGAGCAACTTACGGCTCTATATGCAGAATATCTCTGAGGACCAATGGATCAAGGTCTCACGTTCAGTTGAGTTTCGGCCGCCGATGCCCTGGTTCGTACTTCGCGAAATGACCGAGCAAGACCTGCGCGCCATCTATCGATTCATCAGACATCTGGGTCCGGCCGGCGAACCGGCTCCCGCCTATCTTCCGCCGGACCAGGAACCGCCAAAACCGTATATCTTGTTCCCGTAGCGCCGATGGAGAGCTGCCGGTTTGTGATGAGCCGGCAGCTCTTCTCCTCTTAACGTTATGCGCATCATCCACCCCCACTCGACTCAAGTGCCGACACTGCAAGTGCTCAGTCAGGAGTGAGTTGGGCTCCTTCATCGCTGCGTGCCATGGATCATCCACGGTCATTCTTCAGCCTGTCGAGATTGTGAGGCCGTACATGACGACCTCCTGATGACGCGTTCATTTACGCTCTTTCTTCGACCAGCGCCATTGAAGCCTTACAGCCTTGCAAAACCTCCACGTGCAACATTTCCTGTGAAGGCGTGCGCGCTGTCTTATCTGGATAGACCTCATTCCCTCGCGTGTCTGCGAAAAGTTGAGGCATGATCATCGTCAGGATCATCCCTATAATGACCGAGGCAAACCACATCGCCAAAATCGCCATGCCGTCCATGATAAAACCCTTCCTTTCTTCCTCCATCAAAGTTTATTCGCTGTGGGCGTGAGCATCATTGCTCGAAATCCCGTGAAGGAATCGGGATCCCACGAATTACGGCTGTGCATTCACATCACCGCTACAGCATGGCTCACTATAAGTGCGATACAGAAGAATGTATTTGTCTTGGAGTCTGGCTCTCTTGACAGAGGTTTGTGAATCTGCAGTATATTTGACCGACTGTCCCGCACGCTTTGCTGAACGTCCGGCTATTCCCTGTGGACCGCTCAATGGAAGCTCTTTCCGAAGTTCTCAATGCCGTCAAGCTTGATGGGGCGATGTTTTTCAATGCCGAGTTTTCAGCGCCATGGTGCGCACGCTCGGTGAACGGATGTGACGTGACGTCGTATCTCTCACCGAAATCTCAGCATGTGATCATCTTCCATCTATTAACCGAGGGAAGCGGCTATGCTCGTCTCGAAGGGACGGACGAGCGCCCGATCGCTTTAGAGGCAGGAGACATTCTGATCGTTCCACACGGAGATGGACATCTCTTGGGAAACGGGGAACATGTCACACCGGTGGACCGCTCAGAAGTGATCAAACAAGTCTTAGCTCGAGGTCTCAAGGTCACTCGCATGGGTGGAGGCGGGGATGTGACCAAGTTTATCTGCGGCTACATGTCTTGCGAACCGCAGCTGGGCCGAGTCTTCTTAGCCGGGCTGCCGTCTATTTTGAAGGTGAGGATACGCGACGAAATATCCGGCCAGGCATCCGGTCAGTGGCTGGAACAGTCTATCCGCCATACGGTGGATACTCTTGATGCATCGAAGCCTGGGGCCAAAGCGGTGCTCGCCAAGCTGTCCGAAGCGTTGTTCGTCGAAACACTGCGGCGCTACATCGCGCAGCTTCCTCAAGAACAAACAGGCTGGCTGGCCGGTGTTCGTGACCCAGAAGTTGGACAGGCGTTAGCTTTGCTGCACCGAAAACCGGCCCATCCATGGACGATTGCCTCGCTGTCGAAAGAGGTAGGAATCTCCCGTTCTGTCTTAGCGGAGCGATGGCGACGCTATATCCCGGAAACCCCGATGGCCTATCTCACACGATGGCGACTTCAGCTCGGGGCACAAATGCTCACATCAACAAACAGCAGCGTAGCGCAGATCGCCAATGAAGTTGGGTACGAATCCGAAGCGTCATTCAACCGCGCGTTTAAACGAGAATTCAGCCTTCCTCCTGCCAAATTCCGCTTCGAATCTAAATCAACGAGCCGCCACGCACCGGCGCATCAGTGACAAACTCAAACCTCGGCACGCTATACGTACCATTCAGACTGCCCGTTACCTAACGCTCGGCACTCGCAACCGGTGCTGTTGGCTGCAAATCACGCTATTCGTTACGGCCCCTGCCCGGCCATCGCCGGTTATTGGCTCTTCTTGTAGACGACTATACCACCGAGAAAAATCGCGAGCATAACGGTTGCGAAGATTAAGAAGGTACTATCCATGGCTAGCTCCTTTTGCTTGCACCATGATTTGAACGTTGTAGTGACCCCTCATTCATCTTGGCTAACTACCCTCTTAGCACTATGATCCCACCGTCGCCTACATTTCTGATTTGTACCATCACGAGACCGCCGCGGGTGACTCTTTACACAACACAGAGCCACCCACGGATGGGCGCTTAGGACGCCGAGTCGATCTCGTTTATACAGATGGAAAGACCCGTCGAGAGATGACTTAGATGCGTTTCGCCAGAGGTGATCGAACCAGATTACCGGCGATCATCGATACACAGGACCCTAGGAACTCCTAAAGGCTTGTCGTTATGGACATCGGTCTTCCCTTACGCGGGGAACGCGGCAGCCAATGGAGAGCCGGCTAGCGTGACTGGCGAGACACCCGCCCATAGCTCGGCGGGCCGACGTGATCCGGTGGACTTAGGTCTTCCATCTCCACCTCCTCCTGTTAAGGAATGACTCGAAGCATTGCACACGCAACAAGCCGATGGACTATTCTCTCAATACTCCTGTACGATTTTTCTTGTCAACAAAAATATCTTAAAAAGGCGTGGCTGCTAACACCTTTACTGAAAGCATAACTCATACCACTCTCGTCACAGACAACAGTGACGACAAGTCATCTCGTCCAATAGTTTGCAGTGAACGCGCTTGAGGTTCTCATTAGCGCTGCACTCGGAGGATGGGGCCGAGCGTGAGCCACTTCGTCGGACCCAGCGCGGACCTGTGCGGTAGATGAGCGACATACCAGAACACGACGTCTTGCTCCTGAACTCCTTGATTGTCTTCATCATACCCGAGTTGCCCCCGTGCTCCGAAGCTCCACGGCACATCCTCGATCGCATTGGCACGGCGAATCGCCACATCAAAATCAGCGAACTTGTCTCTCTCACCATCGTCTTTCAAAGGGGCATACCCAGTACCGGGCAGGATCCAGACACCATGGCCGTTCAGTTGATCACGAACCAACCACGTTTTGTGGAGGTCCGGTATTTTGACATCGTTCCGCTCGTTCACATATTTCCGCCAACCTGGTCCCCATCCGCTGTCCGGCCCTCCATCTTCGCGGACAAAAACCTGATCCATGCCATTGCCGTTGATGTCGAAGTCGAACCGCCAGTAAGGATGGTGATCATGGTTGGTGTTGCAAGACAATCCTCGGCTGTGGAGTACGGGACGAAGCTCTCCATCTTCCGACAGATGCCAGGCTTGGTACAGGTGATACTCGCCGATCCGAGCGTACGCTCCTACTTCGAGCCACTTCACATTATTCTGGGTGGCGCTCTCCATGCAGACTTTCTGATTGCCGCAGTTGACGATCGGCACGAGGTCCAGCCATCGAAGACGATCCTGAAAGGGACCGCATCGTCCACTGTCGGCCCTGGAGCCGAACCACGTAAAGGGATTCCACCAGACCCGCTCTTTGACATACTTCACACGGACCACGGGCATGCTGGCCTTGGCGAGGATGAGTTCATCCGCATACTTCACGTTTCGCAGAGCCAGTCCTGTATTGTCCCGAATCTCCCAGTCGAAACTCCAACGCCCCCAGTCCACATGCTCGGATTGGGTCTCGGCAAACAAGAGCCCGGTCCAACAGAAAGCCGCGAGCATGATCACTGCGCTCAACCAGATTCGTTTCATCCCATTCCTCTCACGAGCGAGGCGGTTCCTCTCCAGCCTCCAGGACTTTGTCCTCGGTCAAATCAACGATCGCCCAGTATTTGGGATCTCCATCCTGCCCTTGGGAAAACGTGATCCAGATCGTACGGTGAGCGTAGCCGGGATCGTTCCTGAAGAATCCGCGGTCTGGTTGCATGAGCAGTCCATGGCCTTGGAGTTGTTCAACCTTACCGGCTAGACGAGGATCGGCTCTTGCCAACTCAATTCCTCGCTGGACATCCTGTCGACCTTCCGGGGGCTGATAGCCTTCAAGGCGAGAGGCGCTAAGTACATTGTTTTCCTTCATCTGGACTTCTACGGCGGCATTTTGGCTGTAACTGTAATACACGAGCCGCGTCAGGTCGGTTGTGCGGCGACAACACCCAAAGGATATCTTGCCCTCGGGCGGTATGCGCTCGGCGTCGATGAATGCCCATCGGCTGCCCAGAAGTACCACGACGCGTCGATCAGTTTCGGCGGCTTTCCTCAATGTCTCCACCCCGCTGAAAGTCAGAACCGCGGACGCATTCGTGGTCCGCTTTGCAGCGACATCCGGGACAGCGCCGGCCATCCGAGGTTTGTGATGACCGGCAGTATCTTCGCCGGTGAACTGAAGCTCATGCGGCGAAGGAACCTTCTCGGGGAGTTTGGCTTTCTGCACGGCGGTCTCTGGATCCTCGGGACCGAATGGGCCGCGGGAGCCGGTATCAAGACTGCAGCCACAGCCGAGGCCGATGATCATGCCTACAAGCAGATGACGACATGTGGATCGCGGTCTCATGTCAGTTTCCCGGCGATTCCCAAGGCCAGTTTGGAAATCTGCGCGGCAGCCTTGATGACGGCGGCCCGTTTCTTCCGCGACGCCGCATCGAGCACGGCCTCCTTCATGAGCTCTTTGTAGGACTTAATCTCATCCCTACTGAAAGGAACGATCTGCGCAATCGTCTCATTATTAAAAGTGTTGGCGAGCTGCACATAGAGGTTGGAGATTTCCGCCGCATATATGCCCCGTCGAAGCGGATCATTCTTGTAGCTTTCGAATTTTTTGCGCAGTACGGCGACTGCTTCCAAAAGCGCTTTCTGCCGGACTTTCGTTTCATCCTGTTTGCCTACTGAGAATTCGACGGCACCCAACTGATTAACCAATACCGTGGCCTCTTCACGGGCATGGTCCACTTGGATCGAAAGATCGGCGATTTCCTGATGCGCACTTTCGGCTGTCTCCATCAGTTGCTTGATCAGGCTGTCATTGCCTTCCAGAAAACCCACGACCCCCGCCATACTGGTCTCCATGGTGCCTCCTCTATTGCCCGTCGTCTTTCTTCAGCTTGTCCAGAAGGTCGACCAAATCAGCCGTAAAGGTATGGGCTCGTTGCAGAGCTCCTAGGCGGACGATACGAGCGCCCACGACTTCCTCGAGAGCATCATTGACTGTTCGTGAGTGATGCACGATCTCCATAATGCGATCCGACTGTCCCGGAGCCTGATCAATCAGGGCGGCAACAAATTCGGGATCCACAGATGCCAAACTCGACTTGTTCGCGTACTGCTTCAACTGGGCATGAAGCGCCCCTACGCGCTTCCATGAATCATTCAACGCATTCGCCGTATCCCGCAGGCCGCAGAAATCTTCCTCAAATTGATCCCAGACGGCTTTTTCCAAACCCTGATAGTCCGCCAGATACATGTTCCCGACCAAGTAGGCAGCGGCGTAGGCCGCCTCCCCTTTCTTACTTGCGACATTCCGGTACGAGGACAGCACGAATTGATGCTTGGCTTCCTGGTCCTGCAAGGCTTTGAAACTCTCGTGTAGAGCGCTGCGCGCCTGTTCCAAGAACTTGATCCGTGTCTCCGTTTCTTTCTGGAATAGGTCGATGTTCGTTTGAGCCGTATCGATTTTGATGCCTTCCTTATGGAGGAGATCGCGAACCGCCTCGCTGTGGATCGAGTTGCACCCTACCGCACCCAGGAGGATAGGCCCGATGCTCAACGCGATGGTTAGTCGTGCGATCATGCTGGTCTCCTATTCATCATGTTCAGCATGGATGTGTATCACCGGCGCAACGTCCGCCCCGCTTCCGCAAGCGACTGCACATCGTCGCGGGACAAGGTCACGTCGATATCCAAGTATTGTTTAATGATGGCATTGATGCGGCGGAGCGCTTGTACGTTGGTGCGGTACTGGTCGAACGCTGTAAGGTCCACCGTAGACGACGCTTGTGAGTCCTTTGCCACACGCTGCTCGACACGCCCGATGAGTTCCGGTAGCTTGTGGAGGAGCGTGTTCATGTCTCCCATACCGGCTTGGAAGAGGATTTGCCCGGTCGGCCCCTTTCGTTCCGGCAGGCTCTTGAGCCGAATCTCGTTGATCAGCGCGACCACTTCAATCCCCAGGAGATCGGCATCGTCCTTTGCCAAGTCGGCATCGACTACTTCGGTCAATTTCGGGTTTGTGGTGGCCCATTGCAGCGCCAAATTGAGCTTGAGACGGGTCTGCACGTAGCGATACCACTGCTGGTGTCGCTGAGTCACATTTCCGACCAACTCGCGGTATTGCTGCATCAGTCGTTCATTTTCGGCATAGGCCTGGTCTTTGGCGATCAGCGCCTGTTTGACTTCGGGCGGCGCGGCGCAACCGACACCGAATAACACACTCAGCGCGACGAGAATGGTGAGCGCCGATCTCATGGTGATTCCTCCCTCCGACCCATGCCTGGAATAGGCGCAATCGAAAAAGCAACCGGCCTTCCGTCTATCTGTTGAGGAGCGGCCCAAGGGTAGCGAGAGTGGAAAACGATTGCAAGAACAATATCGGGTATTTATGGCTGTTGAGGCCCGAATAGCCAGGTGGACCAGTACAAGCCAGTAGCTTTCCTAGGGCAGCCCACGTAGGATCTCTTGGTAGTACGACTCAAGAAGCGCAGTGCGCGCCTCTTCCACCAAAACCAGCTGACGTTGGTCGAATGTATTGGCGCAGTACAGATAACACCTCTCATCTACGAGACCGAGCTCGACATGCACTTGCCGGCCGTCCGACTCCGCCCGTGTCACCTCATGCGTGACCTGTCGTTCCGCCAACTCTTCCCAGGCGACCTGCGCTGACGGACCATGATTCTCATAGAGAAGGCCATGGGGATCGGTGGAGGTCGCCAGCATGGCGTTGAGATCAAACAGAGTCCCATCATCGAACTCCGGCAATTCGTCCCAGGCTACTGTGCCATGATCACCTTTATTCAACACATAGAATGGTCCATCCTCCACCACTTCTTCGATGGATCGGTATCGGATGGGAGCTGCGGGCAGCAGGAGCTGTAGCCCTCGGCTGGCCAGCGCACGTTGGAAGGGTACTCGCCTGGCTAACTGCCGGGTTTTCTCACTCACGATCATTCGGCCATGAGGGCGGAGAACCTGGCACAGGCGGTCAAGCCGAATCGCCAAACCGGTCCGTTGTTCAAACGCTCTTTGCTGCGATGGATCCTGTCGGCGATCAAACGTCCGCCAACTCTCGCTTGGTATCCCGGCATCCTGCTCAGCTTGGAGCAGTGCGTGGGTCGCCAACACGAGGTCGAAAGATCCCCCAAGGGATTCCGTGTCGGCATTCAGGCAGATGAACCGGAGATTACGCAGCCCCAGTTCTTCCGCTTTTCGTTGTGCGACGGCAATAGACGCCGCAGAGCGATCGATGCCGACCAGATTCGCACGAGGCAAG
>DATIGP010000043.1:0-6955 GCA_035454625.1 Nitrospira sp.
CGGAACTGGAAAGGGCTCGTGGCCACCAATGGGGCTTGTCATGATCGAGTCATTTCGGAGTGTGCATCCGTCATCCGCGAGAGTTCGCATTGACTGGCAATGTGGTCACTCGAGCGCTGAGAACAGTGTGTACCCATTCTGTTCGATGCAGCTCAGTTCGTGTAGTGAGTTCGCAGTGGATTCGTCCGCTCGTTCGGGTGTCATTACACCGTGGTTGATCATCTGCCTGCGGGGTCTTGCGCATTCGCATGGTGTTGATCTGGGTACTCGGATTTGCGTTGCTCGGCAGTGTCGGGGCCATTGCGGCTGCGGCGACCTTCCTGCTGTTTCCGAAGGGCGCACGAGAGCGCGCTGTCCCCTTCTTGATCAGTTATGCCACCGGCACGTTGCTGGGAGCCGCATTGCTGGGCTTGTTACCGCAGGCTGTCGAGCAAGGCGGCCTGGTGGAGACCTTCGCATCGGTACTCACGGGACTGATTTTGTTCTTCCTTTTGGAGCGACTCTTGATCTGGCGGCATTGCCACATTGCAGGGCCCTGTGAGGTACATGGGACCGCAGGGCACTTGATCTTAATTGGCGATGCGCTCCACAATTTTGTCGATGGGATTGTCATCTCAGCGGCGTTCATTTCCTCAATCCCGCTCGGTATAGTGACCGGTATTGCAGTGATCGCGCATGAACTGCCTCAAGAAGTCGGAGATTTCGCAGTTCTGCTCGATAACGGCTTTTCCCGCGGACGCGCGCTGAAATGGAACCTTATCTCAGGGAGCGCCACGATTCCCGGTGCGCTGCTCGGATATCTTTCGCTCGAGGAGTCGCACAGACTGATGGGGCCGATTCTGGCGCTTTCTGCGGCCAGTTTTCTCTATATCGGACTAGCGGATTTAATTCCGGGTCTCCATCGACGGATCGGTTCCGAAGCCGGCATTGCACAATTTCTTCTCCTGTTAGCAGGCGTGGGAACCATCGTGATTTTACAATTGTCTCACGGAGGCTAGGGGTATCACATCACAGGCGTTAATCTGTAGAGAAGGAGGGCTCATGAGAAGGACAATTTTAGGCGTTCCGTGTTTTCTGATGATCGCGCTGTACGGCTCCCTAGTGACGGCCGAGTCTCAGCAGGGAACTTTCAAGAAAGGTGAGGTGACCTACAAGCAGTACTGTGCCGGTTGCCATGGAGCTTCCGGTGATGGGCTGGGACCTGATATCAAGGAGTTGATCGTTCCTCCTGCCAATTTGCGGTCGGTAAAGTCCCGCACGAAGACGGATATGGAGCTGTATCTTGCCATCAAGCAGGGAGTTCTCTTCAGCCCGATGCATGGATGGGCAGACCGCTTAACTGATCAGGAAATTCGAGATGTAGTGAAATACATTCGCAGCTTGGCACCTTTCAATCCTATCGGCTAAGCGAGCGGCGGGGGTTAGGGAGGGATGTCCCTGAGAGCTGGTGTGATGATACGCTCTGGGTCAATCAGTCAAGCATAGAAATATGAAATAGGGAGGAGTTATGAAAGGTTCTCATCAACACAAGCATGAACATAGTCATGCACACAAGCATGGGACGGAAAGCCATACCCACAGACATGCGCACCAACATTCGCATGGCCATTCCCATGCAAAGTCCGGCGACCATGAGCATGGACACACAGGCGATCATGGGGCCCATGAGCATAGGCATCTGAAATAGCCTAGAAAGTCCTACCTTAATCGCGCCCTACCAGTTTGGATATGCTCGACGGCTTAGGTCATCGGATTGATACCGTAGTCGCTCTACCCAGATAGAGATGTAGCCGAAAGTCGCCAACAATTTTGCTGTGGCCTTTTGCGACAGCACCAAACCAGCCTGAGCCCTGAAATTCCCCAGCAAGATAGTTGTCGATCCAGTGCGATTGCGTAAGACCGTATCTGAACCAAAGCTATCTGACGGCGTTTCACTGAGTCGTCTTGGCACGGACTTGGCTCTCACAATCAAGAGAACATTAATCAGGGAGGATCTGTCATGGCAAATCAGGATGGCAAGTGTTCACCGGAGACCGTTATGCTCGCATTCCTCGGCGGTGCCATCGGAGGTATGATGGCCGGTATCCTTCTCGCGCCGAAGTCCGGGGAGGAAACGCGCCGTGAGATTAGCGGCTATGCTCGAAGGACGGAAGAAGAGATCATCGAGAAAGCGAAGGAGGCCCGAGCCGCTCTCGACGAGGTGATTGAGCGTGGCAAGCATTTCGTGGAGGAGAGGCGGGCCGATGTCGAAGCAGCTTTGCAAGCAGGAAGAGAGGCCATGAAAGAGAGAACAGACAAATACTGTAGTTGAGACACATTGTGCTTACTATTCGCTTCCATGGACGGGGAGGGCAGGGTGCGAAAACCGCGAGTCGTATCGTGGGAACCGCGGCATTCCTGGAAGGTTTCGTCGCTCAGGATTGTCCGATTTATGGAGCCGAGCGCCGCGGAGCTCCCGTTTCCGCATTTACACGCATTGCGAAGAGACCAATCCGTGAGCGGGGGATTATCAATCGCCCTAACCTCGTAGTTGTAGCCGATGCGTCACTCATCCGCGATCCAACTGCCCGTGTGCTCGAAGGGATCGACGAGCACACGGCGGTGTTCGTCAACTCGCCACTGTCTGTTGAGGAACTTCGTGCCGAGACCTCCCTCCCTGGTCGCCTGACCACATTGGACCTCACTGAGATTGCGCTCCAGCAGTTTGGTAAACGGGAGGCCATCAGTGCATTACTCGGTGCCGTCGCAGGACGACTTGTGGAACTCGATCAGGAGTCGATCCGTAAAGCCATTGCAGAAGAGTTGGTCGATCTGGGTCTTTCCCCTTCGGTCATCGAGCGCAATCAAACGGTCGCGCTCCAGTGTTATGCAACAGTCCAGCCGCTCGTGATCGAAGCAGATGTGCCGCAGCCGGTCGGTTCGGTCCAGCTTCAAACGCCGATGTATGAGGTGCCGACCAGAGGTACGGCCAGGATCAGCGCCGCCGCGAATTCCGTTCTGCGTGAAACCGGGGGCTGGCGAACATTCCGGCCGGTGCTGGTTCCCGACAAGTGTAATGGCTGCTGGCTCTGCTTCGTCTATTGCCCAGACGGAGTCATTTCAATGAGCAGGGACGACAAGCCGGTGATCGATTATGATCACTGTAAGGGGTGCCAGATCTGTGTGCACGAATGTCCGACCGATGCCCTGGTGGCCGAGCGGGAGAAGGAAGGAGCCGTGGTATGGAAGGCGAAATGATGACAGGGAACCTGGCGGCCGCCTGGGGCGCACGGCTGGCGGATGTGGACTATGTGCCGGCTTTTCCGATCACCCCGCAAACGGAAATCGTGGAGGCGTTGGCCAAGTGGTGCGAGAACGGCACCATGGCCGCTCGATTTGTCACTCTGGATTCTGAACACTCCATGATGACAGCGGCCGGAGCTGCCGCGGCCACGGGGGCCCGGGTGTTCACCGCGACGTCGAGTCAGGGTCTGTTGTATGCCATCGAAGTGCTCTATTCCGTCTCCGGCTGGCGTGCGCCCCTCGTACTGGTCAACGTGTCGCGGGCTCTGGCTGCCCCGATCACGCTCGAACCGGATCACAATGATGTGCTGGCGGCGCGCGATTCAGGATTTCTCCAAATCCACGCAGAGAGCTGCCAGGAAGTGCTCGATTCGATACTGATGGCCTATCGGATCGGGGAGGATGAACGCGTTATGTTGCCGGTCATCGTCAATCTGGACGGCTTCTATCTTTCGTTCACCCGCGAGCCGGTCATCCTGCCGGACGCGGAGCAGATCAAGCGGTTCCTGCCGCCGTTTCGACCAGCTCATCTGGGATTCAAGGCTTCGGCGCCGCATGCGCTTGGTGTGGCGGTCCTCGGGGGGACCGCCTACTCCTATTTCCGGCACCAGATGCATCTGGCCGCCATGAACGCGTTGGAGGTACATCAGGAAGCTGCTGTGACCTTCGAGCATCTGTTCGGACGGCGGTACGATGTGATCGAGGGTTATCGCCTTGATGACGCCGAGGATGTCCTCTTCATGACCAATGCGTTCGCAAGCAAGGGGAAGGCCGCGGTCGATGCCGCGAGGGCAGAGGGCAGGCGAGTCGGCCTGCTGCGACTCCGGGTCGTCCGCCCCTGGCCGACCGATGCGATCCGTCAGGCACTGCGAGGGCGCCGGGCTGTGGCGGTCCTGGATCAGAACCTCTCGCCGGGACAGGGGGGTATCCTGTTTCAGGAAATTGCAGCCTGTCTCTATCACGAACCGTTGCGACCGCGCGCGTTGTGTTCGTTCATCGGCGGGCTCGGTGGAAAGGATATTTCGGAGGGTGAGTTCCGGGCGATCTTTGAACAGACGGCAGAGGCTGGAACCCACGGAAGAGGGATCGGTCCAGTGCTGCTCTACACAGAGGTCGAGCATCGGGAAATGATGGAACTTCAGATGCTGGCGGCAGGGCCTATGCCTGGTAACTGACAGCCATCAGCGAAGGACGTATACCTATGTCCTGGCAACGCGAGACATTTAAGAAGATCAAACAGATTCCTCGGAACGAGTACGTACTTCCAGGAACGGCGCTCTGTGCCGGCTGTGGCGGGCTTGAGGCCCTTCGGCTGGCTGCGAAGGTGCTGGGTGACGATGTCGTCTACGTGAATGCCGCCGGGTGCTTTACGATGTTGGCGGCCTATCCTTTCGCACCGTTCAAGGGTTCGTGGCTGTATACGACGATGGGATCGGCGCCGGCGGGGGCACAGGGCGTGCGAGACGCTTTGGACGTCATGATTGACAAGGGGCGACTGCCGAGGAGCGAGAATCTGAAAGTGGTCGTTCTGGGCGGTGACGGCTCCACCTACGACATGGCGCTCTCATCGACATCCGGCGCTATCACCAGACAGCTCGATTTTTACTATTTTTGCTACGACAACGAAGCCTACGGGAATACCGGCGCGCAACTGTCCCCTGCGACCCCCTATGGCGCACGAACAACCACATCCCCATGTGCAGTGCAGCACCCCATGGGTACCATGCAGGAAAAGAAAGACATCTTCGAAATCTGGAGGGCGCACAAGCCTCCGTACATCGCGACCGTCGCGCCGAGATATCCCTTGGATTTGGAAGAAAAGTTTGCGCGAGCGGCCAAGTTCACCGGGCCGAAACTCTTCCTCGCCTTGTCCGCTTGCCCGACTGGTTGGTTGTACGATCCAGGAGAAACTCCGGAAGTCGCAAAATTGGCGGTCGAGACCGGACTCTGGCCTTTGAAGGAAGCGATCAACGGGGCAGTCACTCACACCTACATTCCCAAGCGCAAGCCGGTGGAAGCGTACCTCAGACTCCAAGGACGGTTCCGCCATCTGTTCGAACCGACCGTGCAGAAGGACGCGATCGCACATATTCAGGAAAGGGTGAATGCCTATTGGGAGCAGGTGAAACGGACGGAACAGATGGTCAAAGAATGAGTTCATGGAGAGCAGTTCACAATGTGGTGGGCAATTCTCCTTCCCTCTAGTCGAAAACAGGCCGGCTTCCAAGGGGTTGCTATAGCAGTCCTTTGTGCGTTGTTCTCACCTGGCTGTACTCATGTCGAACAGACGCGCAGTACAGTGCCCCCTAATCCCTATCTGACTCCGGACACCAGACACTCCATTCCGTTGTCGTCATCGGCCGGGAAGGAACATCGCGCGGTGATGCTGCAGCACCTGGAAACGATTCAGGTGATCGTGAACGCCTTGGTCGAGGAGGATTATGAGTTGGCCCGGGGCCTGACCGAAGCGCATCTAGGCTTCTTTCGACATCGCCAGGCCATGGCCCATCAGGAGCCGGAGAAGTACCCTGCAGCGTACCATGATCTGGCCATAGCCCATCACGAGGCAGCGGAGGAATTGGCGCGAACTATTCCCACCAAGGACTTGAAGCGGATCTTGCCGCCGTTGAATAATGTCTTAAAAGCCTGCGTAGCATGTCACTTGGAGTACAAGGTCAGGGAAAACTAATAATTCATGGAGGTCCTATTGAGTGAGCAGCAGACCATCACCGCATATTATGAACAGGATCACGATCGGCTGGATGAGTTGTTCAAGACGTTCCAAACATTGAAACGGTCGGACTTTGCCAAGGCCAAAGAAGCCTTCAAGGAATTCAAAATCGGCCTCCAGCGGCATATCGTGTGGGAAGAGGACCTGCTGTTTCCGATGTGGGAGGAAAAAACAGGGATGATCGAGGACGGGCCGACGCCCGTGATGCGATTTGAGCATGAACAAATCAAGAAACTGCTGGAATCCATCCACCAACAGGTGGAACAGCAGAATTTCAATACCGAACAGGACGAGCAGGCGCTGGTCAATCTCTTGAGCTCTCATAATAGGAAGGAAGAGCGGGCGCTCTACCCCGCGATCGATAACGTGACCAATCCGGCTGAGCGCGTCACGATCTTCAGCAACATGAACACGATTCCGGAAGACCGGTACAATAGCTGTTGTAGTCAGCACCGACCATGATCGACTCTCAACCGTTTCTCAGACTAAACCGGCTCATTGTCCTGGCGGCTTCGTTCGGCTTGCTCTTGGTGGGCGGCCTTGCGATGGCTCTGACGTTTCCACCCGATGGTGCCTGGGCCGAATCATCGACTTCACAACAGGCCACGAAGTTAAAGGGGAATATCCTGCGGGGCCGGGAGATTTTCAACGGGAAAGGGGCCTGTTACTACTGTCATGGGATCGATGGGTATATCGGGAGGCCGCCTCGGCTGGCGACGGACACGGCGGCGCTCATCGCGAAACTGAATCCTCCCCCCTCCGATTTACGGAATCCTGAGGAGCTCCGTCTGAAAACCGACAAGGAGCGCGCTCGCGCCATTCGCGAAGGCCATCCAGGCACCGGCATGTTTCCCGACACCACCATGACCGATCAAGACCTCGCCGATACATTGCTCTACCTCGCGCTCATCAGAAAAGATCCCCATCCGGAGCAATAGACTC
>DATIGP010000044.1:0-3934 GCA_035454625.1 Nitrospira sp.
ATCATCATGCCCACTGAAGACGACACTAGGCGAACTGGTATACACAAGCTTGGCCACACCGTAGCGCTTACACAGTTCGAGCACATTACAGGTTCCGACTACGTTGGTGTTATAGAACTCGCGATACGCTCCCCCCATCCCCACTTTGGCGGCGACGTGGAATACCATTTCACAACCCTCGATGGCTCGCGCCAGGCTATCGACATCCCTGAGGTCGCCGCGAAAGCACTCGATACCCAAAGATTCGAGGTCGGTATACCTCCCTCTTTGAAATGTGCGAACGTTATCCCCTCGCTCGCGAAGCCGCTGAACGATGGCGCGTCCAAGAAAACCGCCGCCGCCCGTAACGAGAACCTTCATGTAAGCTTCCTTTGCGCAAGCACCGCGAGTTTCTCGCGAACGATCTTGGCGTTATGGCGCGGATCGACGGGGAAATCCGAACAGAAGAGAATCTTCTTTATGGCCCGCGTGTGCTGATGTTTGGCTCCGATCTGCAGGAGTTCTTCGCGAATCCGCTTCCGGTCGCTTCGTTTGACGTTCCCCTCTAGTTGAACGCAGAGTGCGGGATTCGTTTTCCCGTCGACCACCACCGGGACTAGGGCGCTCCTGAAAACGCTGTCATGTGTGTTAAACACTGCCTCACACGGGTCTGTAAAATAGACACCGGAATCCGTGACAACCCGATGACTCTTGCGTCCACAAAACCACAGTCGTCCCTTCCCATCCAGATAACCCAGATCGCCCATTCGGTGGAAGATGCCACCATTCGAGTCCGGGATCTTCGCCAGACTATCTGACTTGGGTCGGTTGTAGTATTTCCGCGTTACCACTTTGCCACGAACGACGATTTCCCCGATCTCTCCTTCGCTCAGACACAGATCATCGGACCACTTCTCGATGGCTTCGTCGGTTATCCTGATGATGTGCACCTCGATGTCGCCGCAAGGCCGGCCGACGCAGACACCCTGGCCTCCCTCGGTTGCGCGAAATGTGTCAGCGAGAATCTCATCACTCCCAATGGAGGTTACAGGTAACGCTTCAGTAGCCCCATAGGGGGTGAAGACCTGAACGCCCGGCTCCAGCATTTGGGTGATCCGTCGAATGACATCGACTCCTACTGGGGCGCCGGCCGAGATAACACGCTTTAGCGACGGAAGCTTGACTCCGCTGCGAGCGCCCCAACGGCCCAGAACGTTTAGCAAGGCCGGCGAACCAAACATGTGAGTAATGCCGAAGCTGTTGATCGCCTCAGCAATCTTTTGAGGGCTCGCGCGGGCAGGCTGCAGGAAGTCCATGTCAGCGATGATCATTGTGACGCCCATGGCCAATGATGAGAAGAAAAAGAGTGGAAAAGTTATGAGGTCAATTTCGCCGCGTTCAATCCCATAGGTTTTTCGGAGTGCCTTTACCTGTTCGTGTAACCCGCCGTGAGTATATACAACTCCCTTTGGCACACCTGTACTGCCGCTCGTGAACACAATAGCAACCGGCGTCTCTAGGTCCACATCGGCTGGCAGACGCTTGTTGATGCGTGAGGAGGCCGAAGTCCCAGGCATGAAACGATCAATAGTCCAGTTCCTGGATCCGACCACCACGTTGATCCGAATAGTCTCCCGTGACCAGCCCATGAGACGGCGCAACCAATGGGCGAGCGGGATACCAATAAATGCGGTAGGACGGGCCTCGGCCAAACACTTCCCGATATTCTTCGGCCCCATACCGGGATCAATCGCAACCAGTACTGCACCAACTTTGAATAGAGCGAATGCAAAGGTCAGAAAATCAAGACTCGGTTTCACCATGAAGACGGTCCGAACTCCTGGCCCAATGCCCAGCGCACTCAGCGCTTCGGCAACGCGATCGCTCTCGGCATCCAATTGACTGTAGGTGTAATGCGTGTAGGCAACATGACCGCGAGTATCACGGCCCGCTGGACAAAGAACCGCCAGTGTATGCGGCTGCACGTGCGACATGTAGCACAAATGAGATGCAAAATTCGATGTGATCTCAGGGATAGGGGGCATCTCATGCGTCCTTCGAGCCGCGAGTTGCTGGATTGTCCTCCAGGAAACGGCGCAACAGTCGAGCAACTTCGTCTCCGGCGTCCTCCAGAACATAATGACCGGCGTCCTTGAATGAGTGGACTATTGCGTTCGGCAGATGCTTGCGCCAGCTAGCGAGGAAATGGTGGTCGAAGATGAAATCTCGCAGACCCCAGCAGATCAAGGTTGGAGTATCTCGGAACTCACAAAGATGCGATTCCACCTCGCTGATCAGGCCGTAGACCCTGTCCGGGGGTCGCCGAGGAATGTCTTGTACGAATCTCATAATGGCGATCCTGTTGCGCCAGGAATCGTAAGGGAAGAGATAGGCGGAGATGACCTCGGGGTCAGGTGGACGACGAGTGATACAAGATCGAACAGCTACACGGCAAAAGCCGTTAGCTCCGCGAATCAACAGAGGCCCAAGCATCGGCGTTCGACAGGCCGCCAACTGCCAGGGAAATCGCCTGCCTGGTGGAAGGTGAAAGGCAGCAGTGTTGAGAATTACTAGGCGGCGAATGCGCTCAGGATGACGGGTACCGTAGACGAGGCCGATCATCCCTCCCCAGTCATGAAGTACGAGAGTGAGGTCGCGAGTAACTTCCAGGTGATCCAAGAGCGTCGCGAGATCCGCGACGCGGCTCGACAACGTGTAGTCGTAGCGCGAGTCGTCTGGTTTGTCCGACAGGCCCATTCCGATGTGATCGGGAACAATGACGCGATACTTATCCCGAAGTTCGGTGACCAACGTGCGGAAGAAGAAGGACCATGTAGGATTCCCGTGAAGCATGATCACGGCTTCGCCACGCTGGGGTCCCTCGTCCAAGTAGTGTAGGCGATTACCCCGAATGTTCAGATAATGGCTGGCGAAGTCATAGTTTGGAAACTGCATCAAAGTCGCAACTCTCTCACGGAACTGTGGCTGTCCGCATCGACCGGTCAAAGCTGCAGGTTGCGATCGGAGCAAGAACCCTCTCGTTGCGCCGAAGGCATAGCCGCACAGAAACTTTTTGGCGTGAGTTGTTCAGCACGGGAACATCCGACCGCGACATAGTGAGAGTAGCTGCGCCCCAAGACGTCCGCTTGCCGAGCAAATGCGCTACAAATTGTAGGATATCTGTGGCGGTGTTGATGTGTCGATGAAACGTGGTTAAAGGTAAAAAGCAAATGCTGCTACTTGTATAGTGCTTCCTCTTGTTCCAGCAACCACCGTTTCCTAGACTCCGGCTCACACAAACTCGCGTTCTTGCCTCCTTATTACTTTATAGCGGGCAAAAACATTGTGTTCATCTTCCAAGCCCAGCATGGAGCGAAGTGAAGAGCCCCGAAAAGTCTGGACCGCCATCTTTATGCCCTTGGTGATTACAAACCAAGGGTCGTGACGAAACGCTGCGGGCATGTGGCGGACCTTCATCCAGCGCTCATCCCTCCACCGTAAGAATTCAATCTCTTCGGAGGGGACGTGTTCCGTGCGGACGACTGCGGTCGTACCGTCGTATTCCTCCATGCGATCGCTGACAATCAAGCCGCGACGCAGGAAATCCTCGGTCATCGGCGTTCGCGGATAGGGAGTGGGGTGTTGGATGTAAGGCCAGTCCACATAACGGCGGGCGAATTCAAGATTTGTCTCGATTGACTCTATTGTGTCATCGGGAGATCCCACAATCATCCCTCCAATCACATACATCTTGTTGCGATGTATGTAGTCAATGGCCCGCCGCGTGGCGTTACTGCGAATGTTACCTTTGTCACGCGCGGTGTTCTTGGCGGCGGCACGTAGGAATTTGAGATCATCTTCCAGAATATTCTCAATTCCCAGAAAAACGTAGCGGAATCCGGCGCGACGCATCAGCGGCGCCAGAGTTTCACCATGCGTCGCGATCGGGGAAGTC
>DATIGP010000045.1:0-17015 GCA_035454625.1 Nitrospira sp.
GAGCCGAGCCACCCGCATCTGGTATCTCAACGCCTATCAATCATTCTTGTTCAATCGAGTACTCGCACGAAGGATCGAGCATCTCGATCGAATCTTCGTCGGTGATTGGGCCATGAAGCTAGAAAATGGAGCCTGCTTTCACGTAGTGGATGCCGAAAAGGAACAGCCCCGGGCCGATCGCTTTGAAATCAGCCCAACAGGCATTCTCTTCGGCTCACGTGTGTCATGGGCAAGCGGCGAGCCCGGAAGAATCGAGGAAGACGTCGTTGCGGAAGCCGGTGCGACCCAGGAGACGCTCGTCGCCGCCGCGAAGGCTTGCGGGTTCCGCGGTGAGCGCCGAGCACTTCGTGTCCCCTTGACTGAACTCGAATGGTCCCTGAGCGGCTCTATCCTTACCATCTCTTTTAGCCTCCCTCCCGGTGCCTACGCCACCAGTGTGCTCAGGGAAGTGATGAAATCTCCCGCAAGTCCTTAGTTCTCATTTTCTTCCTCCAGCCACTGCGGATGGTAAAATGTGACCGTACCAACGAGTATTGCGATGAACCCATATCAAGAAAGCGTGTGCCTCCAAGGCCACATCATCGATTCGCTCGTGCTGGCCAAGGTGCTGGATCTTATCTTGATGATGGGGGGAACTTTTGACCTTGAAGATGTTCAGATCGGGAAGACCAGGGAGGAACCGTCTCGTGCTCGTATCCGAATTCGAAGCACCTCGAGAGCCTCCTTAGACGACATTCTGAAGGCGATTCAACCCCACGGCGCCTCGATTGAAGGTGAGGCGGACTGCCGCACCGACCGCGCACCAGCCGACGGGGTACTACCGGATGATTTCTATGCCACGACGCATTTGCCCACCCAGGTACGATTGAAGAGCGGATGGCTGGAAGTCGATCGGATAGAAATGGACCTGGCGATTGTGGTGAACGAGCAGAGCTCTGCGGCACGCGTGATTCCAATGGGTGAGGTTCGCCGCGGAGATCGGATCGTGGTGGGTCGAGAAGGGGTACGTGTCATTCCCCTCCAGCGGCCGCGCGAACGGGACGTCTTTGCATTCATGGAGTCTCACGTCTCGGCTGAACGGCCCCACAGCCATATCATCGCCGACATCGCCACCCGGATGCGTCACTTGCGAGAGCGGCATAAGGAGGGACAGACGGATTCGAAAGTCTTGCTGTCAGGCGGACCCGCGATCGTACATTCCGGTGGGCGTGAGTCACTCACTTGGCTGATCGAGCAGGGATTCATTCATATCCTGTTCTGCGGAAATGCGCTGGCTGCCCATGACATGGAAGCAGATCTGTTCGGCACATCGCTCGGTTACGGGCTCACAGCAGGGCGTGCAGTCCCCCATGGCCATGAGCATCATTTGAGGACCATCAACCGGATTCGGGCGATCGGCAGCATTGAAGCCGCCGTAACCTCGGGAATCATCAAACAGGGAATCATGGCGGCTTGCATCAAGCAAGGCCTGTCGGTGGTCATGTCCGGCACGATTCGCGATGATGGACCTTTGCCCGGAGTGATCACGGATTCAGTCCGTGCGCAGAATGCCATGCGGGCAATGATCCCCGGCGTTGGACTGGCTCTCCTCGTCGCCTCGACGTTGCACTCCGTGGCGACGGGCAATCTTCTGCCGGCTACCGTTCCCACCGTCTGCGTGGACGTGAACCCGTCGGTCCCGACCAAGCTGGCGGATCGCGGCAGCTTTCAGGCGGTCGGCCTCGTCATGGATGCGGCCTCGTTTCTATCGGAACTCGCCAGGGTGTTGGGGAGGCCGTCATGAGCCGCCTCCTCGTCTGTCCTCCGGATTTTTTCGGGATCGAATATGAAATCAATCCCTGGATGCGACTGACCAATCGCGTCGATCACGAACGGGCGGTGAGACAATGGCACGAATTGATGCTCGTGCTAGAAAAGGACCTGGGTGTTGTTCTCGAACGAATGACTCCCGTTCCTGGGTTGCCCGATCTCGTCTTTACGGCCAATGCCGGAATCGTGGTCGGACGAACCGCCGTCGTCAGTCGCTTCCGGTATCCTGAGCGCCAGCCGGAAGAGACTCATTTCGAAAATTGGTTCCGGGGACAGGGCTATGACGTATTCACCATGGAGAGGGATCTGCATTTTGAAGGAGCGGGCGACCTCCTGGGCTTTTCAGAGTATTGGTTCGGTGGCTATCGGCAGCGATCGGACATCCGCATCTTCCCGATTCTCAGCGAGCGATTTCACCGAGAAATTATTCCGCTAGAGCTCGTCGACAGCCGTTTCTACCATCTTGATACGTGCTTTTGTCCTTTGAGCGGCGGAGAGGTCCTCTATTTCCCCCCTGCATTTGATCGCTATGGCCAGGCAGCGATCCGCGAACGTGTTTCCGAGAGGCTGGGTTTCGTCGTTCCCGAAGATGAAGCCCTAAAATTCGCCTGCAATGCAGTCTGTGTCGGAAAACACGTCGTCCTGCCTTCCGGATGTCCCACGACTCAGGCGTGGCTCCGAGTAAGAGGCTATGAACTGCACCCTGTCGAGCTCGATGAATTCATGAAATCCGGTGGGTCGGCAAAGTGCCTTACTCTTGCGCTCGACTGAGCGATGTCGTCGCTCAATGGCCATTGCTCGACGACCCATCACGAATGGCTATCGGCATCACTTCTTTCTGAACAAAAATGCCCCATACATGCCGGCAATCGCGATCGTGACGAGTTCGATCGTCAGGAGCATGCGGCTCACCACCGCCTCCGGTGCGGGAGGTGAGAGGATGAAATGCATGCCGAGAAACTCCGGCGCCTGTGTCGGTGGTGTTTCCCATGGCGGAAACAAAACGGCCACGATCAGAGCGACGACCATCCCGTAGAGCACCGTGAGGTTGAGTTGATCCGGTACCGAGGTCGCATGCTGTGCTGAAGCCGGCGAGCTATCCGTTCGCCCATCAAGTCGGCGACCGCATTGGATACAGAAACGGTTGATCTCCGGTTGCGACCGGCTACAGGCAGGACAGACTTGCATGATCGCACCAAAGAGGGATCACGGTCTATCGGAATGGAAGAGAGATTACAGGAAAGGACTTTGTTTTCCCAGTGGTGTTCTCGTGCTGAGATTACGGGCTAGAAGTGATATCCCATGCCGAACGAGATCAGATGCATCGTGTAGGTTGCGTCTAACCCATAGGGGAACGGGAAGAGATTTTGATTTTCATTGAATGTGAAGTGCGCGTAATTGAATTTCCACTCAGCGAAGGCGGTAAGATGTTTGGTGAAATAGTATTCGAGACCGGCTTTAGCGTTCAGCCCCAGTGTCGCATTATCTGAAGTTGATTCCGGCGCATCTGGTGCCAGCCCCTCCCCCTTGATTCGGGCAAAGAAAATGCCCGGTCCCACCCCGATATACGGCTGCAAGCGAGTCATGGGATAGCGAAACATGATGTTAAAGGGAGCCAATGTTAACACTCGAAAATATGCTCCTTGGAAAGTCGCGCTTGCTGTTACACCGGGCACTGAGGGATTTTGAAAGGTATGGACTTGCTGGTCGATGTGAGGAGTTGCATGAAAGACTTCCGCTTCTATGCCGACCCAGCGGGCGGAATTGAAGTAGTGACCTATTTTACCTCCAAAGATAAAAGAAGATGATAAGTCAAACTCGCCGTGTGTCGTGCCGGGGAGAAAAAATGAGGAGGTGATATCACCGTCCGAGAGACCGCCGCCTATCCCCGGCACGGCGAATCCGAGTTGTCCGGCGACATACGTTTCACCATAAGCAATTGGAACGGCAACCAATAGGAGCGAGAGCAGCAGAGCCGTTGTATGGAGTCTTGCGGTGCCTCGGGCGATATAATCATGTTTCATCGGAATCCTCCGGATTGCCGGTATACGTACTTGTCTTCATCCTATGACTCGAACAGGGTATGACGAAGCTATTTGTGAATTCTAACGAGAGGAGAGAACGGCGATCCGCCCTTCTCAACGTCGTGTCCCTTCATTGACAGGCCTTTGACGCCTTCCTATAATCCGCCGTCCTGAATGAATAGGTAAGATTTCGCCATGAGGCTGAAATTCTTATGCCGACCACTGTCAACAAGATCGGCGTTATCGGAGCCGGAGCGTGGGGCACTGCCCTGGCAAAGCATCTGGCCGAGAAAGGTCTGGAGGTACGTCTTTGGGCCTATGAGCGTGATGTCGCCGACGCCATTAACTCCTCACACGAAAACCCGGTCTTCCTCAAAGGCGTCACTCTCCCTCCCGGTTTGACGGCCACCTCCTCACTCAGTGAGACCGTCACGAGCCGCGACGGAGCGCTGTTCGCCGTTCCTTCGCACCTGACCCGACACCTCTTGCGTCAGTTGGCCCCCTGCATCTCGGATGCTCTACCGTTCGTGTGTGCGACCAAAGGCATCGAGGAACACACGGCCAAGCTGATGACCCAAGTCATGGAGGACGAATTGCCGCAGTCCATGCACCGCTCCCTCATGGTGCTCTCCGGGCCGAGTTTCGCGTCGGAATTGAGTGCCGGCAAACCGACCGCCGTTTGTCTGGCCGGCGCCGATGAGCAGTTGGTGCGGGACTTTCAAAGTGCGCTGATGACGCCCGCATTTCGGGTGTACGCGGACACAGATCTCGTCGGCGTTCAACTCGGCGGTGCCTTGAAAAATGTGATGGCGCTGGCTGCCGGTGTGATCGACGGTCTGGACCTGGGGCTTAATGCCCGAGCGGCGCTCATTACCCGAGGCCTGGCAGAAATCATCCGGCTGGGCGTCGCAATGGGAGCTGATCCTCGTACGTTCTATGGTCTCTCGGGGGTCGGTGACCTCGTGTTGACCTGTACGGGTGCGCTCAGCCGTAACCATTCGGTAGGCGTTCGGCTCGGCCAGGGCGAAAAGTTGGAGACGATATTGGCCGGAATGCAGGCGGTCGCAGAAGGCATTCGGACGAGTCGCGCGGCACTTACATTGGCCCGTCGCTACCACGTCGATATGCCGATCATACAAGAAATCAACTCCGTCCTGTATGACGGTAAGTCTTGTCGGAAAGCCGTCGCTGATTTAATGGAAAGGGATGCAAAACCTGAGAAAGGGTGGACATGAATCCGGAAGGCCTCGAACGGCTCCTGCAACAGGTCCGTCAAGGACAAGTGACGGTCGAACAAGCACTTCAGCGTCTGCGGTCACTGCCTTTTGAGGATCTGGGTTTTGCTTCGCTCGATCATCATCGGTCGTTACGACAAGGATTTCCCGAGGTGATTTTGTGCGAGGGGAAAACGACGGCGCAGGTCGTCGCCATCGCGCGGGCGCTCATCAAGAAACAGGGACCCTTTCTTGCGACTCGCGCCGACCCAACGGTCGCACGGGCCATTCGTCGGATGGATCGGCGGGCACAATACCATCCCGATGCTCGCATCGTGGCGATTCGTAACCCACGGCAAAAACAATATGGTCATATACTCGTGGTCACGGCTGGAACCGCCGATGTGCCTGTGGCGGAGGAAGCGCGTGTGACCGCGGAAGTCATGGGAAGCCACGTCGAGCGGCTGTACGACGTCGGAGTCGCGGGTATCCATCGTCTGCTCGGGAAAAAGGAGCGGCTGTTTGATGCGCAAGTCATCATCGTCGCGGCCGGTATGGACGGCGTCCTGCCGAGTGTGGTGGGAGGGTTGGTCCACTGCCCGGTCATTGCCGTGCCCACCAGTCGAGGCTATGGCGCGAGTTTTGGCGGCATCGCTGCGCTCCTGACGATGCTGAATTCCTGCGCGGCGGGTGTGGGGGTCATGAACATCGACAACGGATTCGGCGCAGCCTGCCTCGCGCATCGGATCAATATGCTAGGTTCCGGCCTGGACGAGCGGGAATCGCGCGACAAGCGACAACGGTGAGATGCCGGATAAGTGCCGGCTTTCATCTCGCACAATTCACGCCGGTCCGCACATCCCGCCTTACTTCACTTCCAATGTGCCGCGTTTGGGCCAAGCGACCATTAACGTGCGTAACCCCTTTTCTCCATTTGCCGCCAACAACTTTGTCCTCACTTCATACGAATAGGTGCCCGCCTCGGCAAGTTGCTTTCGGTGATCCTGGCCATTCCAAGCAAGTTCGACGGACACCTTCGATCGTTCCGTCCGCCCCTCCGTGCTTGAAGATGTTGGAATCGGCTGACGATGCGTCAGAAACCGAAGTGAGGTCTTCGAAGGAGAACTGATGAGCGATGTCACTTCGAGAATCACGTCTCCATCGACTTCTTTCGGCAGCTGCACCGTGACGGAAAACTGAAGCGGTCCATTGCCGAGGGTATACGGGATCGGTGCAATGTTCAGAGCGACGATTTTAAGCTCGGGCTCTGGTCTGGGAGTGCGGGGAGGCTTTACCTTTGAAAGGCTGTCTTCAGGCAAAAAGACGATGAAACAACCACAGAACGTAAGAAACCCAAGCAGAAGTGTCGAGCGACGGAGATCGTTGGAAGTCATCAATGGAGAACCCGAGCTTGATTCAAGGGGAAAGTGCGGCGTGTTTTGCGATGCACGGGCCGTGCAACTTAACCATGGTTAGGGGGATAACACAGCCCCCTCGGGCTGTCAACGAAGCTTCGACAATGAACCAATGATTGCCGTTCGTCGATGCCTTCGGTAAGATGTCCGGTCATTTTGCTTGTCAACGAGCGAGGGACTCGGTGGGTCGTCACTTGCATTTCGATTGTTTCTCCGGCGTGAGCGGGGACATGGTCCTCGGCGCACTGGTCAGTGCTGGTCTCCCGTGGACGAACTTGGTGAACGGGCTCAAACGGCTACGGCTCAGCGGTTACCGGCTGCGGCGACGTGAGGTGCATCGCGGCGCACTCCCGGCGGTAAAGGTTGACGTGATCGTCGACCAAGGGTTTGAACGGCCGCTGACCCTCTCTCGCATACGCAAGATCCTCGCCGGCAGCACGCTGCCTGATCCGGTCAAGGAACGTAGTCGGTCGGTCTTCGACCGACTGGCTGAAGCAGAAGGGCTTGCCCATCGAGTCGCTGCGAAGGATGTGCATTTTCATGAAGTAGGGGTCGTGGATTCGTTTATCGATGTCGTCGGAGGCGTGTTGGGTTGCTATCTGCTGGACGTCACACGGGTGACATCATCCCCCATCAATGTAGGAGGCGGTTCCATTCAGACTTCACACGGGCTCTTGCCGGTTCCGGGACCCGCTGTGGCGGCGTTGGCGAACGGGATTCCGATCTATTCCGCTGGTCCGCAACACGAGCTTGCGACTCCTACCGGTGTGGCGTTGCTGCGGACGTTAACCTCCGATTTCTGCTCATTGCCGATGATGACAAGTGCGGCGGTGGGATATGGGGCCGGTGACCGAGATCCGGAGGGCTGGCCGAACACATTGCGCGTGTTCTTGCAGGAAGATGCCGCGTCTCAGGCCCGACACACCGAACGGATGCTGCAGATCGAAACCAATCTGGACGATCTCAACCCACAGACCTATGAACACGTCATGGACCAACTCTTTGCCGTCGGTGCCGTCGATGTCGTCCTGACTCCCGTCGTGATGAAGAAAAGCCGACCGGGAGTCGCGCTGAGCTGCCTTACCGCTCAAGACCACACAGATGCCGTGCTTGAAATCCTGTTCCAGGAGACCTCCACCCTCGGCGTACGGCTTCAAGAGGTGAATCGCCAGGTGCTCTCTCGTCGATTTGTCCCCGTTAGGACCCGAGGCGGAGTCGTTCGCATGAAAGTGGCCGATGTCGGCGCCGGATGGCAAAAGGCAGCCCCCGAATATGAGGATTGTAAGACCATCGCAAAGCGGACGGGTCGCCCCCTCAAGACGATTATGGACGAAGCGCTGCTGGTCTATCGAGGAGGACTCCACAAGAACAGAATGGTAAACAGGCGAGGCCGGGCGTGACCGCTCTGTACTACGTGCTCCTCTTTGTCCTTTCCGTCGCGGTTACGCTGGGCGGGTGCGCCCTCTTTACCAATGCCATTGAATGGCTGGGCAAGCGGCTGGGGATCTCCGAGGGCGCCGTAGGAAGCGTCTTCGCCGCAATCGGCACGACGTTGCCTGAAACCTCGATCCCGATCATTGCAATTTTCTTCGGCGAAAGCCGGGAAGAGGTGGAGGTGGGATTAGGCGCCATCTTAGGAGCGCCGTTCATGCTCAGCACGTTGGTACTGCCCCTCTTGGCCGTGCTTCTGCTGCTCTATGCAAGGGCCGGGAAACGGGTCGCCCGGTTTCATCTCAATTATCGGGAAGTGCTGACCGATCTCACGTTTTTCATGATCGGTTATTTTATCGCCTTGGGTTGCGCCTTCGTGCCTTCCAGGCTCGTTCACCTCCTCGCGGCCGTCGGATTGATCTGTATGTACATCTATTACATGAAGCTCAAATTCAGTCCGGCGGGGGATGAAGAAGGGAGCGAACTGGAACCGCTGATCTTCGACAAGGCCGCGGTGACACCATCCTATGCGATGATCGGGTTTCAGGCCCTGTTGGGGCTAGGCGGGTTGATCTTGGGAGCCCATCTCTTCGTCATGGCCGCCGAATCGATGGCCGGGCTGTTCGCGATGTCGCCGTTGATTTTGGCGCTGCTCATCGCGCCGCTCGCTACCGAACTTCCGGAGATGTCCAACAGCTTCCTCTGGCTGTATCGTAAGAAAGACCGGCTCGCCGTGGCCAATGTCACCGGAGCCATGGTTTTTCAAGGGACCTTCCCGGTCGCTCTTGGATTAATCGGAACCGCATGGTCGATCGCGCCATCGGCTTTGACCTCCATGATCTTGGCCGTGCAGGCGGTAGGGCTCTGTCTCCTGCAGATCCTGATCGGAGGGCAGTGGCGGCCCTGGCTGCTTGCCGCCGGGGTTGTTTTCTATATCGGCTATACCCTGCATCTCTATGTCAACTGAAGCACGATCGGTCCGCAAACGTTCCACATCCCCTCGGCTCCCCTTGCTGGGAATCACGATGGGCGACCCGGCCGGCATCGGCCCGGAAGTCATCGTCAGGGCTCTGGCTGGGACTCACGTGCACAACGTTTGCCGATCGATCGTCATCGGATCACTTCCCGTAATGGAGCGAACGATCAAGGCCCTGCGGCTTAAGCTAGACGTGCGTCGCGTTGACGGCCATGTAACAACGGTGCCGCGCAGAGGAACAGTGGCGGTACTGGACCCGCTGGAGGCGCCGCTGAGAAAATTCGAACCGGGTATCGCGGCGTCAGAGACCGGCGCTGCTTCAGTCGCCTTCATCAAAAAGGCCGTGGAATTGGCTCAAAGCAGCTGTATCGACGGCATGGTGACGGCACCCATCAACAAGGAAGCCATCAATATGGCCGGTTACCAATACCCGGGGCATACCGAATTGTTGGCTGATCTGACGCAGGCCAACGAGTCGGGCATGATGATCGTGGGCGGGCCGTTACGCATTATGTTCGTCACGACGCACGTCGCGATCCGAGATCTCCCCTTGCTGCTGACCCAAGCCAGGATTGAAAAAGCGATCCGCTTGGCTCAATCGGCGCTGACGACGCTGTTCGGAATCAAACGACCTCAGATCGGAGTGGCCGCCCTGAATCCGCATGCGGGCGAGCACGGATTGTTCGGTGATGAAGAAGCACGCGTCATCCTTCCGGCCGCGCGTGCGGCCCGGCAACGAGGCATTCTTGCCAGTGATCCGTTACCGGCGGATACACTGTTCGGAAAAGCAGCGAAGGGACAATATGACGGCATCGTCGCCCTCTACCACGACCAGGGCTTGATTCCCCTGAAGCTTGTCGCCTTCGGCACATGCGTGAACCTCACCGTGGGATTGCCCATCATTCGCACCTCGGTGGATCATGGAACCGCATTCGATATTGTCGGAAAAGGGGTCGCCGACCCGGGCAGTCTGATAGAGGCCGTCAAGCTGGCCGCGAAGATTGCCGCGAGGAAGGCGACAGGTAGTCCGATGAAGAAGGGGCACGTCAAACATGTCGCCTGATATTTCGAGAGGCCTTACCGTGGTTCGGCAACAGATCGATGAATTGAAGGCGCTCGAAAGGCAGACCCTTGAAGATTTGAACACCGTCGCTGGGACTGAACGGATCGCGAAATGGAAAGTCCGCACCGTGACGCTTATCACCGAGGCGGTCGGCCCTCTGGAAGGACAGGCGTTCGCCCGGATCCAGCCGGGACCGTCGTTCACCCACGATCTGGTTGAAGAATTTACGGATCTGGTGGAATCTTATCGCTCGCCGCTGACTCTGCTCGCCAAGCGATTGGCCTTGCAGGCTTCCTCCGCTGCGAACTGAGGTGGACCTCTGCTTTCCCCTGCCGCGATCAAACGCCTCGGCCAGAATTTTCTGATCGATCCCAATATTGTCCGCAAAATCGTTATGCTGGCCGAACTCACGCCGACTGATACTGTTTTTGAGATCGGTCCGGGGCGCGGCATTCTCACCGAGGCCCTCTGCTGCGCAGCCGGTCATGTGACGGCGATCGAGGTTGATCCGCGCCTCTATGCGTACATGACCGAACGACAACCCCGGTTTTCCAACCTGACGCTCATCCTCGGCGACGCGATGACCTATCCGATCGATCGCTTTCCGACCGGCACCATCGTGGTCGCCAACCTTCCATATTATGTATCCACACCGCTCCTTTTCCGTCTTCTCGATCAACGCGACCGCTTTCCCCGCATGGTGCTTATGCTGCAAAACGAGGTGGTAGATCGATTGGCGGCACAACCAGGCAGTTCAGACTATGGGGTGCTTTCAGTCATGGCGCAGTATGCGGCAGAGACCACGAAAGCGTTTCGCGTCTCTGCTCAGTGCTTCAGGCCGAGACCGGAAGTCGGCTCTGCCGTAGCTCTGCTAAAGACCAGGCTTCGGAGGGCACTGAATCGGGAGGAAGAGCCACGAATGGCGGCACTCGTGAAAGCCGCCTTTGCGCATCGCCGTAAGACACTAGAAAATTCTCTCAAGGACGAGGGGTATGATCCGAAGCTGCTGAGGGAAGCCGTGGAAGCAATGGCTCTCTCTCATTCCGTGCGTGCGGAAATCCTATCCATCGAGCAGTTTATCGAACTGACTCGCCGCATGCATCGGCCAGGGTCTTCACCCTCCGCTACCGGCAACGGCTAAAACGGCACAATGGCGCGACCGAACCGACCTGAGATCGTGCTCCACCGAGCTACTTATTGAAACCCATGTCGCGCCGACTGGCAGGCTACATGGGCCGCATGTGTATCTTGAAAATGACGCGACGGCTCTTATCGCGATCCAGGTGTCCGTCATCATTGCGTAGGAGGTTCTGTCTTCCACGCCCGCTCGCTGTGGCTTTCTGCAAGAAACATTCATAGGCCCAAGGGAGCTTGTCGCGGATCACCTCCAAGCTCTTCGCCAGTACGGCAAAAGAGCGTTCCTGACTGAGCCTTAGGTTGAGGATATCCTCGCCTAGATCGTCGGTGTAACCTTCGATGACAAAGGCCTCCACTGTCTGCTCAGAAGAACCGCATGTGATTGAGGCGTAATGGGGCATGACCTCGGACAAAAACGTTTCGGCCGTAGGGAGCAATGTGCTTTTCCCGAACTCAAAGTTGATCGCCGTGTCCGGCACTGCGATCGTATGGACGCCCGGCCACTCGGTTTCCAGGTTCGGAGAGGGGAAGGCGAGTTTCGGCATGAGGTTCGTGAGTGTGGTACCCTCGACGACGGGACCGGCCTTTCCCTCTGTGACGCGGGTTATATACGCAACCAGCAATAGGACGAAGATGACGGCGAGCGAGGTCATAAGATCCGCTACTCCGCTCGTCACTACGGAGGAGTCGACACGAGAGTGCCGTGAAAAGTTCGCCTTCATCCCTTCCTTCCCTCCGTACCGTTTCGCACGGCACGAGCCGGCTTGACTTGACCACTATCTTTCTTCGCTGGACGCACATCACCCGCCGTGGCCGTTGTATTGCTCCGGAGCTCCTGAAACATCGCTTCGATCTCCGATTGAGACAATTGAACCGGGACGCGTTGCTCCTGCATTGAGCGGTTGAGGTCGCCAATAGCTTCCAACAGCGGATTCATCAGTGGCCTTAAGGCCAGCTGGACTGCATGACCGATCTCCCCCGGCAAATCACCCAGCCTCATCGGTGAAAGTTTTGCATCCAGAGCCGTGAGCGCCTGAGAGGCCGAATGCAGAGCTGCGACGGTTGATTCGAGACGTCGCTGCACGACCTCAACTAGCTGATGTGCGGTGTCGTTTCGGACGGGCGGAATTATGGCAGTTGAGGATCCGCCGAGCGCTGAGGAAGTTTGACAGGAATGATCGGCCGCTTTCTGCGGAAACATTTCATCCAGGAGGGATACGCATTCCCGGTGTCGCTCATCCAGCCGGCGCCAGAGGGAATTGTCGAGAAACGTGAACGCATTGGCGCACGCCAAGCCGACGATGGATGTGACAAACTTTCCTGAGAGCCCGTTGATGAGCCCTTGAATGCCGTCGATTTCCGACCCATTTGCGTGGAGTTTGCTGAGCCCGATCAAAATGGCAAGAAAGGTAAGCATCAACCCCACCCCGGTCATGAAGGCGGGAAGCTGACGGTAAAAACGGACATTGAGATACGCGTCGCACAGCGAGTCGAACGTGAAAAACTCGCTTGCGGAGCGCTGACTATGGACCGTCGGCTCAAGAAACCAGGCTGATTGCTCGACCGCGAGGGTCTTGCGGTATGCAAGCCAGTCCTTGGCAAACGCTCGCTCGGACCTCACCGCACGATCCAGCGCTTGCAAGTCGTCAAGATCACGCCGCGGTTCACACTCATCAAGACGCGTTCGTTTTTTCGCCAAGGCCGGGATGACCAGCCAGTCTCTGGAAACCTGACGCCTGGCCAGGACAAGCGGCGCGACGGACGACTGAAACCGCACAAGCGTGCGGTGAATTTGTAATTGGCCCCGGATGAGCACCACACTATGCCACACACAAAGGCTGAGGATACCGGCGGCACCGATCCAGCTGATCATAGGACTCTGAATCCCAGCTCCAAACGACACGTCGCGAGCCAGGAAATCCCAAAAGGCGGTGAACGAATTTACGTCATCCATCCTACGAACCTCACCGGTAGCTACAGGCAAACCTCAGGCAGATAGATGTCGGATCCTGCCCCTCAACTTCTGTGCCAAAGAGAGGTACGAGAAATCTCCGCATATCGCTACATTGTTTTCATGCCACCATATCAATGTGGAAATTCTTGCCGAGTGGGCGGCAAGTTGTGTGGATTCCAGAAGCGCTCGCTTCGTCGATTCAGCCTGCACGGAACCTTCCGAGCTCTATTTGACTTCCAGTCGATTGAGGGCGGGCGTTCATGATATGGTTTGATGTGCTTTACGGTCCGGTCAGATAAACCGGCGAATGGAGGCAATTCCACAATGGGTCACTGGAGACGTTTCGGTGGGCGATTCGGCATGTTATGCATGTTGTTGTCGGCAACGGGTTGTGCGAGCGAATTCTCCGTTGTAGGGGCAACCGGTGAGCCTCTCCTTATTTCGCGGCGAGGGTATTCACCGGACGAGTGCACTGCGAAAGTGAAGGATGACGCCGCGCGCATGGGCGTCACGCTGCGGTATGTTCACGTCCGCGGCAGCGCCGTCGGTCGATCGCTGCTATGGCCTTTTGAGCCTGGGTACGCTTGTGAGGCGGCGATCGGACCGGAGCAGGGGCCAACCGGCGCTTACCCAGCCAGTCCTCCGATCCTTCCTGGAGGCTCATGATTGAACCAGGGGCCCTAGCATCAGTTCTCACTTTACGAAAAGTGATTGACCCCGGGCTCAGCGCCGACAACTGGGAACTGAGGGGGCCAAGCCCCACAGGTCACGCCTTTCCGGTGGCTCCTGGCCCGTACGCATGCGTCTCGGGTCAAGCGGGCCTTGCATCTATACCAGCTTAAGAACGAAAAATCCGGCCCTCTGTGTCAACGGATGGAGGGATGGATTCTCAGTGATAGATACACGCTGCCATGGTGGGCCTTCCGCACGAGAGACTTGCCGGCGGCTTTTTACGCTTGCTGCGTATGACGTTTCAACTCGCGAGTTCCGCGATTCGCTTGTTGATTCATGAGCTTAAGATATACTTATCCCGTACGGGAAGTAATCGGTCAGGAGGGGGAGTAAGCTCGTGCCCAGAGCGTGATGATCAAAATTTTGTTGGTGGAAGACAACGACGTCGATGCACGGTTGACTCAAGACCTCCTGGATGAATGGGGCAAGGAAGAATTCGACATCGTTCATGTATCCAGCATGAGCGACGCAGTCACCCGCCTGGCCCGCGCGCGTTTTGACGCCGTCCTTCTCGACCTCTCGCTCCCGGACGGTTACGGCCTCTCGACCGTGCGCCAAATGCAGGCCGCGAATCCGACGATAGCCATCATCGTGCTGAGCGGGCTCAATGATCAGACGCTCGCGTTGCAGGCTGTTCAGAACGGCGCACAGGATTACCTCGTCAAGGGACACGGGCAGTCGGAGCTATTGGCTCGCTCAATCCGTTACGCCATAGAACGAAAACGCGCTGAAGAGCGGCTGACCTACCTCGCGCAATATGATCAGTTGACGGGCCTTGTGAACCGCACCTTGTTTCGGGACCGCCTGATTCAAGCCATGGCGCGGAGCAAGCGGCTCCAACAGCCGCTCGGTCTCATGCTGCTCGACTTGGACCATTTTAAACCCGTGAACGATACCATGGGGCACACTATCGGTGATCAGCTTCTGAAGGCCGTCGCGGGACGGCTCCAAGAGTGTGTGCGCGAGGTGGACACCGTCGCCCGGATGGGAGGAGATGAATTTACGATTATCCTCGAAGGCCTGACGTGCGAAGAGGATATCACGCTGGTCGCACAGCGGATCACCAAATCATTGGCGTCACCATTTCACCTTGGGGAACACCGGGCCTTGATCGGAGTCAGTATCGGCATTACCGTTTACCCGACCGATGATCACGATATCGACGAGCTTTTGACGCATGCCGATGCCGCCATGTATCGGGCCAAACAACAAGGAGGAAGCTCTTTTCAATTTCACATCCCCGACGATTCACCTTCCTCCACCCGTTTGTGTTGACGATTATCCACCTTTCAGTGGCTCTGGTTGTATCAACGCCCGATTTCAGCAAGCGGTTGATCGGTGATTGAATACGCACCGATAAGATTGAAGTCGAGTCGATTCATCGTGGGAAGCGCCGCCGGTTCCGGATTAGGATGCGAATCGGGTGTCATGAGGATACCCCAGTGCTGATTGTTCCGACAGACATTATCGACGATCAAACCTTCGGCGTGCTGGAACAAGAGGATCCCGCTCAGCATGTTGTCTTCACACAGATTCCGCACGAGTTCCGGACGACTGCCCGGATCCCGGACCGCGATGCCGAAATGGTGATTCTCAACACAGCGGTTATCGGCCACCCGCGGTTGAGCACCGGCAAACACGAAAATACCCGATTCCCGATTGCGACAGACTTCGTTGTCGGTGAATGCGACCCGACATTCTGGCCCGTATAACACGACTCCGGATAAGATTCCTTCCATCGCTCGGCACTGCGTGATGATGCATGAGGAGTTGAGTATGTTGAGAGCCGAATGCTGGTCGCTGCCGACATAGCGGAACGTCACCCCGGAGATCCGTCCTTCCGGTACTTCTTGCAGATACAGAGGCCCGCTACGCCGCCAGAAGATTTGGACCTTATCTCGCCCGGCACCGACAAGCCGCACCGGTCGTTGAGTGATGACCAGCTTATCCTCATAGATTCCGGGACGGACATAGATCTGGTCCGTATCACCGACATCCTTCAGCGCCGCACTAGGAGTCGGATAACAGCCAGGCTCGACACGATCGACAACCAACGTTCGTCCGCCCAAAGGGTTGGCGGGAATCGCTTCTTCGCTCACGAATGTTCTCCTAACAAGTCGTTCATGGCTTCGCCAGGATCTTGACTGACGACCATTCTATTCGCAAATTGGGGTATGGAACCACTTTGTACATTTCCGTGTCTTCATCTACACACTCATTGAAAGCCATTCCAACTTCACGGTTCACCATTGAGCAAAATGCTGTTCTTTTGATGTTTCTCGTTCGAGGCCGAGCGAGGTTCTGGCATACTGATTGCGTAGATCACGTCTTCGACGACCGTACGAGAAGACGGAGGCTCACTATGCTTCACAGATGTATTGGAATCTTGTTGCTTTTATTTGTTGTCCTGTCAACAGACCAGTCCACGGCGGCCCCAACTCAACGGCAGGATTCGACCCGCCGATTATACGATCGCGTCATGGAGGAATTTAAGCACCGCGACTATAAAGCAGCAATGGCAGGATTCCAACTCTTCATTGAGTTGCACAGCGAATCCGCCTTGGCAGCCAATGCGCAGTATTGGATCGGAGAATGCCAATATCGGATGGGGCGATATCGAGATGCGCTCAAGTCGTTCTATGACGTCGTCTCCAATTACCCGCTTAGCCCCAAGTTGGCGGCTTCCACGCTGAAGCTCGGACAGACGTACGCGAAACTGAATGATCACGAAAAGGCACGACTGATGTTCGACCGGGTCGTGGATCAATATCCGGATAGCCCGGAAGCAGAAGTCGCCCGCAAAGCCATCGAAGCTAGCCCAAATCCTGAAGATTCAACGAATCCATCACCTTAGGCAACAGTCCGTTTCGTCCTTCGGTTCGGCTTTCTCCGACAAGGGCGAGTTAACTACATCACAGATCAGATCAACGGCAATCAAGATTTCGGGTGGCGGACAAAGTATTTACAACGGATTATTCGTCCGCTGAATATAAATGGCAGGCCTGTCTTACAGTGCCGTATAATTACATGCACATGTTCCAATGACGATGGGAAGATTGGCGCCGTGAACTCAATGGATGGCGCCTCTTCTCATATGGGCCAAGAGGGTTTTTGGCGTGGAGGCGCACTGATGAAAACATTTTCCGCCTATGTGGAGTGGGATCCCGAAGCAAAATAGTATGTATGGGTGGTCCCCGGTATTCCCGGGGCTCATAGCGAAGGACGAATGCTTGTGAGCTTCACGAGAGTTTAAAAGAAGT
>DATIGP010000046.1:0-11751 GCA_035454625.1 Nitrospira sp.
CATCGTTTTTTTCGGCGAGAAGTGCAGCTTTCGAGAGGCCTCCTGCTGCAACCGACTGGTGATGAAAGGCGCGACGGGATTTCGCCTCTTTTCCCGGCGCTCGATCGACTGGACGACGAAGGTCTTTCCCTGAATCTCGCCGACGATCTGGCCCGCCTGCTCGGCATTTTCAATCGAGGCTTCTTCGCCGTTGATACTGTGGAGCTTCGCTTCGAATGCGGGAGGATTGGCTCCGGCCAGTAGCGCGGTGATCGACCAGTATTCTTCGGATCGGAACGCGTCCCGCTCCGCTTCACGCTCGCAAATCAGCCGCATGGCGACCGACTGCACCCGGCCCATGCTGAGTCCCCGTCGAACCTTGTTCCAGAGCAACTGACTGCCTTGATATCCGACGATGCGATCCAGCACGCGGCGGGCCTGCTGGGCGTTGACCAGTTTCATGTCGATTTCGCCCGGCGACTGCAGCGCGCGCTTGATGGCTGATTCGGTGATTTCGTTGAAGAGCACCCGGAAGATCTTTCCGTCTTTCTTTTTCTTCTTCGATTTTCCAAGCAGCTCTTGCTCGATATGCCAGGCAATCGCCTCCCCTTCCCGATCGGGGTCCGGCGCCAGGAAAACCTTGTCGGCTTCCTCGGCTTTTTTCTTGATTTCCGCCAACACCTTGGATTTGCCTTTGATCGTGACGTACTGCGGTTCGAAGTCGTTTTCGAGATCCACGCCCAATTTGCTGGTCGGCAGATCCTTGATGTGGCCCACGGATGCCATGACGGTATAGCCGCGGCCCAGATATTTCGTAATCGTCTTCGCCTTCGTCGGCGACTCAACGATAATCAAGTTTTTTGCCATGACAACTCCGTCTAGCTCCCAGGAACTGTATCATCCGTACCAAATATCGGAGATTCGTGCAACTAGAATGGCGGACGAGAGCAATCGGCAAGATGTAAGGAACCAATAGGCGACATGAAAAAGGTAGGTGCAACAAGGCTCTCTTATTGTTGTCGTCACACATCAGCCGTGTATGTCAGACAACCTTTCCGCCGACACATCGTTCGTTCTCAACCGCATGCTAAATTCGGATGTATTGCTGCCCCGGAAGTTGGCGAACCCACCCATTCAATTCCAGCGAAAGCAACGCTGCGGACACCTGCGCCACGCCCAATCCCGTGCTTTCGATCACACCATCAATGGAGCGGGCCTCATAGGACAGCGCTTCGTATACCGATGTCTCTTCCCTTCCCAACGGCAGACGAACTTCCATCGGGGTGCGATTGAGATGCAGCATTGCGCGTTGCCGGGCATCGACCTGCGGAAGGATTTCTTCTAGAATATCTTGCGCGCCTTCGATCAGTTTCGCCCCTTCTTTGATCAAACGATTCGATCCGCGACAAGCTTCTTCCTTGACGGGACCGGGTATGGCAAAGACCTCTCGGCCTTGCTCCAGCGCCAATTTTGCCGTGATCAACGAGCCGCTGTCGATCGCAGCCTCCCCGACCAACACGCCCAAGGACAGCCCACTGATGATCCGGTTCCTTCTCGGAAAGTGATGACTTTGAGGAGCGGCGCCGATCGGCAGCTCGGAGATGACGGCGCCGTGCGATTCGATGTTGCGGCGGAGCGTGTGATGTTCCGACGGATAGGTCCGATCGATCCCGCAGCCGAGCACGCCGATCGAGCGACCCTTCCCCGTCAGCGCTCCTCGGTGCGCCGCTGCATCGATGCCCCGAGCCAGACCGCTCACGATCGTGACTCCACATCCGGCCAGGTCCTTCGCGATTTCCTCCGTGATGAGTTTTCCGGATGAAGTCGCACGTCGGCCGCCTACGATCGCCACCGCGATCTCGTCCTCCGGCGATAAGCTTCCCTTTATGTACAATAACGGCGGCGGATCGGAAATGGTCTTGAGTCGAGCTGGATAGGATTGATCGAACAGAGTGACCGTTTGGATCTTCGATCGTTCAACGATCTTCACCTGGCGATCGATCCGCCGCCGGATACTCGACTCAGGTCCCCTGCGCACGCATTCAGCCAGCTCCCGACTGCAACCGACACTGACCAACTCGTCCATCGCCGCACCGAGCACCGCATCCGGAGTTCCAAGCGCGTGAATCAATTTGAGCAGGGTACGATCACCGATGCCGTCAATCGCTTGGAGCGTGAGCCAAGAGGTCAATGAGGCTTCATCCATGATCGATCTCGGCCATCGGCAGTGAATTTGCTGCAACGGCAGGAGGGTAAACCATCTCCCCCGCAAAGGCGGCGGCTGTAGCGGCACTCGACTAGAGCACGACCAGATCGTACTGCTCCAGATGCAACTGGCTGTCCGGGGTGACGATGATTTTCGCCGAACAGTCCCGCTCCAATACCTCGACGCCGTGGCGCTCTTCGTCTTGCAGCAATTCGGCCACCGTGGGATGAGCCCCCACGATAATCCGTTGCTGATCGGCAGACGGCTCAATCCGACGGATCTCCCTGAAAATTTCATACGCCACCGTCGTGGGAGACTTCGTATATCCGCGGCCCTCGCAGTAGCGGCACGGCTCCGACAATGAACGTAATAGGTCCTCCCGTACCCGCTCGCGAGAAATCTCGATCAAGCCGAGATCCGAAATCCTTGATATCCTCGTTCGGGCCTTGTCCGAGGCCATGGCATCCACTAACGCATGGTAAACCTTATCTCGATTCTTCTCCCGCTCCATATCGATGAAATCGACGATGATGATGCCGCCGATTCCCCGCAGTTTCAGCTGATAGGCCACCTCTTTGGCCGCCTCGAGATTGTTGCGCAGGATGGTCTCTTCCTGGTCACGTTTCCCGACAAAGCGTCCCGTATTGACGTCGATCACCGTCATCGCTTCGGTATGATCGATCACCAAATGGCCTCCGGACTTGAGCCATACTTTCCGGCTCATCGCCCGCGCGATTTCCTGCTCGACTCCCAGATGGTCGAACAAGGGTTCATCCTTGTCGTAGAAATGAATCCGCGAGGTCTGTTCAGGAGAAAACCGTTGCACGAAATCACGGATGGCTTCGTATTCCTCCCGCGAATCGATCCACAGTCGATCCACTTTTTTACCGAACAAGTCCCTCACGACACGGAAGCTCAAGCTCAAGTCGGAATGCAGCAATGCGGGAGCGGGCATTTGTTCCCGCTTCGTCAAAATGTCCTGCCACAGGACGTGCAAAAAATCCACGTCGGATTTCAATTCATCTTCCTTGACCCCCTCACTGACCGTCCGCACGATATAGCCGAATCCGGAGCGACGGACCCGCCGCATGATCTCCTTCAATCTCGCCCGTTCTTCATCCCGTGGAATCCGTCGAGACACGCCGATATGGTCTACGTTGGGCATGAAAACGAGATATCGCCCGGGAAGGGAAACGTACGTCGTCACACGAGACCCCTTGGTGCCGATCGGACCTTTTGAGATCTGGACCATCAGCTCTTGCCCCTCGCTCAACAACTGTTCGATCGGCTTCGCGCTCTGGCGCTTCGGCCGGAGCATCTCCGAATCTTTTTCGTCTTCTTCGGCCTCCACCAACATGTCTCCCGGCTCTGCATCGACGAGGAGATCTGAAACATGCATAAATGCTGCCTTTTCCAGTCCGATATCCACAAAGGCGGCTTGCATGCCCGGCAATACCTTGGCCACCTTTCCCTTGTAGATGTTTCCGACAAAATCCTTATGCTTCGCGCGGTCACCGAACAAATCGGTGACGACTCCGCCGTCAAGCACAGCCACGCGGGTTTCTTCCCGCGCGACGGTTATCGCAATCTCACTTCCCATAATGACTCCTTTGATCCACGAGCCAGGGAAGCCGGTCGAGAGCGATGGACGCGGGCCCAGGGCCCAGGTCCGCCACGCACTCCGCACACCGGCCTCACCGGCTGTCCATAAATAATTATCGTCTCCAAACGATGGAACCGGAACGTTCCGCCGTTCGGTCATCCTTCAATAAAACAAGCTTAACCGCTTCCGCTTGACGTTCAACAGCAACCCCAGCGACGCCATGGTCATGATCGTAGCGCTTCCGCCATAACTCACCAAAGGCAAGGGAATACCGACGATCGGAAACATCCCCGCCGTCATACCGATATTGACCACGACGCAAAAACACAACATCGCCACGATTCCCACGGCGAGCAGCGCTCCAAGTTGATCCTTCGCCTTGGCTGCGATCTCCAGCGATAACCAGATCAGCCCCACAAACAGCGTCAACAGCACCAGCACGCCGAGAAATCCCCATTCTTCCGCAAAGACGGCAAACACGAAATCTGTATGGCCTTCCGGCAAAAACTTCAGTTGGCTTTGGGTACCCCCGTAGAGCCCCTTACCAAGAAGTTCTCCTGAGCCGATCGCGATTTTCGATTGCAAGGCATGGTAGCCTTTTCCTCCCGGATCGTAATCCGGGTCGACGAACGCCATAATGCGCTGTCGCTGGTAATCATGCAAGGACCCCCAAACTCCCTCCCAGGCAAACGGGAACAGCATGACGGAGAAGAGGAGGATAAACCCTAAGGCTTGCGAACGGATGCCCACCATGAGGAGCATGGCCGCATACACCGCGACAAAGCTCAGTCCGCTCCCCAAATCCGGTTGCTTCAAGATGAGAACGAGGCCGGGAAGCACCAAGAGTCCTGGAACGATGACGCGCTGCAACCAGCCCACGCGGGGGGCCTTCGAATAGTAGTGTGCCAACACCAAAATAAGAATAAGTTTGGCGAATTCTGACGGTTGAAAGCTGAATGGGCCCATGGCGATCCACCGCTGAGCCCCCTTGCTCGTTCGCCCTTCAAATAGAACAAAAACCAGCATCAGTAGGATAAAGACGTAGGCCGGATAGGCGAAACGCGCCAGATGGTGATAGTCAGACGCCCACATAACGAGGAAGGCCGCCGCGCCCAAGCCGATCCATATCAGCTGCTTGAGATAATACGGCGCCGTCCCGCCCTGCTGCCCATGCGTGACGCTATAAATGGACAGTACTCCGATCCCCAGTATGGCGAGGATCAAGGCGACATAGCGGATATCGAAACTATCAAGGGCCCGATGCTCGGTCAATCGATCGATCATGAGTCTTTCGAAGAGCGCTCAGGCCCATTCCCACGGAACAACTGCGACGTGACGGCCGGCACTTGGGGCGTGAGCTTCATATACGTTTCAATGACCTCTTTGGCAAGGGGAGCCGCGGCGGATCCGCCGTGCCCCATATGTTCAGCGAGCACGGCGACGGCGATTTTCGGCGATTCCAATGGAGCAAACGCGACGAACCAGGCATGGTCTCGAAACTTCTTGGGGATGTTTTCTTCGGGCCCGGTCCGGAGCGCCGCCACTTGTGCCGTTCCTGTCTTTCCCCCGATCGTCACCAAAGAGGATTTTGCCCTCGTCGCCGTTCCCTTTGTGACCACGTCGGCAAGCGCCTCTTTGATGATGCGGAAGGTTTCCGGTTTGGCATTGATCTGTCCGCGGGGCACAGCAGGCAATTCTTGAAGGTTTCCCGACGCCCGATCCATAACCGCCTGCACCAGACGAGGACGGTAACTAACCCCGTTGTTCGCGACTGTGCCGACGAGACTCGCCATTTGCAATGGCGTCACGGTCACATAACCCTGTCCGATAGCGGCTGAAATGGTCTCGCCCGGCAACCACGGCTCCTTCTTGGCCTTTTCTTTCCAAGCGGTGGAGGGCATGATACCGGATCGTTCCGACGGCAATTCCACTCCGGTGACCTTCCCGAGTCCGAAATCCTTTCCAAACTCAGCCATCACATCGATCCCCATCCGTTGACCGATCGTATAGAAATACACATCACAAGAATGGACCAATGCATTGTGCAGATCGACGTACCCATGCCCGCCGGCTTTCCAGTCGTGATACAGCCGCTTACCGAATTGATACCCCCCGTTACAGAAAACGGTACTGGAAGGGGACATGGTTTTTGTCTCCAAGGCCGCGACGGCCATCGGGATCTTGAACGTGGACCCGGGGGGATACTGCCCCTGTGAGGCGCGATTGTTCAACGGACGTCCTTCGTCTTGCACGATTTCCACCCATTGCTTCGCCGTCAATTCCCGTGACAGCACGTTGGGGTCGAAACCGGGACGGCTGGCCATAGCCAGGATATCCCCGCTGTTCGGATCGAGCGCGACGATGGCGCCGTGTTCTTCGCCCAACAGATCCTCGGCAACTTTTTGAAGTCGCACATCGATGGTGAGATAGAGATCGTTCCCCGCTTGCGGCCTCTCGACAACCGAAGCCCTTTTTTCATGGCCGAGCGCATCGACCTCCACGCTTTTCTGACCGGCCATTCCCCGCATGTGACGATCGTAGGACTTTTCCACACCATATTGTCCCACGATGCTGCCTTGGTGGAGATCGATAAACTCCGGTTTCTCAAGTTGATCGGCCGAAATTTCTCCGACGTAGCCCAGAAGATGAGCCGCCGTCGCGCCGCCCGGATAGTTGCGCTGCGACTCGACCTGTATCATGACCCCCGGCATGTCTAGACGATGCGATTCAACCAGCGTGGCATCGCGCAGAGTCATACGGTCCTTAATCTTGCGCGGAAGCATCTTGCTGCCTTTGGTGGTCATCTTTTTCCGCATGAGGGTCGGGTCAAGACCGAGCAAATCGGTCAGTTGCTGAATCAGGGCCTCACGATCCTTCACATCTTCCAGCGTCACGTATAAGCTGAAACTCGGAACGTTATTCGCCAGGAGGACACCGTGCCGGTCGTAAATCAGGCCACGGGCGGGTTCAAGTAACACCAGTCTGGTACGATTGTTTTCCGACAAGTCGCGATAATACGGCCCCTCGTGAATTTGAAGATGCCAGAGACGTAGACCAAGCAGCGCCACCACCAGCAAGAGCCCTACTCGGAGAATGAACAGCCGCCGATGAAGGTCACCGAATTCTGATTCCCAATGATGTACTGGGATCATACACTCCCTACATTCGAGATTCGGCCATCAATTGCTCGATATTCAAACGACTCCACATAAGCCAGTAGATCAGCCCTCCAATCACCGCATCAAGGCAGGCTTGCGGCAGCACTACCGTCGAGACAGTCCACCACCAATCCTGTTGCCCACTGAGTTTGAGGGCGAACGGAGAAACCAGCCCGATCAAGCAGGACACAACCAGCAGTCCTATCACGAGGACGAGGGGGCTCAAATAGACCACTTGCCGGCCCGCGAGGCCTGCGACGAATCCCACGATCCCCTTCAAAACCGCACTCGAAATCAAGTCTTGTGCAGAAAATAGACTCATCGCCCATCCCAGCGCGAGGCCGACCAACAAGCCATCAAGCTCTCCTCCTAAGAGACCAACCAGGCAGACCGCCACAAAACCGAGGTCCGGCTTCACCCCCCACAGGCTGATGTGTGCCAGGAGAACGGACTGAACCGGCACAAGGCCGACGATCACGGCAAAATAGATGAGCCCTTTCATGGCTTGGGCTTCGGAACGCCCAAACGCTCCCCTTCGCCCGGAATAGATGAAGACAGAATGACCAATACTTCCTCTATCCGATTTGGATCAACCTCGGGAGAAAGTTCCGCAGATTGGAACAAGGCTTCCTCTTCCTTATCGATCCTTATGATCGTGCCGATCGGTATGCCTCGGGGAAACCCCCCGACCAATCCTGACGTGACGACATGATCGCCCGGCCGTGCGCTGGACAACAGCGGGATGTACTTGAGCCGAGCCTGCCCCTGCGTCGTCCCTTCGACGATTCCCTCATCTCTGGTGCGCTGAATCAATCCGGCAATCGCATTATTGGGATCCGTCACGAGCAGGACGACGGCAGTGGACGCCGTGGTCTTGACGACACGACCGACCACACCTGCCGGAGTAATCACCCCCTGATCCGATTGAAGACCATCGGACGCACCCTTGTTCAAAATGATCGTCTTATACCAATTGCCGGTGTCGCGCCCTATGACTTGGGCAGCCACGGACGTGGGAAGTACCTGCTTCCTAAACTCAAGCAGCGCTGAGAGCCGTTCCGTGGCCACCGCAGCTTCTCGCAGCTGCCCATTCTGTTCTTTGAGGAGATCCAGTTCCCTCTTCAAGTGCTGATTTTCATCTTCAACCCCCTGGAGGGCCACATATCGTCCCCAGGTATCCCCGATCCGATCGTGGATCCCCGCGACAGTCTGGAGGGGCCAACTGATGATCCATCCGAATGGACCGCCTATTTGCTGAAATACAGTTTGGAGCTGGCCGGGGAGAAGCAGGAAGCCGAGCACGAGAATGACGGCAAGAATGAGGGCCACACGCCTGGCGCTGTACGGTGCGCGTAAATTGACCATCCGCATCAGGGATGGAACCTTACCGAAGGTTGTTCGCTTGAGACATGACCGATACCTTTCGGAGGAGATCCAGCTCATCCAGAATCTTGCCGACCCCCAACACCACGGAGGTCAGCGGATCGTCCACCGTAATGATCGGTAAGTTCGTTTCTTCGCGGAATCGTGTGTCCATGCCTTTTAAGAGGGAACCTCCCCCCGTCAACACAATTCCGCGGTCGATAATATCCCCGGCCAACTCGGGCGGGGTGTTCTCCAAGGCGATCTTAATCGCGTTCACGATCGTTCCGATGGGTTCTTGCAACGCCTCGCGTACCTCGGCGTCATCTATGACCAATGTACGCGGAATGCCCGAAATCAAATCCCGCCCCTTGATCATCATGGTTTTCCGTTCCTCGAAGGGGTAGGCGGATCCAATTTCAAACTTAATTCGTTCCGCCATATGTTCGCCGATGAGCAGATTGTATTTCTTTTTAATGTAATTCATGATCGCTTCGTCCATCCGATCGCCGGCGACCTTGACGGACTCGCTGTACACGATGCCGCCCAGCGAAATCACGGCGATGTCCGTCGTCCCGCCTCCCACATCGACCACCATGTTGCCGGAGGGTTCCGTGATCGGCAATCCGGATCCTATGGCAGCCGCCACAGGCTCCTCAATCAGATAGACTTCCCGCGCTCCCGCCAGTTCGGCCGAATCACGTACGGCGCGTTGCTCTACCTGTGTAATGCGCGACGGCACACCGATAATGATGCGCGGCCGCACAAACGCACTGCGATTGTGGGCCTTGCGGATAAAATGTTTCAGCATTTGCTCGGCCATCTCAAAATCGGCGATCACACCTTCCTTCATTGGGCGAACCGCAACGATATTCCCGGGCGTGCGACCGAGCATTTTTTTCGCATCGGCTCCCACGGCCAGTACTTTTTCGCTCTTCCTTTCAACCGCCACCACGGATGGCTCATTGAGAACGATCCCTTTCCCGTGAACATACACGAGCGTCGTTGCGGTGCCTAAGTCAATCGCCAGGTCATCGGAGAACCAACCAAATACATCTCCAGGGAACCCCACGGCGTTTCTCCCTTCATATTGGCGGGCAATTACGCCCAGCCGGTGTGCTTGATATAGGACTTACTCAATCCGGAACCGCAAGTTGGCCGGCGTCCAAGACGTGAGTCCGAGCCACTTCATCGCCCAGCCGATGGCCCTGCTCATTCCCGATGATCAAAAAACTTTCGAAGGCTAAAATTCCGAGAGATACGAGCCAACCAATGTATGGGACCGCATACGCGATCTGAGCGATGCCTAAGGGGAGATTCCTGATAATCGACTCTCTAAAACCGGCCGTATCTCGCCCGCCCAATCGCATGGTCTGCAAACCAACCAACCGTTTGCCGATGCTCTTTCCATCTGCAAACCCATCGGCAATCAAGATGTAGGCCAAGCCGGAAAGGAAACCGACCGGAGGAGCGATTTCGCCGGCAGCGACGACAATGAACAAATCAATCAACTTAGCGATGAATCGATTCAGGACATGGGCCTTCGGATAGACTCTTACTTCAAACGCCGTCGAGGCTGGCCCCTCCCCTACCAAATGATCTCCTTCGAATTAGTGGCAAAGTATAACAAAATACATCAACTTCCACAAACAAAGACCCATCTTTTCTCGCTTTCTTTCATAACCGTCCCTCCGTCCTCCGACCTCCTGTCGATCAGGAAGGGCCGGTCCTTCAGAATTATGTTCGCATAGACACCGTGCAGTTCTGAAACTATCCGCTCTTGCCATCCGTCCTGTCCGCAAGTACACTGCTGACTCATAGAAGAAGAGGAATGACATGATCAAGACGATGCGCAACGCAGCTCACAACTATCCTTGGCTGCTCAAATCCGTCATGGGCCTCTTAGCTGTGGCCTTCGTGATTACGATGGGATGGTGGGGATTCAGTGATCAGACCGGCGGACCTGTCGCCAAGGTCGGAGAGCAATCGGTTTCTATCGATGAATTCAAGCGTACCTATGAAAATATGCGCCGCATTTACAAAGAAAACGTTAAGACCGATTTCAAAGAAGAAGAGTTTAAGGAATTCGTCGTGGGACAACTCGTAGATAGTCGGGTCTGGATCATCGCCGCTGAAGAAATGGGGGTGCGCGTTTCCGATGCCGATTTGCGGGAATTGATCATGCAAACGCCCGTCTTTCAGAAAAACGGGGCCTTCGACCCTGAGCTCTACAAGCGCATCTTAGCCGCGAATCATCTCACGCCGGCCGCATTTGAATCGATCCAACACCAGGAAGTGCTGGCCAATAAAGCTCGGATGATCGTACGAGATTCCGTCGCCTTGACACCGGCGGAGATCGCCGAAGGACAGTCTCTCATGACGAGACCGCAAGATTCCGATCCCGCGAAAGCGGCAGAGGCGAAGCAGCGGGTGTTGGACGACATGCTGTTGCAGAAGCAACAACGCGCCCTGGTCTCATTCCAGCAATCCATGAAAGCCAAGCTGCCAATCACCGTCCGCAGAGAATTGCTGTAACGTCGACTCCTCCTCGTTAAGCCATACGAGGCTGGCGAAGTTAGACGATCAGCATCGCGTCGCCGTAGCTGTAGAAGCGATACCGCTCGTTGACCGCTTCTTCATAGGCTCTGCGAATCGGTTCTGTTCCGGCAAAGGCCGAGACCAGCATCAACAAAGTAGTCCTCGGCAAATGAAAGTTTGTCATGAGAGCATCGACGACCTTGAACTGAAATCCCGGCGTGATGAAGAGCCGACTCTCGCCGGACAGGGAAACCATCTCCCCCTTTTCTTTCACGACAGTTTCAAGCGTACGGACGACTGTGGTCCCCACTGCGACTATCCGGCCACCGGCACGCTTCGTCCGTACCATTGCGCCGGCTGCTTCTTCACTCACGTGAAAAATTTCGCCACCCATCTGATGGTCCTCAATCCGCTCGCTCGTCACAGGTTTGAACGTGCCTGGGCCGACATGCAGGGTCACCGTGGTCATATTGATCGCGGCTTCACGTAGTCGCCGCAACAATTCTTCCGTAAAGTGAAGCCCGGCAGTCGGTGCAGCAATCGCTCCGGCATGCTTGGCAAAGACCGTCTGATACCAGTCATGATCCTTCTGAGTAGGCGCCCGCTTGATGTACGGAGGAAGCGGCATGACTCCTCGTACTTCAAATAATCGTGAGACCGGTACCGGACTCTCCACGACGACCTCGGTGCTGGTCGCGTCCCGTTTGACGACCGTGGCCTGCGATTGTCGATCGAATTCGATGACTTGACCGACACGGAACGCGCCTTTCACCAAGATTTCCCACCTACCCTCACCGAGATCCTTCACGAACAGCACCTCAACCGGTGTTCCCGTCGGCTTCTTAATTCCCGGTACCCGCGCTGCCACCACTTTCGTGTCGTTCATGACCAGCAGATCACCTGGT
>DATIGP010000047.1:0-10080 GCA_035454625.1 Nitrospira sp.
CGACAAGATGATGCCCTTCAAGACCTTCCAAAAGCAACCGGGCTACTCGACCCTCCGGTGCGAAACCGGCAGCACATGGAATACTTCTTCGACCTTATCCGACATACCTTGGGCGGGGAAGAATAATGAGCTCCTCCGCCACTTCGTACTGGCCCCGCAATTTAAAGAGCCCAAGCGTTTATCAACGTTCAGGGCTGCCTCTCTTCGCCGGGTAGGCCGCTGATTTCTCTTACCGGTCGCACTTCGACTGTTCCGATACGAGCGCCCGGCACCAGTTTGGCGATACGAACGGCGTCATCATGATCTTGAGCATCGATAAGAAAATAGCCGGCGAGTTGCTCTTTTGTTTCAATGAATGGCCCATCAGTCACCGTGACCTTGCCGTCGCGCACCCGAACGACGGTCCCCGTCGCCTCAGGCTGCAGCGGCGAGGCATGGATATACTGCCCTTTGTTGTCGAGCTGGTGGCAGAGCCGGATGGATTCCGCAAGCATGTCTTTCCTGGTCGTTTCTGGAATCTTGTCAAACATGTCCTCGTTGTGGTGAACCAGCAACAGATATTTCATGAATGTCCTCCTATAGCAGCGGGTTTTATTTATTATCCATGGATCATGTTGGCGACGTTGTAACACCGTCGGCTGTCATCGATGACGTGCGGCGCGGGCGCACGTCTTCTATGAACCGCTTTGGCTTCGAGTGCCAGGGTGCAGAGTCGCTTGCGTTATCATAATGCTTCAAAAGGCACGCAGCTGTCGCTACGCCCCCATGCTCGCTTCGCTGCCGTGCGCAGAGCCACGGGCCTCTGTGATCAACGGGTCAGGATGTTGGGAATTCAAGATAATTACGCCCGAGCTCTTGTCTATGTAGAGCTTTTCCGAGCTGTACAATCGGGCATAGAAGCCTATGGTAGGTACATTATTGTCGCATGGCAATGAGCAGGGATGCCGCCGAACGCCATGTGCCGCATCCGGGGTGACCGCCTTGTCGCAATAGAGATACGAACCATGGCGATTTATGCCGGGCAGCCGTGAGCCGAGCACGGCATGCAGGGTTCATCTCTGCATGAAGAGATATACATACATTATTGGCATTCAGCAATTGCGGTATCGAACACGGTGTCCGGTTGAAGCACCGCAGTCAGGACACTCGTTCATGACGCTTGACAAACGAGGAGCACTGCTTGACATTGAGGAGGAACATGCCGAGAAGCTCGGTGTCATTGCGCGTAGACGCCTGGCACAAGTGTACAGATCAAGACACGAATGAGGCGTAACATTTTGGGGAGTGTCGCAGTAGCAGGTTGAAATGAGTCGTGTGAATCATTGGAATGTGTCTTCAAACCGGATAGATTGCGATTTATACTTTATATGAACCAACAGGCTGCACATAAAATCGCCGATTCCACGTTTAGGTTCATCGGGTGCAGCGAAGTGCAAGAAAGCTTGGGGCAGCAGGCGGATGATGAAAAAGAGCTTGCCGAACTCGTCGAAGAGGTTTCACTCGATTCCATTCATTTTCATACTCATAGCTATTTCCTGCGACATCGCTTCATCGAGCGGACCTATCCGAATGATTTTGCCCAATGGGTCGTGATGCAGGTCGGCGATCATGTACTGGGTGAAAGACTCGCCGTGGTCGATCCATTCGACTATCCGAATCTGGAAGACCTGCGGGAAGAGATTATTTCGGTCATCGACGACCATCTGTCGCGAATGTCCATTATTCCCCGTGTGGTGTTCGGCGAGCCGTTCCATTTCAAGCGCTCCCGAATTCTTGAGGTGCCGATCGGCCTGGAGGCAAGGTCCTTGGCGGAATTCCGACAAGCGGTAGCGGGAGTCGATGTCAGTGCGATCTATTTCCACATGTTCGAGGCGCGTTTCCGATTAGGGCGGGAGGAAAGCGATTTTTCGGCCTGGATCAGATCGGGTCTGGGCTTGCATAAATTGGCGGATGGCATCCGCTCCATCAACCCGTATCTGGGAAGCCTCGAGCGTCTGCGATCCAGCCTCATCACCGCGTGCGACGAATTCCTGGCGAAAGGATGAGGGGCATTGGATGCTGAACCAAGATCCCCTTTGGTACAAGGATGCCGTGTTCTATGAGCTGCACGTGCGGGCCTTCTATGACAGCAATGGCGACGGCATCGGGGATTTCGCCGGCCTGATCGAGAAGCTCGATTATCTCGAATGGCTGGGAGTGGACTGTCTCTGGCTGCTGCCGTTTTATCCGTCTCCGTTGCGTGACGATGGCTACGACGTGGCCGATTTCACCGGCATTGCGCCTTCGTACGGCTCCACCGAGATGTTTCGGCGTTTGCTCGATGCGGCCCATCAACGCGGCATGCGGGTCATCGTCGATCTGGTGTTGAATCACACTTCCGATCAGCATGCGTGGTTTCAGGAAGCACGCCGTTCTCCGCAGGCGCCGACGCGGGATTATTATGTCTGGAGTGAGACGGATCAGAAATATACGAAGGCGCGTATTATTTTTGTAGATACCGAAAAATCCAATTGGACCTGGGATCCCGAGGCGCAAGCCTACTATTGGCACCGGTTCTTCAGCCATCAACCGGATCTGAACTATGACAATCCGGCGGTCAAGCGAGCGATGCTGGAAGTCATGGAGTTCTGGCTGGATCAGGGGCTCGACGGGTTTCGCTGCGATGCGGTGCCCTATCTGTTCGAGCGCGAAGGTACGATTTGCGAGAACTTGCCCGAGACCCATGTGTACCTGAAGGAGATCAGAAAACGGATCGACGACCGGTACAGCACCCGAATCCTCTTGGCGGAAGCCAACCAATGGCCGAGCGACGTGCGTCCTTATTTCGGCAACGGGGATGAATTTCACATGGCGTTTCACTTCCCGCTCATGCCGCGCCTGTTCATGGGATTGCGCAGCGAGGACCGCCGACCCATCCTCGATATGTTCAAACACACACCGCCGATTCCGCTGAATTGCCAATGGTGCCTCTTTCTCCGGAACCACGACGAATTGACGTTGGAAATGTGCACCGGAGAAGAACGGGACTATATGTACTACGCCTATGCCAGCGATCCACAGGCTCGCCGCAACATCGGCATCGCCCGCCGTCTGGCACCGCTGCTTGAGAACGACCGGCGGAAGATCGAGCTGCTCAACAGCATCGTGTTCACCTTGCCGGGTACGCCGATCATCTATTACGGCGATGAGATCGGGATGGGCGACAATATTCATTTAGGCGACCGGAACGGTGTGCGGACGCCGATGCATTGGACGGCGGACCGGAACGCAGGCTTCTCCAAAGCGGATCCCGCGAAGTTGTTTCTTCCGCTGGTCACCGATCCCGTTTACGGCTATCAATCGATCAATGTGGATACGCAAAAACAGACGCCGCATTCATTGCTCCATTGGATGCGCCGTATGATCGCAATCCGTAAGCGACACAAGGTCTTCGGACGCGGCACATTGGAATTCTTGGTCCCGTCGAACGAAAAGATCCTGGTCTATCTACGGACTTACGAAGAAGAAACCGTGCTCCTGGTCCATAATCTGGCGGAATCGGCGCAGGCGGTGGAGCTGAACCTGACGCGGTTCAAGGGCATCGTTCCGGTCGAGTTGTTCGGCAATTCACGATTCCCGCCGATCGGCGATCATCCCTATGTGCTCAGCCTCGGTCCGTACGGTTCTTATTGGTTCAGGTTGCCCGCCGTCCGAGACTGGGACAGCACCTATGACATCGAATGGAGCGCGATTTGACACCGGCGGACAAGGGACCGGCGGAGCAAAAGCAAGCCATGACCACTGCGCTCGATGACTACCGGGAAGTGTCGCCGAAGGGAACGGTCGACTTCCTGTACCGGCTGAGCGATTTAGTCAAGGGCCGAAGCGTCGTGCATGTGAATGCGGTCCGGTACGGCGGAGGGGCGGCTGAGTTCCTCAGGCGGTTGGTGCCGATGATGACCGCGTTGGGTGTGGAGGCGCGTTGGGAAGTCATCGCCGGGACGCAGGAGTTCTTTGCGGTCGTGAAACGGCTCACTGACGCCTTGCAAGGACGAGACGAGAAGATCACCGAGGACATGTATCACACCTTCCGTGAGATCAACGAGCAGAACGCGAAGGCGCTGAACCTGGAAGCGGACATGGTCATGATCCACGACCATCAACCGGCTGGGATGGTCGAATATCGGACCCGAGGGACTTGGATGTGGCGCTGCCACCTGGATTTGTCTCAGCCGCAACGTCGCGCGTGGACCTTCTTGCGACGGTACGCATTGAAGTACGATGCGGCTATTTTTTCATTGCCCAGCTTTGCGCAACGACTGCCGATTCCTAAGTTTCTCGTGTATCCCTCGATCGACCCCCTCAGTCCGAAAAATCGGGAAATGACCAGATCCGAAATCAATCAGATCGTGGATCGGCTGGGCATTCCGCGAACCAAACCGATGATCCTACAAGTGGCAAAGTTCGAGCGGTTTAAGGATCCGCTCGGCGCCATCCAGGCTTATCGCATTGTGAAGAAACACCACGATTGCAGATTGGTGCTTGCCGGGTCCGGCGTCACCCACGATCCGGAGGGTGAAGCGGTGCTGGCCGAGGCGCGTGAGGCGGCTGGACGGGATCCTGATATTCATCTGGTGCAGTTGCCGCCCGAGGCTGACCTTGAGATCAACGCATTGGAACGAACGGCAACGGTGGTGCTTCAGAAATCCATTAAGGAAGGATTCGGCGTGACAGTCTCCGAAGCGATGTGGAAAGGAAAGCCGGTGGTTGGAGGAGATGCCGAAGGGATCGCCACGCAGATCATCAACGAAGTGACGGGATACGTCGTCCATTCCGCCGAAGGAGCCGGATTCCGCCTGCGGCATCTATTAAACAATCCTGGCTTGATCGCCCGCATGGGGGCAGCAGGGCGTGAACATGTGCGCCGAAACTTCCTCATCACCAGACAATTATGCGATTTCCTGACATTGCTCAAAATCATGCCGCCGCAATGACTCTTTGTAGCTGAAAAATGTCGCATGTGATGAGGACTTTAAGATGAAGTTTTCAGTTGAACACGCGAACCACACGTTATGAACGTCGAACAACGGACCGGAGATGGCCGACCAGTCAGTCATGCGTGATCCGGACAAACACCTCTCCGAGCAGGCCATGACTGCCGACGTGGTCGTGGGCCTATTGACTTTGAACAACGTCGAGACGATCGAGCAAGTAGTAAAAAGTATCGTCGAGGGGCTGCAGCGTTTTTTCTCCGGTGCCTCGGCGATGATCGTGAATTATGACGGCGGGTCCAAAGACGGCACGCCCGAGATTGTCGAACGGCTTGCCGCAGGCCAAATCAACGTACGCATCGTTCCCGGTGCGGGGGGACATTATGCAAGCCTTGGGACGAACCCTGGTCTCGCAGGACGAGCGGATGATGTTCTCCACCTCTGTGAGACGGCGCAGTCGCTCCAGGCACAAGTTTGCCTTATCGTCGAAGGCAATGTGCGTTCGTTGTCTTCTCAGTGGATTGAGTTGCTTGGGCGTCCTGTTCATCAAGACGGCATGGATTTCGTCGTTCCGCTGTTTCGTCGACATCGGTATGAAGGGACATTGGTGAACAATCTGCTGTACCCCTTGATGCGCACGCTGTACGGCAAACGACTGCGGTATCCCAGTGGAGGCGGCTACGGCCTTTCCGGTCGCTTCGCAAGAGAATTGATAAAGAACCCCTTCTGGTCGGGAGATGCGGCCCGCATCAGTTTTGACGGGTGGTTGACGACCGTCGCGCTCGCCGAGGGCTACCAAGTGTGTCATGCGTTTCTTGGGGCCAAAGAGCAGGATTCCAAGTTAGGAGCCGCTGATCTGGCTGAGGTGTTGGCCGGTGCCGTCGGTTCGATTTTCCATTCGATGGAGAATTACGAGTCGGCCTGGGAGAAAGTGAGCGCGTCGGTCGATGTGCCGCTCTACGGCGTCATGGAGTATGCGCCGCTCACCGGCCCGATCAACATCACCCGCATGGTCAGTGGAGTGCGGCAGGGAGTTCGCGATCTGTTGCCGCTGTGGGAAGTCATCCTCTCCCCGGAGACATTGAGCCAAATACTTGCGCTTGGAATCCAGGAGTCCGACGAATTTCATTTTCCCGAGAATCTCTGGGTGCAGGTCGTGTACGAGTTCGCGCTGGCATATCATGATCAGGTGTTGCATCGGGAGCACTTGCTGAAATCGTTGACACCATTGTATCTCGGGCAGACCGCCTCCTTTGTCGTGGACACGCAGCGCGGCGGGACCGAGCAGGTGGAGGCGACCGTCGAATCGCTCTGCCGGCAGTTTGAGGTGATGAAGCCTTACCTTAAGGATCGATGGAGGTGGCGGGATGAGTGACCTCTGGCGTGACACAATGATAACCGGATTTCGTGACGCCGTGATGCAGATTCTCCTGGTATTACCGAGACTCCTGGCGCTGATCACGTTCCTTTTGGTTGGATTGGGCATGGCATGGCTTGTCCGAACGTTGACGGCGCGCGTGCTTGCGGCCTTTCGGTTCGATCGTCTTTGCGATCGGTTCGGGCTCAATGCGCCGCTTGCCCAAGCAGGCATCAAACAACCGGCGTCGGTCGTCTTGAGTCGCGTCTTGTTTTGGACGGTATTTCTGATGTTTGCGTTCATGGGGGTGGACGCCGTTAATCTGCCGGCCACGGCCAATCTCATCAGCCAGATCGTGGGGTTTCTTCCGAATGTCCTGGCGGCCGCGTTGGTATTATTGCTCGGCGTCCTCTCAGCAAATTTCTTTTCGGAAGCTGCGCTGATTGCTGCAGTGAATGCGCAACTGCACGAAGCACGTATCGTGGCGAGCCTGGTTCGGTGGGGGATTTTATTATTTACGTTTGCCATGGTGTTGACGCAGTTGGGCATCGCCAAAGAAATCGTCGTCTCAGCGTTTTCTATTACGTTCGGCGGCGTCGTGTTTTCGCTCGCGCTTGGCGTCGGACTCGGAATCCGGCATCTCATGCGCGAAGCCATCGAACGACGCCTGGGAAAGGGAAAGGAAGGGAAGCTCGACGAGTTGTCGCATTTGTGAATACGAACAGCATATGGGAGATAGTCTATAGCGATGAGATGTGGCCGTGATCCGTGCCGGGTGCTATAGGGCGTTTGCCGTCATATTGTGGGTCTAAGGGATGAAATCACCAAAGAAAAAATCCGATTTTCCGGCTGTTGCTACATCGGATCAACCCTCAACCAAACGGCGTTCGTTGAGCGACGTCGGCGGTTTGGTGGATGGGCGCTGCCGTGTCGTGATCGAAGAGGTCCGGCCGGAAATTGACGGCGGCCGGTTCCCAATCAAGCGGGTGGTGGGAGAGACAGTGGTAGTGGAGGCGGACGTGTTCGCCGACGGCCATGACGAGATTGCCGGCGCGCTCCGATACCGGCATGAGAGGGAACAGCATTGGACCGATGTGCCGCTGGTCTTCTTGCAGAACGACCGATGGCGCGCATCCTTCGAGGTCCTCGAGCAGGGCCTTTATTATTACACCGTGATCGCATGGATCGACCGCTTCCGATCCTGGCAGCGGGACATGCGCAAACGCGTGACCGCCGACCAAGATGTGACGATGCATCTTCTGGTCGGAAGGGATTTGATTAAAGCGGCTGCGCTTCGTGCAGCAGGGATGGACGCGGAGCAGCTCAATGCAATCGCAACAGCGATGGAACAGGATGGGCAGGAGCATGGGCGAATGCCGAAGATTGTTTTGGAAGAAAAGTTGCTCGATCTCATGACACGGCATGCGGATCATCCGTGGCCGACCGTCTATGATAAGGAATTGATGGTCATCGTGGATCGAGCCAGGGCGGGATTCGGGGCCTGGTATGAAGCGTTTCCGCGTTCATGCGCGTCGGAGCCGGGCCGCCATGGTACTTTTCACGATTGCGAAGCTCGCTTACCCTACATTGCCGGGATGGGGTTCGACGTCTTGTATCTTCCGCCCGTTCATCCGATCGGCCGAACATTCCGAAAGGGCAAGAATAACGATCCGGCTGGAAGTCCGGATTCGGTGGGAAGTCCATGGGCCATCGGGGCGTCGGAAGGAGGCCACACGGCGATTCATCCCGACCTCGGTACGCCCGAGGACTTCAGGAGACTCATCGGCAAGGTCCGAGAGCACGGTATGGAGATCGCCCTCGATTTGGCCTTTCAATGTTCCCCCGACCATCCCTATGTCAAGCAACATCCCGAATGGTTCGTGCAGCGACCGGACGGCACCATTCAATATGCCGAGAATCCCCCCAAGAAGTATCAGGACATCTATCCGTTGAGCTTTGAAAGCGATGGGTGGGTTTCGTTATGGCGGGAACTGAAAGAGGTCGTGACTTACTGGATCGATCAGGGGGTCAAGATTTTTCGGGTCGATAATCCTCATACGAAGCCGTTTGCCTTCTGGCAATGGCTGATCGCGGAGGTGAAACGCGATCATCCGGACGTGTTATTCCTTTCGGAGGCTTTCACGCGGCCGAAAGTCATGTACCGCCTGGCGAAGCTGGGTTTCACTCAATCCTACACCTACTTTGCGTGGCGGCAGACAAAGTGGGAATTGACCCAGTACTTCACCGAATTGGCCCAGACGGATGTGCGGGAATGCTTCCGACCCAATCTCTGGCCCAATACCCCGGATATCTTGACGGAGCAATTGCAGCACGGCGGCCGTGCCATTTTTATGTCTCGGTTCATCTTAGCCGCCACCCTGGGGGCCAATTATGGGATCTATGGTCCTGCGTTTGAGCTCATGGAATCACGTCCCCTAAAACCAGGCAGCGAAGAATATCTCGATTCGGAAAAATATGAGATTCGCACGTGGGACTGGGATCGAGCTGACAGCCTCAAGGAGTTGATCTGCCGGGTCAATCGCATCCGACGCGAGAATGCCGCATTCCACAATGACGCGAGTCTGGTGTTCCATCACGTGGACAATGACGAGCTGATTGCGTACAGCAAACGTTCAGTCGATGGAGAGAATGTGACACTGACGGTGGTGAACCTCAGCCCTCACTATATCCACTCCGGGTGGTTGCAGCTGAACCTTGAGGCACTTGGGGTGGAGGCGAACACTCCATTCCAGGCGGTGGACCTACTCACCGATGCGTATTACACCTGGCAAGGGGCACGGAACTACGTGCAGATCGATCCTCACTCGGTTCCGGCCCATATTTTCGTCATACGGCGCCACCTTCGCACTGAGCGTGACTTCGATTATTTTATATAGATGGATAAAGGAGCGCATGGCGCATCACCTAATAAGTCTATAGGCCTACGGGAAAAGCGAGAAGGTGGGCTCTTCACTATGTTGATCGTCAACGACAATTGGGAACGGCTGTTCGATAGAAATACCGTCGGTGCGCTTGAGGCGCTGCTGCCGTCGACCCTCTCGTCTGCTCGGTGGTACGGAGGCAAGGCGAGGACAATGACGAAGAGCCGTATTCGACAGACGATTCGTCTTCGCACCGAACGAAGCTCGATGGTCATGGCTTTCGTCGAGGTGTCTTACCAAGATGGCGGGCACGAGACCTATGTGATGATATTGACGGCGTCGTTTGGTGAGACCGCAGAACAGCTGAGGCATGCCCATCCCCAGGCGCTGGTGACCGCTGTGTCGATGCCCGGCCGGAACGGGGGGCTCCGTGGATGTTTACAGGACGCTCTTTGGAATCACGAATCTGCCTGGGCATTGTTGCAGGCGATGCGCCAAGGGCAGCAATTTCGCGGCGAGGAGGGCACGCTCCATGCCTCCTCTACGGAAGCCTTTTCACAGGCGATTTTGGATGCCGCATCGGCCGGGTCGTCCGTTATGCAAGGAGAGCAGAGCAATACGTCCGTCAGGTTCGGCCGGCATGTGATTCTGAAACTGTTTCGGCGCTTCGAAGCGGGAATCAATCCCGATTTGGAGATCGGCCGAGTCTTGACGGCACGCGGCTATGCCCACAGTCCGGCGGTGCTCGGTTCATTGGAATACGCCGGGTCAACGCACCAGTCGGGTACGGTGGCGATCGCACTGGCGTTCATCGAAAATCAAGGGGATGCGTGGCGATACACGCAGGACGAATTGGAAAAGGAGCTGACTG
>DATIGP010000048.1:0-3121 GCA_035454625.1 Nitrospira sp.
CGGGTCCACCAGCGACCAACCCGACCGGGATACCTTGTATGGATTGGGCAATCAGAAGGACGCATACTTTGATGCCGCCCTGCAGAAAACCGGCGTCGAGGTTTACCCAGGAACGGTTGAGTTTCTGCGGTCGGCGAAACGGTCAGGATTGAAAATGGCTGTGGTGTCGTCCAGTCACCATTGCGCCGAGATTCTTGATGCCGTCGGTTTGACCCCTCTGTTTGACGTTCGCGTCGACGGCCATGAAGTCGATCGGCTTCACCTCCCGGGTAAACCGTCTCCGGATGCATTTTTGGAAGCGGCGCGACGCCTGGTGGTTCCACCCAGACGCGCCATCGTCATTGAGGATGCGTTGGCCGGCGTCCAAGCCGGTCGCGCCGGAGCGTTCGGGCTTGTGATCGGGGTCAACCGGCGCGATCAGGCTGACGCACTCCGGGACAAGGGGGCGGACATGGTCGTGGAAGATCTTGCCGAACTTTTGCCAGCCGCAACCGAATTTTCATCTCCACCGCCCCGGTAACCGTTTTGCCTGAGGTTGCCCCATGATCCATCGTCCTCAGTTTCATCCGCCTCCGCATATCTATCCCCCAGACGAATGGAATCTGATCGAGAAACGCTTCATGCCTGATCTGCTTGAGCAGGACGAAACCATGTTTGCCCTGGGCAACGGCTATCTCGGCATGCGGGGATGCTTCGAAGAGGGAGGGCCGATCGGACAGAATGGCACCTTTATCAATGGCTTCTATGAAAGCTGGCCCATCATCTATCCCGAAGACGCCTATGGCCTCGCCACAACGGGCCAAACGATCGTCAACGTCACTGACACCAAAATTATCAAGCTCTACGTAGAAGACGAACCCTTCTGGCTTCCGCACGCGAATGTTCGCAGCTTCGATCGACGACTCAACATGCAATCCGGGACGCTTGATCGGGATATCATCTGGGAGACGCCCGCGGGGAAGCAGGTCTCGATCAAATCACGCCGGCTGGTATCGTTTGAGCACCGTCACGTGGCGGCCATTTGGTATCAGATCACCCTCCTCAATGCCCCGGCCCCGATCGTGCTTTCGTCGGAAATGATCGCGAACGAACCGACCTCGCGTCGAGGCAATCACGATCCCCGACAAGCCAAACAGTTCAGCGAGAAAGTACTGACCCACCGATTGAGTTATGCCAAGGACGAACGGATCGTGCTCTGCCACGCGACCAATAAGAGCGGCATCGTGCTCGCCTGCGCCATTGACCACACAATCGAGACATCGTTGCGCGTCAATTGGAAAACGAGTTACACGCCTGATGCCGGCCAAGTCGTCGCAACCATTGATGCGGAACCCGGACAGCCGATCACGCTCATGAAATACATGGTCTATCATACGAGCCACACAGCACCTCCTGAGGAAGTGTGTGCGCGTGCGGAACGCACGCTCGATCGGGCGATCGATACAGGATTTTACGCCTTATTGGCCGGTCAGGAACGCTACATGGAAGATTTTTGGCAGCGGAGCGATGTCAAGGTCATCACGAATCCCGACCGGGCGCAGGCTTCGACCACTGGCGTCCAGCAGGCCATTCGATTCAATTTGTTTCATGTACTGCAAGCCTGCGCTCGAGCGGAGAACACGGGAGTGCCCGCTAAAGGGCTGACCGGAGCGGCGTACGAGGGGCATTATTTTTGGGATACCGAAATTTACGTGCTGCCGTTTTTGACGTACACCGCACCGGGCATTGCCAAGAACTTGCTGCGGTTCCGCCATGGCATGCTGGACAAGGCTCGCGCACGAGCGCGGGAGCTCAATCAACAAGGGGCCATGTATCCCTGGCGGACCATCAACGGTGAGGAGGCCTCCGCCTATTACGCGGCGGGCACCGCGCAATATCACATCAACGCGGACATCATGTACGCCTTGAAAAAATACATCCAGGCCACGGAAGAGAACGAAGTCCTGTTCGATGAAGGCGTCGAGATGCTGGTGGAGACCGCGCGCCTGTGGCGCTCACTCGGTTACTATTCGCCGAGGAAGGGCGGACAATTCTGCATACACTGCGTCACCGGACCGGACGAATACAATACAGTGGTCGATAACAACGCCTATACCAATCTTATGGCGAGGGAAAACCTTCGTTATGCGGCCGAGACCGTGGAACGCGTTCGAGATGATCGTCCGGATCTGTTTACCGCCTTGGTGCATAAGACCCGGCTCGATCCCTCGGAGATCGTGGAATGGAAACAGGCTGCGGATCGCATGTACGTCCCCTATGATGAGCGGCTCGGGATTACGCCGCAGGACGATCAATTTTTGGAGCAACAGCCATGGGATTTCGATCGGACCCCGGCCGACAAATATCCACTGCTCCTATATTTTCACCCACTCACGATCTATCGCTACCAAGTGATCAAGCAGGCCGATCTTGTCCTTGCCATGTTTCTGCTCGGCCATGAGTTCCCTCCGGAGCTGAAACAGCGAAATTTCGCCTTCTACGATCCCATCACGACCGGCGACTCTTCGCTCTCGGCATGCATACAAAGCATTATGGCCGCCGAGGTCGGCGAGAAGGACAAGGCCTTGGAATATAGCCGGGTAGCGACGCTGATGGATCTCGGCGATGTTGCGGGCAACGTCAAAGACGGATGCCACATCGCGGCGATGGGTGGGGTGTGGATGATCTTCGTGTACGGCTTTGCCGGGCTACGTGATTACGGTGGGCAGCTGTGCTTCTGGCCGGCCCTGCCGGACATCCTTCATTGCATCCACTTTCATCTCCAGTATCGAGGCCGGAGTCTCGAGGTGAATGTCGGTCACAAGACCACGGAGTATCGGTTGAAAAGCGGAGCCGGGCTGACGATCCGACACGAGGATGAGGAGATCAAATTGTCCCCCGACGTCCCATCAGTCGAACGTCCTAATCGTGCACCATCAAAGCCTTCTGCGAATGAGCAGCACACCGTCTCGGATGGTGAGCAGGACGGCTGACATCTCGGCATCGGAGGCAACGGTCCGATTCAGTTCCTGGATAGCCGCCGTTCGGTCGTCGGGAGGCGGATGCAAGAGCACGTTTCCATCCCACAGGACGTTGTCGATCACGATCACACCCTTCGGCGTGAGGAGCTCTTTGGCCCGCC
>DATIGP010000049.1:0-5957 GCA_035454625.1 Nitrospira sp.
AGTTCGACCTTCGGGTAGCCGGCTCGGTTGGCGAGCGCGATGGAGAGCAGTGAGACATTGACGGAATGATTATGCGTGTATTGATCGTGACAGCGAAGCGTTGTGAGGCCCAGCATGATCGGCTCGTCGTGCATCATCAAATCGACGATATTTTGAATGGCTCGTTTCGCCTGCTTAAAGTTCAGCGTTTTGCCGTCGCGGGACGACTGAGTCAGAGCCCCGACCGCATCGACGGCTTTGCCGTACGCGGCTTTCGAACGCGCTTTGTGCCGAGCCCTCGGATTTGCATCTTCTGTAAGGTCCTCTTTTAAGTTGAGGAAGCGAGGGTCGTTGAGTTCGATGCCGGATACGGCCAGGTTTGCCAATTCCTGTCGGAAGTCTTCGATCGACTTTGTCGCCGGATCAAGACTGACAAAGAGGTAGGCGAAATCTCGAAGGCTCTTGGACGATACGGATGAAGCAAAGGTCAAGCCTCCGATCTTCCACTTTTTCAAGGCGTCAAGGATGCTTGAGGCCACCAACATTTGTTGCGCCGTCACTTTCAGATGGTTGTCACCGAGGAAGAGAAAATCGTCCTGCACCCACAAGGTGACCGGTTGGTCGTGGGCCAGGGTTTCAATGAGGGTCAACATCGTTTCGACTGGTTTATCGAGCGCGGCGTTTGCCCTGCCGTGGATTTTCGACGTCTTAATGAGCGTATTCAACTGCGTAATGAGCTGGAATCCCAGCATCACCAATTGTTGATCAAGGATATCCCCGGCTTCTGATCCTTGGCCGATCTTTCGCGACAGCGACTTTTCGTGTGTCAGAATCGGCTGAACAGTATCTTCGCCCGTCTGGGTCCGCAGAAATTTGGACTGGCGATCCTTCACGATTTCGCTTCCTCGTGCGAGGCCGGTGGAGGGGAGACTCGTTGCAACCGTTGAGCTTGCGATAGTGCCGCGGCGCAAGCGTGACGAACTGCGGCGCTTCCTTTTTGGGCCCCCAGTGAGAGCGCCGCAATAGCCGCGGGAGTGGCCAGCTTCCCTAGCGTCTCTGCTCCGATAATCGCCAGCTCTTCCTTTTTTCTGCGGTTCATCCAAGTCCATTCGGTCATGAGACCTTGCCAATAGGGAACCGCTTCGTCGCCGCACGTGGCGCGGACAGCCTGAAAGACAGCTCGCCGCTCACTGATGGGACGATCTATGAATCCTTCTCCCGACAGAAGAGGCGACCAAAGGGAGAAAGGAATGGTGTACTGACCGGACATGAGGAGCTTGAGTGCGGCAAATCGGACGCCTTCATCTTCATCGGTGGTGAGGGAGGCAAGCTTTGCTCCGTTACCGCTGGGACGGAAGGCGCCGATCGCACGCACAACCTCACGCCGAACTTGGGCGTCCGGGTACCGGATCAACTTCTCGATCGGGTCGACGAACTTGGGATTGTTCCACTTGATGAAAATTGACAGCAGATTGCGGACGTAAGCCGGTCTGCGGTCCGACAACCCTCGCACCAGAGGATCGGGGTGCTCTTTTGCCAAAGCCGTCAGAGCTTCTGCGATGATGGCCTGGTGTGCCGGCGATGTGACGTTCGCCAGAAGCGAACAGAGTGACGGGACGGCATCCACCTTCATCAGCAATAAGATGGTGGAAAGTCCTTTGACCTCAGCGTCGGGGTTTCGGTTGAGGTAGGTCTCGATCACCTTCACCCGTTCCGCACGGCCGAGTCCATCGAGGAGAGAAGCCAATTGTTGTTTGTGTTCGTCGTCCAGATCGGGCCGCACGGCATCCGTTTCGTGGAGGAGACTTAAGATGTTCTCCAGCACCGTCCATTTGCCTTCCCGAAGAAGGGAGTCCACGATGTTGCCCCAGAGAGTGAAGAGTTTCGTTAGTAATGGCGGGGAGTTCTCTGACGCAAGGATCGCGGTCAGCATGTCCAGGATGTACATGAGACTGTCTTGTTTTCGCTCCGTCTCAATGTCACGCGCCAAGAGGGCAAGTTCTTCTTCCGTGACTTCGTAACCCACAAGTCCAGACTGGAAACGGTTTTTGGCGTCTCCAGGACTGCTGTCCTGGGAGCCTGTTCCCGCTCCGCTCCGCTTTCCGCGTTCCCGTTCACGATCCAACAATTCTCTGAGCGTCGAATCAGATGAGGTTATACTTCCGTCGAGTCGAAGAAGGCCGTCTTTACCCGCCGAAGATTTCGAGAGTTCCTCGGCCGTCACGAGGGTAATCGTCGACAGATTCCGAGACCACAGGCGTGTGACGATATCATCGTCGTCCTCATTCGAATCGACATCGCTCCACAAGGAGGCGAGGAAAAGCGAGAGTTCCTCCCGTGTAAGGCCGTGATGCAGGACGAGTTCCCGAATGCCGTCTGCGTACAGCTTGAAGGCTATGCTTTCACTTCCTCCGTCCTTCTCGGCCTGGTACACGACGCAGTCCTTGCACAATAATTCCGATCGTTGTATGAGGAAAGCCAGCCTTGAGTAGGTGGAAAGGTGATTGGTCAGTTCTTCAAACAGCTGCTGCGTAAACTTTTGCGCAACAGGATTCGTTGAGCCGTATGTCCGGTTCGATTTGGACGTCTTGTCCAGTAGTTTGAGTATACGTTTGACGGAGACGATCTCCGGATCTTCCGCAGCGCGTGCGGCGACTGCAGCGGCCATCATTTCTTGAGCTGTCTTGAGGTCCGTGGTCATACGTAAGACCTACCGGCAGAGGACAGGTTCGTCAAGAAAATCGCCGTTCTTTACAGTCGGTTCCACAGGACGGATAAGCTTCATCGGGAGGCGTGCTCTGTCGACGAGAGGCATCAGTAGAATACGAGCCGTATATGCGTGGGACTCCACTTATCATCTGTTTCGGCGATAGTCTGACGGCAGGGTTTCAGTCTCCGACCAAGGAGAATCCGGCCGGAGGGGAGACTCCGTACGGGCTGTTTTTGCAGTCATACTTAAACGGTGCGGCAGCGGTTCGTACGAGTGGGATTTGCGGTGAAGTCACGGCCGAAATGGTCAAGCGATTCCATCGCGACGTGCTGAATCACCAGCCGCGCTATGTGCCGATCCTCGGGGGAACCAATGATCTGGGGTGGAATGCGTCACCGACCGATATCATGCACAATCTGGCCACGATGTACGAGCAGGCGCTTGCGATGGGAGCCGTGCCGATTCCGGTGACGGTTCCCTCGATTCGCGTAGATGATGCGTCGGGCAGCCGCGAAGTACAGGAGTGGGTCGCTGAGCATCTTGCCCGCCGAATCGAGCTAAACCGGCGTATCCAAGAGTATGCCGATTCACGAGATATTTCCTACGTCGATCTGTTCGCTGCCACCGCGGATCCGCAGAGCGGGCAACTGGCTTCGATCTATTCAAACGATGGCATTCACCTCACCACCGTCGGCTATCGGTTGTTCGCCGAGCAGGTGGCCCACATCCTGAAACCGCTGTTGGCGAAGGCAATGCAACTGTGAAGACCGCGCTCCAAGCCGTCACCGATCGAGAGTTTGATCGGGTGGTTGAGGCGAGCCGAGCGCCAGTTTTGGTGGAATTCTGGAAACCGGGCTGCGGTCATTGCGGGGCTTTGATGACGGAATTAGAACAATTGCGGCACGAATGGGGAGAGCGCGTACTCATCCTGACGATGAACGTCGATGAGGAGTTTCAGATCCCCGCCGAATTGGAAGTCTCGTCACTTCCGGCACTGGCGTTATATCAAAATGGCGAGTTCGTGAAATTTATCGGAGGACTGGCAAAACGAGATGTGATTATGAAACAGATTCAATTCGCTGCGCCCAGCTGATACATGGTTCCATGAATAAGGCTCTACATCACTCACAAGAGATCATTGTCCAGGACAATGAAGACAATTCTTGTTTGCATTACACAAATTCCTTCGCATGTCCGCTCACACATCCTCTAGTAACTTGTTCGTGTAGGACTAGTAACTTCGCTAGATAGGCAAATGCCCGATACGCTCCTAGCATGACATTATCTCTTGAGCCGAGGGATAATCTGAATGGGCCCCTTGGAGCTGGTCATGCTCCCACCGCTGATGGAGCGCACGAGTGGCAGTCCGAATGTACGGATCGGGCTGATAGATGGCCCAGTCCTAACCCATCATCCCGATCTGGCTGGTGGTCATCTTCATGAGATCCCCGGACAGAATGGTGGGACCTGCACTCATGCGACGAGCTTTGCCTGCTCACACGGCACGTTTGTCGCCGGCATATTATCCGCCAAGCGGAGTTCCCCTGCCCCTGCCATTTGTCCTGGTTGTACTTTGTTGGTCCGTCCCATCTTCTCTGAACACCCGATTGGTCATGAACAGATGCCGAGCGCGACACCTCTGGACCTTGCCACGGCGATCATCGACTGCCTCAACGCAGCTGTACGGATTATCAATCTGAGTCTTGCGCTGGCGCACCCATCCACGAAGGGAGAACAGGCATTGGAAGAGTCGCTCAATCAGTGTGCCAGACGCGGTGTCCTCGTCGTTGTCGCGGCAGGCAATCAAGGCACGCTCGGCAGCTCGGCGATCACTCGCCATCCCTGGGCTATCCCGGTGGTGGCATGTGACCATCAGGGAAAACCACTAAATGAATCAAATTTTGGGAGTTCAATTGGCCGGCGTGGACTCTCGGCCCCCGGTGCTGGCATTACCAGCCTAGGTACCGCAGGTCAACTCCTTACGTTGGGAGGCACGAGTGTGGCGGTACCGTTTGTGACGGGTGCGATCGCATTGTTGTGGTCGGAATTTCCTGCCGCAAGCGCGGCGCAGATCAAGTGCTCTGTCACACAAGCATATCGACAACGACGCACCTCGGTGGTGCCGCCTCTGCTCAATGCCTCCTTGGCCTACCACGACCTGTCGACTGCGAACACACGGAGGTGAATTCCATGACGATGGCACAAGAACGCCATGATTCTTCAGACCACGCTGAGCAGGCCCCTCACCGAGTTCGTCTCCCCGGGTTTCTCACTGAGGAAGACATTGGCTTGGGTAATGTCATCAAGCGAGCAACGTCCTATTTGGGCATCAAGCCCTGCGGAGGCTGTGAGCAACGGGCTGCCGCGCTTAACCGTTGGATGGTCTTCATGAAAGGACGATCACGATAGAGGAATTGAAGACTTGTGAAGTCCCCGGCCAATCATGCTCACAATCATGAGGAAGGAGATAGTCAATGAATGAACCAACTGCCACGACGGCTCAGGTAATAGATCAACCGGAACCACCGAGCAAGGGAAATGAGGCTCGCCCCGCCGCACCGGCCCCTGAAGCCGGCAGTAGCAATACCGCGATCTCACCACAAGCTGGCTGCGCCACCTGTGGCGGAACAGGTGGCATGACTGGGAAGCCGTCGTATATCTATGCCATCGGCCGGGTCGAAGCCCGCTTCCCGAACCTCGCGGCAGAGAAAGAGTTTGCCCAGGCGACCGGACGTTCCGATACGGCGGGGAAGACCGATCAGCAGACCTTCCATGCCGTGCTGTCCAAGCGCGAGCACCGGTACCTGGTGCGCCAACTCTGCTGGGTGCTGTCTATTCAAGGGCTGGACACCTATTTGCTCGTGCCCCGCGATCCGGCGGATATTGATCTGCTGGTGGAAGCCATTCGACCGGCGCCGAGTCCCAACGACATCGATGTCGTCATTGGCGTGCGCGGCCCTATCGCGCCCCCAGAGAGGTGCAATGGTTTGATGGTACCGATTATCGGCTTCGACCAGATCTATTCCTTCGATCGCGACGCACTGATCAAGGCCATCCCGAAGCCGGAAAAGACGAAGGCCGACCAGTTCGGCCCTGCGGCCGAGGAGCTGTTCCATCGGATCATGCAGATGACCGACAACGCCGGCGCGACCGACGACCACCGCGCGCTGAACTATTTGGCCATGCGCTACCCTGCCATTTATGCCAAGGCGGCGGAGGAATTCGGCAAAGATTGCTCATTGACCAGAGTGGAAGTCCGTCCTTCTCC
>DATIGP010000050.1:0-6368 GCA_035454625.1 Nitrospira sp.
TGATAGATCCCCTCAGCCGTCAAACCATACCGTTCACGCAACAGATCCTGTGGCCCCTGTTCGATGTACCAATCGGGTAGGCCCAAGAGCCTTGTCCTCACCTCCGTCACCCCGGCTTCTGAAAGGGTTTCGAGCACGGCAGAACCAAACCCACCGATCTTACAGCCTTCTTCCACCGTCACCACATAGCGCACCCGCTTCGCCAGATCGACGATCAATTCATGATCGATCGGCTTGACGAATCGTCCGTTCACGACCGCTGTGGACACCCCTTCCCTGCTGAGCCGTTCGGCTGCTTCGACGGCCTGCCATACGGAGACACCAATCGCAATAATGGCCACATCCGTTCCGTCCTTCAGCAACTCCCCTTTTCCGACCGGCAAGGCCTGTGGAGTCTGATCCATCTTCACACCGAGGCTCACGCCGCGCGGATATCGCACCGAAATCGGGCCGTTGAATTCCAAGCAGGTTTTCACCATATGCTGCAGTTCGTTTTCGTCTTTCGGAGCCATGACGACCATATTAGGAACATGCCGTAGATATGCAAAATCAAAGGCTCCATGATGGGTCGTCCCGTCTTCCGCGACAAGTCCTCCTCGATCAATGCAGAAGGCGACCGGGAGATTTTGGGTGGCGACGTCATGCACGACCTGATCATAGGCTCGCTGCAGGAACGTCGCATACATCGCCACGACCGGTTTCATACCTTGGGCAGCAAGCCCTGCCGCAAATGTGACCGCATGCTGCTCGGCAATGCCGACGTCATAGAGACGATCTGGAAACTCTTTTTCAAAAGCCGTCAGTCCCGTACCTTCGCACATGGCAGCCGTGATGGCGACCACGCGCTTGTCTTCACGAGCCAATTTGACCAGTGTCTCCATAGCGATCGATGTGTACGAAGGACGAATGGCCTTCTTGGCTGGTGCGCCGGTCGAACGAACGAACGGAGGGCACGCATGGAACCATACCGGATTCTTCATCGCCGGCTCGTAGCCCAGTCCCTTCTTGGTGATGACATGAAGCAGGACTGGCCCCCTCATCTTCAACACATTCTCAATCGTGGGGAGGAGATGTTCAAAATTGTGGCCGTCGATGGGCCCGCTGTATTGAAATCCCAGTTCTTCAAAGAGCAGTCCCGGCAGAATGACCCCTTTGGCGAGCTCTTCGGCCCGACGAGCAAGCTTCTGCATATCGGAGCCGATGTGCGGGATCTTCCCTAGTAATTGACCGGTTTCTTCACGCACTTTCCCGTAGAATTCGCCGGTGATGGTCCGACTCAGATAGGCCGATATAGCCCCGACGTTTTTGGAGATCGACATTTGGTTGTCGTTCAAAATCACGAGAAAATCTTTGCCGAGCCCCCCGGCATGATGGAGTCCTTCCAGCGTCATCCCCGCCGTCATGGCGCCGTCACCGACGACACAGACCACCTTATGCTTCTGCCTCAACTGCTCTCTGGCTTCGACCATGCCGAAGGCGGCTGATACGCCTGTCCCCGCATGGCCGGCGTTGAATGTATCGTATTCGCTCTCTTCCCGTTTGCAAAATCCGCTCAACCCCCCGTATTGGCGAAGCGTGTGGAACTGCTCACGCCGACCGGTGAGGAGTTTATGCGTGTACGACTGGTTGCTGGTGTCCCAGACGATCTTGTCAGTCGGCGTATCGAGGAGATATTGCAAGGCGACTGTGAGCTCCACGACGCCTAAATTCGATGCCAGATGTCCGCCCACATTCGAAACCGCTCCGATAATTTGCTCCCGAATCTCTTGGCATAATGCCGGAAACCTATGGGGAGACAATCGTTTCAGATCGGCAGGGCTGTGGATCGTCTTGAGTATGGACATAGAATGGTCTCCTTCGTTTGCCCCCTCGTCAGCAAGATGTCCTACACACTAGCCATCGAGCACCGTTCGTTCAAGTGCCAAATTTTCGTGGAGTCTCACATACAAAGCACATGAAGTCAAGCACTTATAGAACATACCTGCTCGGCGCTCTTAACTGAACGCCCTGTTAAAGACTGTGCCATAGGCGGGAAAGTTCTGTCAGTACGGAAAATCGAGCCCGGCGAAAATCGCTCCTCCTTCTTTACTGAACCCGTAATCGATCCGTCCCACCACATTGGGCCGGATGATCCCTCTGAAGCCGATACCCGGTGTGATGCGATAGTCCTTGAAGCTCACATTCTTGAACGAATTGAATACCTGCCCGGTATCAACGAAGGGCGCAATCTCAAAATCTGCAATGACTCCAGCCAGACGGGTTCGTAGTACATGAATGCGCTCTTCAATACTGAAGGCAATCAGCTGCTTATCAATGTACCGATCGAGACCGAAACCACGTAAATTATTTTGTCCTCCCAATGAGCTTTGCTCATAAAAGGGAACGTCCGAGCCGAGCGTGGCTTGCAGGTCACCGCGAACCACCAAAATCGCCCGCTTAGATTCACTCGCAAACATCTTTTTGACTTCGAGCCCATACCTCGAATACAACGGGTCGGCGCTGTTTTTGAAATTGTAGTTCAGCTCCGCGTAGGCCGTAATCGCCATTCCATCAGTCGGGGTCACTAAACTATTTCGCGTGTCGTAATGAAAACTAATCCGCTGGCCGAGAATGGTCGCACCGTCCACACCCGGAACGTTCGGAAACGCGTCCAACGTAAAAGGCAGCTCGGTGGCTCCCTCTTGGAGCCGTTGCATATACCGCAGACGCTGGCTGACCGCAATCTGGGTGACCTCGTTCGCATAGACCCCGAATTTCCAGTTCAACCTCGTCTCCGGAGCCGTGTAGTTGGTCTCATTCCCTTCGACGGTGGTGGGACCGAGCCCAAAAAAACGTGTGGTGGCATTCTTGAAATGCATGACACTGAACCCAATGCTGTACCGACCGTTGCTGAAACCCGGATCGACGTAGCTTAACAAAAATTTCCGTTCGATTTCCTGCGTCCATGACGCGATGCCTCGGAGCTCCTTTCCGCCCGGCTCATACCGGAACAGGTTGACGGTTCCACGGGTGCCCACGATGGAATTGTAGACCACCATCGGCGCGACTAAATACTTGAGGTCTCCGTCCGGCCCAGTGATGAGAGCCGGCACAATCATCCCGACCTCACTGCCGTCGTTTTTGCTGGTGCTGACGGCGGGAATCGGGAAAAACCGCACATCGGCGTGTGCGCAAATGAGCGCTACGGGACACAGCCCCCAGAAGAACAGGAGCGCGGCGCTGACAGCACGGCTACGCAGGCACGTATTCATGGTTCCGCGAACGACGTTATGGCGCTTTGAGCTTGTCGGATTTTTTGCGGAGTTGATCGACGAGGTCGGAATAGGACGAGGCACGAAGAATCTTGGTAAACTGCCCGCGATAGTTGTTGACCAAACTGACGCCGTCGACGACGACGTCATAGACCCGCCAATCATCTGCCTTGTTGATCAAGCGATAATCGAGCGGAATCTCCGTCTTTCCTGAGAGCACCTTGGTCCGGACTTCCGCGTACTCTTTCTCCGTTCGTTCCTGTAAATACTGCACGCCTTCTCCGGAATAGGTTTCGATCTTGTCCGCATACGAATTGGTCAGCAGTGCCTGAAAGAGGTCGACAAATTCTTGTTTCTGCTGGTCGGTCAGCTGGTTCCAGGGAGCCCCAAGCGCCCGTCGGGACATTTCCGCATAATCAAAGCGAGCCGCCACCACTTTTCCCAGCAGGTGCCGCCGCTCTTGGGCTTTCTCAGGTTGTTTGAGGTCCTTTTCCCGTACGATACGGAGCACTTCGTCGATGGTCGTCTTCATGGACTCTGTGGGAGGCCCCGCGTACCCGGGTACGGCACCCATCCCCATGCAGACGATCATCATGAACCCCATAAGCCGAGAGTTGCCGACTCTACGTCCATTCCAAGTGTTTGCGATCATCGCCTCTCTCCCACACCAATATATTCGTCGCTCGGTCTTCGACATGAGTTCGGTCAATTCACCTTACCATGAACGTACTGACTCACCAGCTCCTCTAAATCCAGGCCTGATTCTGTGTCACGAATGGCATCGCCCGGTTGGAGCGGATCTCCGCCTCCACCAGGCGAAAGCGCAAGGTACTTTTCCCCGATGATCCCACGAGTCTTGATCGATGCGATGGTATCGGAATAGAGTTTCGTTCCGTTCTGGATCGACAGCCTTACCATCGCCCGATCCTCTTTCAGACTGATGGCTTTGACTCGGCCAACCTCAACGCCGGCGACTTCCACCGCAGCTCCGGCCTTCAGTCCCGTGGCTGAATTGAACAACGCATCCACTTCGTAGACGTCTCCCCCGATGAGTTCCAACTTGCCGAGCTTAATCGAGAGATAGCCCAAACAAACGATCCCGACCAGCACGAATACACCGACGATCAATTCCAGCTTACTTTTCTCCATCGCGAAGACTCCTCTAGACCCCTGAGGTCGCTGCGCGTAACGACACTGTGCCTCCCACCGAAATAAATTCTTTGATTTCAGGATCGGCCGTCCGTTGAAATTCGGCCGGCTCGGCCATCGCGGCGATCTTCCCCCGTTTCAACATCGCGACATAATCCGAAATCCCGAAAATTTCGGGAATCTGATGGCTCACCATCACCGCGGTAAATCCGAATTTCCGCTGCATACCCGTAATCAGATCGTGAATCGACTTGGCCATGAGCGGATCAAGACCGGTCGTGGGTTCGTCGAAAAGAATAATCTCCGGTTGCATCACCAACGCCCGCGCCAGGCCGGCGCGTTTCCGCATGCCCCCGCTCAGTTCCGCAGGAAACTTATGCCCCATTCCGGCCAGGCCCACTTGATCCAACTTTTCTTCGACGCGGCTGGTCACATCGGGACCTTTCAATCGGAGTCTTTCTCTTAGCGGAAACGCCACGTTTTCAAAGACCGTCAGCGAATCGAACAGCGCCGCCCCCTGAAACAACATCGCGAACCGCTTACGAACTTCGTTGAGTGCAGGTCCGCGCAGCCGAGAAATCTCGACTCCATCGACCCACACTTCTCCGGAATCAGGTTGGAGTAGCCCGATCATATGCTTCAGCAGCACGCTCTTTCCCTCTCCACTCCGACCGATGATCGTCGTGAGCTTCCCTTCCGGCACGACGAGATCAACACCCTGCAGAACCGGCTGGCCTCCGAACCTCTTCGTCACTCCCACAAGCTTCAGCATGATTACAACAACAATGAAGTCAAAAAATAGTCCCAGATGAGAATCAAGACCGATGACAACACGACCGCCTCCGTCGTGGCGGTGCCGAGCCCCTCGGCACTCATCTTGGTGTAAAAACCTTTATAGCAACAGACCCAGCTCACGATCAGTCCGAAGCTGATGGATTTGAGAATGCCGCCGTACACGTCTTTCCACTCGACAGCAGCCTCGATGGAATTCCAGTACGACCCGGCGTTGACGCCGAGCAAATCTACGCCGACCAGGTGGCCACCGTAGATGCCGACTACGTCGAAGATAGCGACCAGCAAAGGGACACCGATCAAGCCTGCGATGAGTTTCGGCGCAATCAGGTACTGAAGCGGATTTACGGCCATGGTATCGAGCGCGTCGATTTGCTCCGTGATCCGCATGATGCCGATCTCCGCCGTAATTGCGGAACCGGCGCGCGCCGTCACCATCAGCGCAGCCAAAACCGGGCCCAGCTCGCGAATCATGCTGAGCGCCACCGCAGAACCTAAGAGTCCTTCGGACCCGAACTTCCGTAACGTATAATAGCCTTGCAGCGCCAACACCATTCCCGTGAAGGCCGCCGTCAGCACGACAACAAACGTCGACTTGTAGCCGATGAAGTGGAGTTGCTTGACGATTTGCATGCCCCGCAACGGCGGACGCGCCAACCAGACGAAGGACGCCACCACGAAGATCAGCATCCGGCCCATTTCCGTCACATAGGTAAGAGCCCATCGGCCTATGAGTTGGAGTAGCGTCATCGTCAAGTCGGCGAGAGTTCTTTCTTCTGCGGATCGGTCGCCATCGCCGCCGCATAGCTCCGGAAAAAGGCCGTCAAGGCCTCCGCTGCGACCAGACTCTGTCGGCGAAGCCGGCCCAGACCTAAGAGGCATGAAGGGGCAGTCAAGATAGTACCGATACCTTTGAGCCACCCAGTGGGCCTGAGAAATAGATTGAAGTCAAGCGGAAGATCTTCGTCCAGAAGATCCGAAACGGATCGGATGATCACAAAGGGAACCTGCGCCCGTTGCGCTTGGGCAGCCAAGGCTGAACTTTCCATATCGAGGCCGATGGCCTGAGTGCTCAGCGCAAACCTTTGTTTTTCCCGGGCACTGCCGATCACTCGATCAGTCGAGACAAACCTCCCGATGTGCTCAGGCGGCACCAGAGTCTCGACAAACGTCAGG
>DATIGP010000051.1:0-9804 GCA_035454625.1 Nitrospira sp.
CACGATGATGTGCTCTTTATCGCCGATACGCAGGCGCACAAAGTCAGGCGGTTTGATCCCAAGACAGGTTTGGTCACGACGATCGCAGGGACCTGGTCGGCCGACGACGAAGCGAGAGAACAGCCTTTGGTGGCGAGGAATTTGGTGGTTCTGTCGGGCGACGCGATCGGAATCGATTTCAGCGATGATCAGGGATGGCTCATGCCGGTCTGTTCCGATGGACTGGACATGTCGATGTATCTGGACGATGGAAAGCCTGCCATGGAAGCGCGCCTCTACGACGTCGTCGGGATTGCGGTCGACGGAAAGGGCGACGTGCACATTGTCGACAAAGGAAGCAACCGCGTTAGAAAAATCGATTCGCGGACCGGAATGATTTCCACGGTCGCCGGTATTTGCCGGTACGGATATGACGGTGACGATAAACCAGCCGTCCGGGCCATGCTGCATGCTCCGGAAGCCGTGATCTTTGATCATGAAGACAACCTCTACATCTCCGATACGATGAATCACCGAGTCCGTAAGGTGGATGTGAAAACCGGCTTCATCGCCACGGTTGCGGGGAACGGGGACAGCGGATATGAAGACAAAAATATCGGCGGCTGCGGGGCCGCGCGATTCGTCGCCAAAGAGTCAGCCGGCATGTTGAAACACGGAGACGGCTTGCTCGGAACCGAGGCGGTGGTGAATTCACCCGTCGGTTTGGCCGTGGATTCTCAGGGCCACCTCTATATCTGCGAACGCGGAGAAAATAAGATCCGCCGTCTGAAGCTCTCGTAGTCAACAGCCTCTTGCCCCCGCATTTGTCTCGCATAGGTTTTGTGGTATTCTGAGTTTCATTTTCCTCGGAGTACTGTACGGTGCGCATGACCGATGTCGGTATATCCCGCCCTGGTCTTCTTGGTATGCTCTCCGGCCTGATCGTCATGGCCGGTGTCCTCAGTGCATTCGGGATTCCTCTGGTCAGTTCGGAAGGAATGACCATCCGATCTTTTTTGGTCCAAGGCGATCTTCCGAATGCAGTCGATGATACGACATGGCGGAATGTTTCGCCGACCACCATTCCTTTGAGCGGACAAGTCATCACCAGACCGGTGTGGCCTGAGCCGACGGTGCGGGCCTTGACCGTGCGGTCCGTGCACAACGGGACCGACATTGCGTTCCTCCTTGAATGGCAAGACAATACAAAAAATGATCGTCTGACTCCTGGTACCTTCAGGGACGGAGTGGCAATCGGCCTTCCCCTCGGGGATGCGCCGGCTTTTTTTTGTATGGGACAGTTGGACCATTACATCAACATCTGGCACTGGAAGGCGGATTGGCAAAGCGACATCGATCGGCGAGCGGCTCGAACATCGGAGAAGAAAGAAGGTGGGGTTCGGACATTCGAGGTCATTCCGAGACGAGTGTCCTCCGTGGAGGATCTGATCGGCGGGGGGTTCAGCACATTGACCACAAAAGAAAAGCAGGGAAGGGTGCAAGGGCAGGCACTGTGGAAGGACGGTGTCTGGCATGTCGTGATGCGCCGCCCACTGGCCAGCGAAGAGCATGAGAATGAAGCCACGCTCGTTCCAGGCCGCGTTCAGACCGTGTCATTCGCCGTGTGGAACGGGGAAAACAAAGAGCGTAACGGCCAGAAGGCCGTGGCGCCCTGGTTCCAGCTCAGTATTGATCCGATCGCGCAATCGTAAGTGAAGCGTCGCTTGTATCATCGCAAATGGGTCCCGGTTTCAAGTGGCGCCTTTGGGGGGGAACGCTATGTTGAGGAAGGGCGCATTCGAAAAGCCGAAAGTCTTTGTCGTCGCTCCTAGATGACGGCGCATGAAAAGGACGCATGGGCAATGGCTTTGTGTTCTGTTGAGCGGTTTGCTGTCCATGGGAATCGCGCTCGCGCAAGCTGCGACGCAGAACAGTGCGATGACGGAGGAGGAAGCATCTACGCTCGGCGAAGAGTTCGGGATCGTCGTCGGTCCCGTCGATGAAGAGATTCAACAAGAACTCAAGCTGCAGAAGCCGCAGGGGGTGGTCGTATTCGAGGTCATCGGAAATTCACGGGCGGACTATGCAGGGATTAAGGTTCGTTCGGTCATTAAGGAAATCGATAAGCAAGAGATACGAAACATGGCGGATTTTGGACGTGCCATCAAAAAAGCGATGAAAGAATGCAACTTCACGGTCGGAACCTACGAACCGGCGGATCCGGGCGACCCTGTGGGCTGGGGGGTGAACTTTCACTTTGTCGGTTGTAAGCGTGATTGAATGTGTCGGCGAGAGGTGACGCGTGAGGGGTAAGGAGAACGGACGTGACCGTAGATCGGAGGTTGGATGGGGCATCCCGGCGTTCTGTCTCCTATTGCTGATCAGCCTCCTTGGTAGTTTGTGTCACGGACCAGCCATCGCTCAGCAGCTGGATAGTCAGAGGCCGGCTGAGTGGGTGGCAGAAATCGAGAAAATCTTCATCCGGTCTGAAGATTGTAAGCAGTGCCATGAGCGTCATTACGAAGAATGGAAGGGGGCCAGAGAGCAAACTTCGGACTTGAAGACGTTTGGCCGTGTCGATGCCGCTCTTTTACACGGAACGTCGTTGGAGTCACCCGTTTTTCGAACCGTGCTGGGTCTTTGGAGGCAGACGAATCCGTCGTCCGATGAGCAGCGCCGGTGTTTATCGTGCCATGTGCCCTCAGTGAGCGCGTTCCCTCAGCATGCCGACAAGATTGCGGCGCAAGTGATCGCCGGGACGGCGGCAGTCGAAGGGATCGGCTGTGCCGCCTGCCATTTGATGAGCGGGATGGACAAAGGTTCGGGCTCGCCGCCGACATTCACATTGCAGCCCGGCAGCACCCTCTACGGCCCTTATTCGAACCCTGAAGAAAACCTTGTCCATCCAGCCGCGCATTCAGGATACTTCCGAACGGCCAGCTTTTGTGCTTCTTGTCATTTCGATAAGGTGAAAGACGCCGCGCAGAAGGACTTGCCGGGCGAGATTCTTCAGGGCACGATTTGTCAGGATTGCCACATGGAACCCTCGACCGGAAGTTCCACCTCTAGGCGTGGGGCGATGACCAGGGCCATCGGACGCCACTGGTTCCGAGGAGTCGTCGTTGCCGGGACCATGCTGAAGAATCGAAACCTGCAGGCGGAATGGATGCCTCGGATTGATGTCGAGGTGACGAAGGTCAATACGTGGATTGAAGGGACCGGGATCGTGAAGGTCGGCAGCCTGCCGCACAGTTTCCCCGACGGCGATCCGGTATTGAAACAGTTCTTTCTGACCGTCACGGCAAAGGATGCGGCAGGCAAGACATTGGCGGAAGAGACGAGACAGTTCGGGTTGCCTTACGACAAGATCCTACGCGGTCCGATTCCCGATCCCTTCGTCAAGGGCGGCACGACGAGGAAGGTTCCTTTTACGTTGGCCCTCCCTGCCGGCACAGCCGCGGCCTCGATAGAGGCCGTGCTGACCTATGCGCTCATTCCCACGCCTGAGCCTGCCCTGACGGAAAAGTATTTTGCGTCCTTGCGGACCGAGAAAGAGCGGGAAGAGGCGAAACACATCATCCAAGAATATACACGGCGGCACTTTCTCACCTATCGTGTCAAATCACTTTCTTAGAATAACGGCCGCAGTAGAGCCGGCAGAACGCCTGATGGCATGGAGACGCGGCCTTATTGGGATGGTGTGCCTTACGCTTTTAGTGATTGGTTACCCGGCTTCGTCCACAGCGCAAGAGGTGAAGGCTCAATCGCAAATCGATAAAACCTTCCCTCATTCCAGCAAATGCAAACGGTGTCATGAACGCGTGTACGAAGAGTGGGAAACCTCGCCTCTGGCGAAGTCCATCCATTCTCCGGCGTTTCGCGCATCGCTTGATCACTTTTTGGGTTCACCAATGGGAAAGGACAAAGCGCAGTGTTTCCGCTGCCATGCTCCACATGTGCGCGAGTTTCCGGATCATGTGCAGTCGTTTATAGATCAGGCGAAAGGAGGGACCCCATCCCTGGATGGGGTCGCCTGCAGCCAGTGCCATCTGATCAAGCAGGTGGACCGAACCAAACATCCCCCGGAACCGAAGTATGAGATCGGAGGAAAGACGCTCTATGGGCCATACAACGACTTCGTTCAGAATCTGGCGCATCACTCGATGGAATCGAGCCTGTTCCAGAAGTCCGATCTGTGCCTGAACTGCCATCAGTCAGTACCGTCCGCGACGAACTTGGGCAAGGCCAACGACTTGCTCGGGAATTGGGACCAAAGCCGAGCTGTAAAGTCCGGCAAAGAATGTCAGACATGCCACATGCCGCAACAAGTTGGGGAGTCGGCGAATGGGGAAAAGAAGCGTACGACTGCCAATCATAGTTTCCCAGGGCGCATCGGCAAGTTACGCCAGGACGCGGCAAAGCTTGATGTGCAGACGAAGATTGAGGGGGAGAAGACGACCGTCATGGTAAAAGTTCAGAGTCTGGTGCCGCATAACCTGCCGGCTACCCATCCTGCTTGGGCAACGGTCGTCTTGGATCTTGAGGTCAAGGGTAAGAATCTCAAAACGGTGTTTTCCGACAAGCGTGTCTATGGTCGAACCTATGCCGATGCTCAAGGACAGAAGACGATCTTCGACTTCGAAGCGGTGAAAGTAGTCGAAGACACGGTCTTGAGACCCGAAGAGACGAGAGTGGAAGCCTTCACCTTCCCGACCCCGAAAGACACCAAAACCTTCGATGTTGAAGTCGGGCTCCATTACGCTCCATTGAGTGGTCCTGAATCCTTTCTCCAGCGTGTCGAAGCCGAGTCCTCTCATGGATCACTAGATCCGGTTTTCCAACCGATCGAGATCGTGAAGCGGACGGAAAATATTCCGGTCGGTAAGTAGCTGGGCGAAACGTAGAGATAAAACCAGAATCTGATGGGTCTGAATCTGTTCAGCGTCCCCATTGACTTTGGTCCTTCCCGTTGCCGCTAGCTAGTCCTTCTGATCCGTGGGCTGTTCCGCTCTTGGTCCCCTAGGGAGCCCAACTGTGGCATCTCACCACATGGGCAGGCTAGACTGAGACAGAAGTACTCAGCTGAACATTCCAAAGAAATTATGGTCCATCAGATACGTCGAGGCACGAAGGTCATCGTCGTTGGGGCAGGCTTGGCCGGTCTGACGGCTGCGGTGAAGCTCAAGGAAGCGGGGGCCAAGGTTTCGCTGATCGAAGCTCGCGATCGAGTTGGCGGGCGTGTGCTCACGATTCGAGGAGCATTCTCTCAAGAACAACATGCCGAGGCGGGAGGCGACTTCATCGATGAAGGCCAACATGAAATTATAGGATTGGTAAAAGCACAGGGACTGTCTTTACGCCCCATCCTCCGACAGGGTTTCGCCTTCGTTCGACATTCGGATAGCAGCCGACGTAAGCCGCCCATTCTATCGGGGGAAAAGGCGTGGAACACGTTGGCTCATGCGCTCTCTCCGCTGGTGGCTGCTTATCGAACGGTCGACAAACGTTGGGACCGTCCTATAGCGGAGCAACTGGCACGGCAATCGGTGGCTCAATGGTTGGACGAGCTAAAGGCCGACCGCGAGATGAGGGCCGTTGTGCGGAGCTTACGTGGATTTTTCCTGGCCGATCCGGAAGAGCTGTCCTTGCTGGCGCTCGTGGATCAACTGGCCAGCGATGTGCCCGGGCAAACAGCCATGTATCGAATAGAAGGAGGGAACGACCGACTTTCGCTGACCCTCGCCGAGCATATAAAGGATGACCTATCGTTCAATAGCGCTGTGCGGGCTATTCATCAGGACCGCAATTCGGTTCGGGTGACAACGGAAACGACCAATGGACAAGAAGCCTCGCTACAAGGAAAATATGTAGTGCTCGCCGTACCGGCCACCATGCTGCGAACCATGCACATACTGCCTCCGTTTCCTTCTCTACAAGCGCGCGCCATCCACTCTTTAAAATATGGAAAGACAACCAAGGCGCTTTTGCAGTTCGACAAGTCGTTCTGGAGGAGGAAGGGAACGCCGCGGGCATTTGGAACGGATGCACCGACGGGCGCCTTGTGGGATGCCAACGAGGAACAAGCAGGCAAGGCGGGCATTCTGACGTTGATGGCCGGCGGACAGGCCAGCGAGGATACCCAAAAAATCGTAGCGCGTTGCGGAGTGGAAGGATTGGTGGACGCATTGGGCTGGCTGGGAAGCCGATCAGTTACTTTGCTCCATAGCCGAATCATGACCTGGGAAGATGACCCGTGGGCAAAGGGCGGCTATGCCTATTTCGATCCAGGCTTCGATCCCAACCTGCGCGACTGGCTCCATCGACCGCATGGGAGGATTGTCTTTGCAGGAGAACACACGAGTGTAAACTGGCAAGGCTATATGAACGGTGCCGTGGAAAGCGGCCTTCGAGCGGCAGAAGAGGTCCGCGCGATGGCCTGTAAGGAATCAAATGTCGGCGCTGGATCGGCTCGTTCTGTCGACTGCTTTACCGGAGGCGATGCTATTCAAAGATAATCCGAGATCCCGGAGACTTCATTTTAAAAATTTGCAGGGCATTATAAATGCCTTTTGCGGGATGGTTCAGGATCAGGCGAGAGTTGGTAATGTGCGTGTCGAGCAGTTCATATTGCCCGCCGCTGTAGTACAAATCGCAGTCATCGATCTGGCAGTTCTTGTAGACATGATTATCCAGCACCAGTTTTGCCTTGCTGAAGCTCTGGCCGTCGACAATGATGTAATTCGGTTCCAGCCCCATTTCGCCTGTCTCCGGGGCGCACTATAGCAAGTCTCTCATTGAACAGCAAACCAACGCTCGGCCATGATTTCGAGGGATTCCCGCCTCATTATCGATTCTCCAACCGGTTGAAGTCGAGCAGCCCTGCTCCGAGCGGGTCGATTCGGCGGTAGATCTCGTGGATCTTATCGCTGTGCGACCAGAAGTCCTGACTGGTACGGCGCACGGCGAAACGCTCGGCGAGCTTTCGATAGTCTGTCTCACCCGTGAGCCTGGCCACGGTTGCGATAAACTCGGGCAGTTCCTGCTGCGCGACACGGTAGAAGACGTTGGGGTAGCTACCGATCAAGCCGCGCGCGACAGTGAGCTCATCTTCATCCGGGAGGCGGCGGGATTGCGGGTTAAAGAGGGAGGCGATGTTGCTGAATCCGTTGTCGTGCAGCAGCGTATAGATCCGGTCGTGACGCGCTTCGGTTCCCGTCCCGTTTGTGACGGTCAGCACCGCGACTTCGGGCAGCCATTGCAGGGCCTTTCCTTTGATCTGCGCCAAGGTACGTAACTGGGCACGCAGCTCCTGATCCGGCTCACCTCGTACATCGTAGGCTTCATTGAAGGCTCCGGTGAGCCGTTGCCGCAACAGGTCGAACAGCTCGCGTTTGGGCATGTTCGTTCGGTACGTGATGCCGCTTTCCTGCTGTACACGGATGCGAGATCCATAGACATAGTCCTTGACCGACTGGTGGGCATCCCGGTACCAGAAGTCCCGCTCCTGCTCACGTGCTTCGCTGGGCAGTAGCAGCAGGAAGTTGAATTCCCCCTCCATCCGCAAGAAATCCATGTAGAGGCGCGTGTCGAGCTGGTGTCCTGCGAAGCCATAGACATCGAAGCCGGCCACGAGCAGGTAGTAGATTCGCTCGAACAGATCATAGGACAGGAGCCAGGCGGTTTTTGGATCGTCACCGACAAGCCCCTGGACGACGGACGCGCTGTCGGTGTGGCGAAACACGGTGAGGGCTGCGTTCGAGTTCTTTCCGCCCCCGTTCCAGATAAAGGATAGGTCAGCCCCCTCATCGTGAACCCTGAGGTCTTCGAGGTAGGCTTGCTTGGCTCTGAGGAATTCGTCCTGCATGCGGGAGTATTTCAGCCAGGAGGCCAGACCGAGCCGGCTTGTTCCTTCGGTGGTCGGCAGGTAGAGATGCTTACTTGTCCTCGCTAAGAATTCCTCGTTCTTCTCGAGCACAGCGCTGTCCGGATTCACGAAGAAAATCCAGAATCGATCGTCGATGGCGGTGAGCGCGATGGTTCCCCGGCAAACCGGCCCTTTGATGAACAGCATGACAAAGGCAAGGGCATCGTCGAGCAGAAACCGGTAGCGAGAGCGGACCGGTAGGTCGCGAAAGGCGATAAAGGGGTTCGAGGACACGCTGACCTCATAGGTAGGCAGTGCGTGCACGTCGTATGGCTGGTCAAGGAACAGTTCGGTATAGCGCTGCTTGCGTGAGGGGCTGAGCGCATAGGGGGTGTGAGCTTTGGCCAGGAGACTACCGCGCACAAGCTCGAGACGATAGTAGACGCGGGGTACACCAGGGTCGTCATAGGGCCGACGTGTTACGATCGGGTCGATGGGCTGACCCGGTGCCGAACGGGATCGTACAAGTCGGAACCACTGTCGATCGGGCAGTTCGTCGAAATAGAGATGGGTAAGGTACAGGTGCTCGTAGAGATAGCGACTCATCAGTTGGTGCTTTGGCGAGTCGCCGTTGAGAAAGGTTTCCCACTCCTTGACCAGCACGCTGGGGTCGGGCAGAACAGGGGCCGGCTCCCGGTATGGTGCGCCTTGCACGACCCACGTCATGAGTGTCTCGTATTCCCGGTCGGTCACCCCGGGTAGACCATAGGGCATGCCCCAGAGCGGGTGCTTGGCGCCAAAGGAATCGAACTCGGACTCGGTCGGACATTGCTGCTGTCGATCGAGCGATAAATCGAACGTCTCGGGCAGGAGTGGCTGCGAAGGCAGCGGATGGGCCCGCTTGAGTGTAAGCATGCGCGCCAGTACCCCGGCACGGCGGGCTTCCTCGGTTGCCTGCACCTCCTCCTGTATGACGGGGAAAAAGTGTTTCTTGCGCCAGGCTGCGGCCGACTGTGCATCCTCGAATAGCCTGGTCTGCTCGGCTGTGCGAAGCCGGGTAATGTCGTAGATGGGCTTCTTGTTGGCGCCGCGTACGACACCCTCGTAGGCGGTCAGGTTCAGTTGACAAGGCGCGTCATAGCAGCCATGGCAGAGGGCACAGCGGCGTTCGAGGATCGGCTGCACCTCCCGCCAATAGTCGACGGCTGCGCTGCCGGCCGTCATGGGAGCAGGCGCGGCCCGTTCGTCGGTGCGAACCGGTCCGGGTGGCGTAGGCTGTGCGCATCCGGTCAGAATCCACAAAGAAAGGCCCAGGAATAACCAGCTGGCTGCAGCGAGGCAAGGAAACCGAATAACAAAGAACTCCGTCCTGTCTATGACATGACCGTTGTGTGCCATCGTCGCTCTGCCCTTCATCCCGCAGCTGGCCGGAGAACTTAACATACCGCGGCCAGAAATAGCCGAGCCCTGGTGCTGGTCCCGTTTCAATGCTTTACCACAGCAGAAGCCTGCTTCGACCGTCTGTTCCCCCTGATGAGGGGAGCGCACGCATTTGGAGGCGGAGATTTGGAGTGAGCTGTGCGGGCAGTGGAGGTTGGAATCGACCAGCCAAGCTTCGATCATAGAACGCCGCTCCGTCGAGGTCCGTCGGCAGACCCGATCGATGGTGCACTTTGTCGATGCGCAGACTGTGGTGCGAATTATTTTCTCGATATTATCCGGGTTAACTTGAAATGGACTCAGCGCATCCTCATTTTACATACGTGGCGTGAAATCACCAAGAGGAGTTGCTGAGACACATGACACATGCAAAGAAGTCTAATTCGGCACGATCCGGAATATGTTACCTGCCCGTGTTGCAAGGTAGAGTTCTCCGCTGTCATCCCTACCGAAGCTTGTAATTGAAGGAGTTGTGAGCAACGGCCATTCTGTTCGTTCGATGGCCGAGCCGTTGTTGAAGC
>DATIGP010000052.1:0-5068 GCA_035454625.1 Nitrospira sp.
AAAACGATCACCGGTCGTCGTGGTGTGACGGTCGGCAAAACGATCACCGCGTTGGGGATCTTCTTAATCGGCTATGCCGTTTGTCTGTATGTCGCGCGGATCATCGGTCGGCTGTCTGCATCAAGGTTCGGCATGACTCAGGATGTCGCGAATCTGGTGCGCCAATGGAGTCAGGCCTTTCTCGTCACGGCCCTGATTTTGCTGAGTTTTACCTGGGCCAAGATTCCCTTGACCATCTTCGCATTTCTCGGGGGTGCCTTCGCCATCGGCGTGGGATTCGGCGCTCAAACGCTCTTGAAAAACGTCATCAGCGGAATTCTGGTGTTGATCGAACGACCGATGCGGGTCGGGGACTTCATCGAAGCCGATAATGTTCGGGGTCGGGTCACCTCGATCGGTCTTCGGTCATCCACGATCAGAGACGCCAAAGGAATGGAGACGTTGATACCAAACAGCAGTTTCCTCGAACGGCCTCTCACCAACTGGACTTACTCAAGCCATGTCGGGCGTTTTTCCCTGCGGGTCGGTGCTCCTTACGGTACGGCCGCCCGGCAGATCGTGGATCTGCTGTCGGCTGTTGCGCTGCAGCATCCGAAAGTCATGAAACAACCGCCGCCACAAGTGCTCCTCGACGAATTCGGGACCCAAACCCGCATCTTTACGGTGAATTATTGGCACGAGATCTCCCCTGACGTGGATCCCAGCGGCATCGCCAGCGAGTTGCGTTTCGCGATCGAACAAACCTTTGCGGAAGCAGGGGTGAAAGTCCTGCCGGCCGCATGATCGGCAGGAGTATTAGATCCTTTTAACTAACCGTTAACACCCCGTTAATCTTGTGATGCTACACATCGTCCCAGTCAAGTTCGGCAAGGAGGGATGCCAATGACGTGTTTAAAATGCAAAGGATTGATGATCCAAGAGCGCCAGCCGGCGGCGTCGTCCAGCACGATTATTCTGCGCTGTCTCAATTGCGGCCTGATCATTGATCCTTTGATCGAACAGAATCGCAGCAACCACATGCGGGCAAAAGCAGCCTAGGCCGACGGTTTTTATGGCCCGACGGAAGGATAGAGTATATTTGTCCGGTCGGAGTGGGCGTCGCGTGCGCAGTCAGATCGAAAACTCGGCCCACAAAAAGGTATGGTCTGAGGGCTCTTTCGCTCGCCGCGGCTCGACGTCCACATCCGCCTTTAGGCACTTTTCAGCCAGCGGCGCCGTGGCCATCATATGGTCGATGCGCCATCCTTTGTTGGCTTCCAGCGAGCTCGGCGCACGATAGTCCCAAAATGTATATTGCTGGCGCGTCGGGTAGAGTCTCACAAAGACATCCTGAAATCCCCAGGCCACCGTGTTGTCATACGCGGTGCGCGCAGCTTCGTGATAGCACACATGGTTCAGATGTTTCTCCGGGCTGTGGACATCGATGGGGCGCGGAGCGACGTTCATATCCCCGCACCAGATGACCGGGACTTTCGGTGTCAGGTGTGCGTTGAAATAGTTCCGTAGCCGTTCGTACCAGGCAAGCTTGTACGCATACTTCGGCGAATCGATTTCGAATCCCTGCGGTACGTAGGTATTGACGATGTGAATTCCATCGATGAGGACCCGCAGCAAGCGGGAGTCCTCGGGGTCCCCTCCATCGTCGAATCCGTAGAAAACCGCTTCCGGCTTTTTTCGGCTGAGAATCGCCACCCCGTTATAAGATTTCATCCCGCGAAAGGTCGTCTCATACCCGCTGGGTGCCAGAGCAAGTAATGGAAACTCACTGTCCTGGACCTTGGTTTCTTGAAGGCACAGGACATCCGGTTGATGCCGTTCGAGCCATTCGAGAACGATCGGCAAACGTTTGCGCAATGAGTTGACGTTGAACGTCGCGATTTTCACCAAGCACGCTCCAAAGGATCGGCGCATCCTAACAAAAGCCGTCCGGGGCAACAAGCGACTGAGCGAAGCGGGGGATCATGTGTCGTCACGCCGTCGTCATCTTGAGGCCCGGAACTTTCAGCGCATGGACGGCCTTTCGGATGACGTCGATGACCTGAGGCCGTGTGAACCCACGTCGCCAGGCGAGGCCGATCCGTCGACCGGGCGCCGGATCCGCCATCTTGATGGCGACCAGTCGCTTATTCCGGTGTTTCGGCGTGACGGCGCTGCAGGGGAGCACGGTGATGGCCAAGCCTGAAACGACCATTTGCCGAATGGTTTCCAGCGAATTCCCCTGCCAGCCTTCCGCATCAGAACGACTGAGTTCGGGACAGGCGTCAAGGACCTGTTGACGGAAACAATGTCCCGCATGAGGGAGAAGAACCTTCTCGGTACGTAACTGGCCGGAATCCAGCAGCTTCTTTTTCTGCCAAGGATGTCCGGCAGGGACCACGGCCAGAAATGGCTCATCATACAAGGCGCTGGTGAGTATGCCAGGTTCCTCGAAGGGGAGGGCGATCATGATGACATCGAGTTTTCCGCTCTTCAACATTCCCACCAGGTTCTGCGTCAGGTTTTCCTCCAGTTCCAAGGGCATTTTAGGTGCACGTGCAGTCAAAAGCGGAACCAAATCCGGGAGGATATACGGTCCGACGGTTGCGATGACGCCGAATCGCAGCCTGCCGTTCAGTTGATCCTTCCCTTGAGCGGCAAGGATTTTGAGGTGCTCGGCCTCTTCGATTACGCGTTGCGCTTGATGGACGATTTGCTCACCGAACGACGTCAGTTCAATCCGCTTCCAGCGCCGCTCGAAAATCGCCGTGCCTAACTCTTCTTCCAGTTTCTTGACCGCGAGGCTCAATGCCGGTTGAGTGACCGATGCCCGTTCCGCGGCTCGGCCGAAATGCCGCTCCTGTGCGACGATTACGATGTACTGCAATTCCGTGAGGGTCATGGTGGGTCTTATAAGAAATACTAATATGAATAATCTATATTATCAATTGGACTTATTAGTAGACGGCCGGTTAACTTGTCAAACAAGCGGGACACGACATCGGCGTTCTGAAGGCCGACGGTGTGAATGAGGCGCACGTGCATTCCGTGTGAGTGCCTACAGATTGAGTCGGCAGCATAAGTCATGATATGACAAGCGCGCGTTAACCAGCTCGTAAAGCGAAGGGGGCACCATGCAAAACCCAGCGGAGAGGACAAAGGCGGCTGACACGAGTGGTCGGCAAATTGACCTTGGAATCGAGCCCGCACAGCGGAAAGCTATCGCGGAAGGGCTATCCAAGGTGTTGGCGGATACTTATACCCTTTATCTTAAGACGCATAACTTCCATTGGAATGTGACCGGGCCGATGTTTCAGACGCTTCACCTCATGTTCGAGCAACAATACAACGAACTTGCCCTGGCCGTCGATCTGGTGGCGGAGCGGATCCGGGCGTTGGGGCATCCCGCTCCTGGGAGCTATGCACAGTTTTCCCAACTCTCATCCATCTCCGAAGCCGTCGGCGTACCGAAGGCGGAAGACATGATTCGTCAGTTGGTTGAAGGACAAGAAGCGTTGGTGCGAACATTACGTAATGTTTTTCCGATAGCCGAAAAGGCCTCGGATCAGGTGACGATTGATCTGCTGACCCAACGTATGCAGGTGCACGAGAAGACGGCCTGGATGCTGCGAAGCCTACTGGAATAGAGACGGCTTAGGCACAGCCGTCTCACATTCAGTAACCGCGGGTGGTCTTGGTGGACCGATTGTACAGGGTGCATTGATAGGCGGAATGGTCGAGGGGCGGATAACACATCAGTATGGAGAGGAGGGCGCGATGGCTCGAAAGAAGATAGTCGGGGGAGTCATGCTGACCGCGGCGTTGGTATGCGGGATAGTTGCGATGATGCCGCTCGTCCCGATGTTCGGCGAAGAATCACAGCGAGACCAAGCTTTCGCCGCAGAACCTTCGGTCACGAATGGGTCGTATACCCTACCAACGATTCAAGGCTTGGAGGATCCGAACAATTTTGTTCCGGCTGACAATCCCCTCACCAAGGAGAAGATTGAGCTGGGGCGCATCCTGTTCTTCGATAAGCGGTTGTCAAAGAACAACACCATCGCCTGTGCGAGTTGCCATCTGAAGGAGAAGGGATTTACGGACGGTAGGCCGGTGTCGACCGGTATCCATGGCCTTAAAGGTGGTCGCAGCGCGCCTGTATCGTTCAATCGGGTCTATAGCACATTGAATTTTTGGGATGGCCGAGCGGCTACATTGGAAGCTCAATCGGTCGGTCCATTTACGAACCCGATCGAGCACGGCTTTGAGAACTACGATGGGATGATCGCGAAGATGATGAAAATCCCGGGCTACCGGAAACTCTTCAAGCAAGTATTCGGCGATGAGAAGATTACGACGGAACGGGTGGGCATGGCCATTGCCAGCTTCCAACGGACCGTGCTGTCCGGGAACAGCGCGGTGGACAAGTTTGATGTCGGAGGAGATGAAAATGCGTTGAGCGACTCCGCCAAGCGCGGTCTCGAGCTGTTCCGTGGAAAAGCCCGTTGCACCCGTTGCCATTCGGGATTCAACTTCACCGACGAGAAGTTTCATAACATAGGCATCGGCTGGGACACGAATACCGTCGATCTCGGTCGGTATATGTTGACCAATAGCACAGAGGATATCGGAGCCTTCAAAACCCCGACCTTGCGAGAAATCGCCCGCACCGCGCCATACATGCATGACGGACGGTTCAAGACCCTCGATGAAGTGGTGAATTTTTACAACCAGGGCGGAGTCAAAAATCCGCATCTGGACAATACGATCATCCCCTTGGAACTGACGGACGAGGAAAAACAGGACTTAGTGGCCATGCTCAAGTCCCTGAATGGTGAGGGATGGCAGCACGTCTCAGCGCCGAAGTCGTTCCCGAAATAGCTCGCCCCCTTCGGGATAAGCGGTCATCAAAGGGCCATCGTACGATGGCCCTTTTTTTAGGTGTGTTGTAATGATGCCTGGACGTTCATCAATTGGAGATACCGGCGCAGGATGGCCTGCTCAATGCGTGATCGTCCCCGATCCGGAGCGGGGAATCGGAGCACCAAATGCAGCTTGCCGGATTCCGGTAGTTGAATCGTGATACGCGGTT
>DATIGP010000053.1:0-24974 GCA_035454625.1 Nitrospira sp.
AGGTAGCCGTCGTGACGGGAGGCAATGCCGGGATCGGCGAAGCGATCGCGAAACGTTTTGCTGAAGAAGGGGCATCGGTTGTCATCACAGGACGTCGGCAACAGGAATTGGATCGTGTGGCCAGTGTGATCCGACTCAACAAGGGAAAGGTACTGGGAATTGCCGGCTCAGTGACGGATGAAACCCATGTGCAGGATGTGGTCCGCCGAACCCTTGATAGTTTTGGTCGGATCGACGTTCTCGTCAACAATGCGGGGATCGGTGAATTTGGAAAGCGGCTTCACGAGACCGATGACGCAATCTGGACGCGCGTGCTGGACATCAACGTGACCGGAGTATTCCGCATGACACGGGCCGTCATCCCTCACATGCTGAAGCAAGGACGAGGCTCTATCATCAATATCTCGTCGATTGCCAGTTTAGTAGGTCTCTCGGGCTTAGCCGCGTATACGGCATCCAAAGGGGCGCTTGACGCCTTGACCCGTGCGCTGGCCGTCGAATATGCGAAGGAAGGAATTCGCTGCAATGCGGTGAATCCTGGCTTGATCGATACGCCTATGGCGGCTCCCCTCATGGCCAATCCAGGCATGCTCCAACCCATTCTCGCTCAATATGCGATACCCCGGCCTGGGACTCCGGAAGAAGTGGCAAACATGGTTCTGTATCTGGCCTCGGATGAAGCAGCCTGGGTGACTGGGGCGACCTTCCCGATTGACGGGGGCATGACGGTTCATAAAGGCTAGTAGTTGCTACTCACGAACGGGAAGAACTTGGGTTCTGGGTGAAGAAATGGACATTGATGCTCGGACACAGTTCTGCGGGGTGATCGGCAATCCGGTTGGACATTCACTGTCGCCCGCCATTCACAATGCGGCGTTCCGCAAATTGGGGCTCAACTTTGTCTATCTCGCCTGGAAAGTGGAAAGGATCGGTGATGCCATCAAAGGGCTCCGCGCGCTGGGAAACTTTCGCGGAGCGAGTGTGACGATTCCTCACAAGGTGGCCGCCATACCGTTTCTTGACCATGTCGAAATGACGGCTCAACGCATCGGTGCGATCAACACCATCGTGGCTGAAAAGGGTGAGCTCACGGGGTACAACACGGACGCGACAGGCGCTCTGAAGGCTTTGCAGGAAGGCGGAGCCGAGCTAAAAGACCGGCGCATCGTGATCGTCGGTTCCGGAGGCGCTGCTCGAGCGATCGCCTTCGCACTGGCAGTGGAATCAGGTGCAAAACAATTGACATTGCTGGGCATTGACGACCCTGAACGAACCAATTTGGCTCAGGACATTTACTCTAACACATCGTTGGTGGTGGAGGACTTTCATCTCAACGAAACCACCCTTCGTCGAGTTCTTCCCGATACGCACGTGTTAATTCATTGCACCCCGGTCGGCATGTCTCCGAATACCGATGCCACCTGTATTCCGTCCACGCTCTTTCACGCCGATCTCTCTGTCATGGATATCGTCTACAATCCAGTCGAAACCAGATTGCTTAAAGATGCGAGGCAAGCAGGGTGTAGGACGATTCCCGGGTTGGAGATGTTTCTCCATCAGGCCGCCACTCAGTTTGAACTCTGGACGAATCAGCCTGCACCGGTTGATGTGATGCGTACCGTATTGGAGTCCCATTTTCGATGAATGTCGTGCTCATCGGCTATCGTGGGGCCGGAAAGAGTACCGTGGGTCAAATAGTGGCGGCTAAACTTAGGCGCATGCTTGTGTCGACAGATGCGGAGATCGTGAAGTTGGCCGGTCAAAGCATTCCAAAAATCGTTGAGATAAATGGGTGGGAGTACTTCCGTGATCTCGAAACCAAGGTCTGCCATGAACTGGCCGGTCGGACAGGGTTAGTGGTCGATACGGGCGGGGGAGCAATTCTACGATCTCGAAATGTCGAGGTGCTGAAACAAACAGGAAAGCTATTCTGGCTGACCGCCTCAGTGAGCACTGTTATTCAGCGCATCGGTCATGACTCACAACGTCCTTCCCTTACCGGAGTGAAGTCTTTCCTGGACGAGGTTCAAGAGGTCCTTCGTGAACGCATACCGAAATATGAAGCGGCTGCAGACTATGTCATTGAGACTGATGAACGATCCGCCACGCAAGTAGCCGATGAGATCCTGGCAAGATTGGAGACTCAACTGCCGCCGTGAGTCTTGACAAGCTTCGCTCGGACATGATTCATGTATTCTCGTTGCGCCCGTAGCTCAGTTGGATAGAGCGCCGGGCTTCGAACCCGTAGGTCGCAGGTTCAATTCCTGCCGGGCGCACCAATCACCGAAATTGCGGATGCTTCTAGCATCGCCCTGCACGTTGTTAAAGATCCTAGCGTAGCGGCGCGGGGATTCACTACCGCCAGGTGTTCGGATATTCGTGCAACTCTACCACCATCACGATCATTGTATCGCATCCATTTCTTTGTTTTTTCCCCAAAGTGCATGTCGTGCTGCCTAGGCTCGTCCGCAGTTCTTGGGATGAAGCGATGATGCCGTGGAAGAGTTCGGTAACAACATCTGCCCACGAGAGCCAAGGCCATGTTCATCCGAGTATCCGTGAATTCAATCACGATTCAAGGGCATGTATCGAGGCACATTGCTATGAGGTGGCAAATGATGACGAAGTGGCAAGCGGGCAGCGTGGTCACCGGCTTCCTTATTCTCATGATGAGTCTACCCAGCACATGGGCGGCATCGGACAACGAGCCCGGTAAGGACGGGCCGTCGCTGGAGGAAACGTTGGCATTCATCAAAGACACATGGGGAGCATGTGCCACCATGCAGAGTGGCTTGCAACGTATGACCGCTAACGATGGATCCCTCTGGTATGTGGATAGAATGGCTAAGGTTGACGTAACGATCCTGCCGCCATCGGCCCTCAAAATCACTACACGTTTGAATGAGCGGAGGAAGTTGAGCGGGATATTTGCAATCCAATCGCCGGTCGAAATGATTCAGGAGTTTGACTTGAACGCGCTGTCTCCTCAAGTGGGCGCGGAGCGGGAAGGTGAAAACAGCAATCTCTACGGCATTCGATTACGTTGTGCCCGTGGGGCCTGTGTGGCCGAATGGCAGACAGCTCTCGTGATACCGGGTAAACCGGTACATGAACTCAAAACAGGAAAACTGGTGGTCACGAACCTGGACGAGCTTATATATGAAGGCCTTCCCCCAAAAGACAAACCGGGAGAGAAGAAGGGGGAAGCATATATTCCTGTCTGCGACATGGCATCTTTGGAAGGTCTTTCCAAAGCCTTTCACCACGCCATCGCCAAGGTTGGCGGGAAAAAGCCGCTATTTTAAGATGCGCATTGCAGAAATACCTTTTTAGTATCCCTGTTCCCTCCTCCTGTTCTTTTCCATAGTGTTACCGATGGTCACGTACATAGTCCTCCCCGACCTTGATTTTCATTCATATGCCCCTGTAGCATTTTCTTCTCTTGAGATTCCGATGTGTCTGAATTTCTTGATGTGAGCTTAGACGAGGGTCATTCAACACAGTTTCAGGCTGTTCTGTCATCCATGCCGCAAAAGCTGTATAGATTCGTGATGTCATTTCTTCTACTATAACCTCAAATATAACCTCAAAGGGAATTATCCCGTGCAATCGTTCTACCGATATAGAAAGCAAGCACCGTTCGGGGCGGTATACTATAATCAGACGAAGCGATTAGCCTGGACCAGACAATGTCCCTGTTGTGAAAGACAACTTGAGAAGTTAGACCCGATGAGCCCATGGGTCTGTGAATGTGGATGGCGCAGTCAATGAATCGGGCAAGAAGAGGGAGGTACCATGGTCCCCGTTTTGCACGACGTAAGAGCAGCTTTTTTTCTTGTAATTGCACTAGCCATGCTGTTGTTCATATGCGCATTGGCCAGCTTAGGGGCGGTACTGCAGCCTGTCCGTTGGGCTGATCGACAAGGGCATCGCTGACCAACAGAGGTCTATCGGTTTAGGAAAGCAGCAGGACGGATTGATCTCTCCTCGGTCCTTCTCTTCGTGACTTTCGTTGCCGCGTTAATTCAATCTCAGTGCTCTGTCAAGCCATAGAGCTTCCTCCGCTTGTCTAGCGAAATATCTGATTTTAATGGTCATCTGGCCATCCATCCGCTAGGCTCCTGTCGAAGTATCCGTTTCTGCTGCGGTGCTATATTTGTCTGGAGAGGGACTATAAAACATCCCGGGCTATCATTCACATACCCATTGTCGAATAAGCAGTTGAATCTCATGTCACCCGGAGGAAAGGTCATGAATAGAGTGCTGGTGAAATCCGGAGCTGTCGTAGTGATGGGACTGGTCTTGTTATTGAACGAAGGTTGTAACACGAAATGGGTTCAGTCTGATGGGAAATCCAGGTCTGGAAGCGAGAGCTCGAAGCTCCCCAATATGTCCCGAGAAAGCTCAAGCGGTGAATTGAGCGGATTTTCTCATAATCCATCTGAGGAACGACTTGGGGAAGGTAGATATCCGACCATACTGAATCGCCAAGGGATCAGCCCACGTCAGCGGGCCGAATTGACCAAGGAAGAAAAAGCTGCAGCGGAAGCCGGCCTACAGGATGTTTTCTTCGGTTATGACCAGTGGACTCTCTCTGCTGCAAGCATGGAAGCACTTAATCAAGATGCTGCGTATCTTAAGGGTCATCCAGGCGCGGTGCTAAAAGTTGAAGGACATTGCGACGAGCGAGGCACTGCCGACTATAATTTAGTATTGGGGGACAAGCGTGCCAAGGCCGCGCGGAATTATCTCGCGGAAGTTGGAGTGAATCCCAAGCAGATGGCCATCGTTTCTTATGGGAAGGAACGCCCCTTTTGTTTTGAGCGGGATGAGTCATGTTATCAGCAGAATCGCCGCGGCCACATGCTCCTGACTACCCCGGAATAGTATTCGTGATGAGTCGGCATCCACATTGTAGGTAAGTCTCACTCTAGAGGTCGAAGGGTTCGTCGCATCAGTTGGGAGCGGCAACTCGAGCGAGGAATTGTACAGTGAAAATGCTCGGCTCTTTCTTTAAGCCAGAAACCAACGACCGGACTCCGTCACAGCCTCAGTCACAGGACCGACGAGTTCAACCGAGATTCACCACGCAGTTCCGCAGCACCCTCTCGGGTCAGAGACAAGAAGGACAAGGGCGGACTTTGGATATGTCGGCCGGAGGTTGTAGAATCGAAAGCGACATGAAGGTGGAGCAAGGTGCAAAGTTTGAATGTCGGCTCCATATTCCCGGCCTTGATTGGCCGCTGCGAATCGACGAGGTTACTGTTCGGTGGATTAAAGGCAATAGTTTTGGGATCGTGTTTTCACGTATCGCTCCAGAAGAATTTGCCAAGCTTAAGACGATACTCTCCGAGCTTGAACAGGACGGATAAATGGTATCCCTAGTCGCTGCAACGCACACACCCTCCTTCTTGTAACCTTTCTTCAGGTTTTTCTCCACCGGCTCCCGTTCATCCGTCATTTTTCTGTAGGGCTATACGCTCCGTAACACGGTTGACATGGCGACTGTAACTGTCAGAAAGTACGGAGCTAGGGATGATTCAATCCAAAACTCGGATAAGGCTAGAGAAAGGAGTAGGGAGTGGAACAGAGGTATGCAATCACCGTGAAATTTTTGGTTGATGCCGATTCAGCGGAAGATGCAGAAGAAATGGTCGAGACCGCCTGTGAAAAAGCATCGGCATCTTTCCCGGAAATGAGCTACGAAGGGATTGAGGATATTGAAGAGGAAGAGGAAGAATAGTCCATCTTTATTGAGTGGCGGTATCCCTCCATGATACTTACGAATACCCACGCATTTTGCTATAAGAGTTGAATCACAAGCGATCTCCCGTGACAAGGAAGTTGCCATTCTAGCAGGCGGTTGCTTCTGGTGCCTTGAGGCCGTGTACGCTCAGGTTCAAGGTATAGACTCCGTCGAGTCTGGTTATATCGGGGGCAAACTTGATTGCGTTACATATGAAGCCGTGTGTGGGGGGTAGACCGGCCATGCGGAAGCAGTACCAATCACCTTTGATCCAAAGAACATTTCTGCAAGAAACGCTTAGAAATGTTTTTTGCCATTCATGATCCCACGACTCTCAATCGACAGGGAAACGACCGAGGAACCCATACCGGTCAGCGATTTTTATTGCTCTCCAGAAAAACAACAAACCGCTGAGTGGCTCATCAAAACTTTTAGTGAAGAGAGGCTATACAATGCTCCGATCGTGACGCAAGTGGTACTAGTTGCGCAGTGGTAGTCGCAAAAGCGCTTCATCGGGAATATTCGTTCGAAATCCCTTCCATGGTTACTGTCAGCTCGTCGCCGGTCCAAAAGTTGCCGGATTCCGCAAGCAGTGTGCCGCGCTCCTGAAGACCTGAGTGAACCGCACTTCATTGATGGAACAATCCGGTCAGCAGGTCTCGTACTATGCTGAACATTGCAGGCTTCTGAAATACCTGACGAGTTTTCAGCAGTACTTCCGTATGTACTGGGCAAAAAGGCCATTCGCCAACTGGACTGCCCTGCACTTGTGCGATGATCGAGTCGTCGGTTGGACCGCTTGACGAGCGAAGAACTATCAGAGGGCTGTTCGGATCGAGTAAGCAAATATCATCCGCCTGACCTGGCCGATCGATAGTCGCATGACGAATCCGCACCTGCTGCTCGCCTTGTGAAAAGACAGTATCTCCTTCCCGAATAGGGCCAGCGGGCGCCAGTGAGTACAGGACAAGAGGAGCAACCAGGATGATGGCAGCGGTTATACCGATTGACCACAGTGGAGGCTCGGCATGGGGTTGATCAGGGGTCGACGGCATCGGTTCGCAAGTGAGTTTTTAGACATTGTACCGCAGCCGAATACTTCTTTCCTTTCATGTCTGCGGGGCCCTGTGGGATATTCGATCCAACCGAGCAGTACCTGCCTGGCAAGAAATGGTGTGAGAGGTTTCGTGCCGAAGCCAAGTCGGAGCCATTTGATTCCCGCCAAGCAGTATAGAAAATCGAGTGGGAGAGCCCCGGTGTCCGCTTAGAAGACAGTCAATTTGATCTACGGTCCAAGGCTGAAGTGGCGCTTCTTAAATTCTTGAAGAAGAGGACTATCTCCTGCCGCTTTGGTCGCAAAAGACTCTGCAAGATGCCATGCTGTGAAGGAGCAACTGCCGTGGCGGGTTCGAAATATACTTCCGTTCGCTGTGGTGCAATGGGCTGCAGAGGAGTTGATCGACCATCGAGTTTGTCTCCAATTCCAGGGTCAGGCGCATAACCTGTTTCCGAACGATAGTTGCTCAGTATCAGATGCAGCTCGTCGCCGTTAACGAAGATCCCGCCTGAGGTTACGAACAGTACTTTATCGATGAGTGTGTCCTTCTGAGTGGCTTGATAAAAGGTGACTATCTCCTCAGATGTCGCTTTTCTCAAACCTTCTGCAAAGAACGGAGCAAAGAAGCTGATTTCTGCTTCATTGAACGCCGGGTGCCGCCGCGGTTCTTTGTCCTTGCCAAAAGAGGGCATGAAGCTGAGCGGCTCCTTGATCATCACACCGGACAGGACCGCGATCAGCTCATCTGTCGTGATGTCGGCTGGGTGAGAATGCCTCCCCCCTACAGTAGGATCTACTTCGAGTCGGACAAAACGTGATGGATCATCGTACATGGTCACAGTTTGAAAAGGTCGAGTTTGGCAAGCAGCAAGGGGGAATAACAGAGTGACACCCAAGAAAAGGATCACACCAGAGTTTTTCATATCATCCTTCTAGCTCAGGAAGAGCGCATACTGCCTTTCCACGATTACAGGAGTGAGACAGTTATGTTACGGCCCTGTAAATTCACTTGCAAGCCATTCCCGGCGAAATCGAGTCCCACCTTTGTGCTGCAATCAAGTCGCAAGCGATTTAACGGATTTGTTACAAGCACGTAGCACCGCGTTAATCCTCAATCGTTACCCTCCTGCCGCCGTGGCGAGACAGAACCAACTAGGGGAGGGAGGTAGTTGAATGAAGAGATGGGGTTTCGCAGTCAACGTGTGTCTGATCGGTCTTGGCTTAATGGTCACAGCGAATGTGGCCCAAGCGAGCGTTGAGGATCTCCTGTATGAAAAAGGCCAGATCACGAAGGAAGAATGGGTTAAGCTGAAAGCCGAGCATGAAAGAGAGGAAGCGATTGTTCAACAACAATCGGCGACAAAAAAATGGTTCGATAAGATCAGCATACGAGGCTATACGCAAATGCGCTATAGTTACCTCCCCGACGAGAAAAAGCTGCGCTTCGATTCCGATAACACCATCGGCGATAATACGGGCTTCGGATTTCGCCGCGTCCGTCTCGTCTTTTCGGGTGACATTACCGATTGGTTGTCGTTTTATCTTCAGCCGGATTTCGCCGCCGCCGTTCCGGGCACGACTGGAGACACGAGTAATAACTTTACCCAACTTCGCGACGCCTATAGCGATATCTTTCTCCCTGTCCCCTTCCTAGCGCAAAAGGAACTGCGTATTCGAGCAGGGCAATCGAAGGTTCCATTCGGCTTTGAAAACCTTCAGTCCAGCCAACAGCGGGCTGCCTTCGAGCGGACTGATGCGATCAATAGTGCGACGCCGACAGAACGTGACCTCGGATTATTCCTCTACTATACGCCGGCTGAAACCAGGAAACTATTCAGAAGACTGATCGATTCGGGGCTCAAAGGTTCCGGAGACTACGGTGTCTTAGGCATCGGTGTCTATAATGGTCAAGGCGCCAATGTCTCGGAACGCAACGACAATAAACATATCGTCCTGCATGCCACCTATCCGCTTGAATTGCCCTATGGGCAGATTATCCAGTTCGGGGTGGATGCGTACCGAGGGACGTACAGAGTTGCGACGTCAGGTACTGGTCTCCCAGTGGCCCCCACCGTCGTCAATAACGGGAATTATCTGGACGAGCGAGTCGGCGTGCATTTTGTGCTGTTTCCTCAACCGTTCGGCTTGCAAGCGGAATGGAATTGGGGCCATAGTCCTCAGTTAAACGCCGCCCAAACAGCCATTGAGGAGGGGGACATCCAGGGCGGCTACGTCCAGGGGAGCTATAGGTTTGATTATCAGGCGATGAGTTTCATGCCTTATGTACGCTGGCAAGAATATCTCGGAGGGAAGAAGGCACGGACCAATGCTCCCTTCAATGTCATCCGGGAATGGGAATTCGGGCTCGAGTGGCAACTCAGCAGAATGCTGGAGTTCACGCTTGCGTATGCCAAGACCGAACGCACGGATACGCAGACCGCACCCTATCCGATCCGTGAAGGGGACGTTATCCGTACTATGCTGCAGTGGAACTATTAATATAATAGCGGGAGCCTCAAAAGACGAGGCCACCCATAGGATAACGACGTAGACCTCACCACATGTAACATTCTTGTAACATTCACGTAACGTCACAGCAATACGGCAGGATTAGTGTGTTACAGATGAGTTGGTGATGACGAAAGGACTTTCTATGAATATATCGGCTTTGAAGTCTGGTCTCTCATGCGGTGTCCTCCTAGGAACTCTTCTATCGGCTATTCCTTCGATCTACGCCGATGACCATATCGTGCTGGATCCGGCGTTAAAGGGTTACGTCAAAGTCACCGGCGTGTCCGGTAACGTCAACAGCATCGGTTCTGACACGCTCAACAACCTGATGACCCTATGGGCAGAAGGATTTCGCAAGCAATATCCAAGCGTCAAAATCCAAATCGAAGGGAAGGGATCGAGCACCGCACCGCCGGCCTTGATCGAAGGGACTGCGCAACTGGGCCCGATGTCTCGCGCGATGAAAAATACCGAGCTCGATGCCTTTGAAAGAAAATTCAGGTATAAACCAACCTCATTCCCTGTCGCCATCGATGCGCTTGCCGTCTATGTCAACAAGGACAACCCTGTCCAAGGACTCACGATGGCGCAAGTCGATGCGATCTTCTCGAAGACCCGTCGATTTGGCGCCCGAGAGAATCTGGAACGGTGGAGCCAGCTCGGTATCAACGGTGAGGTGGCGGCTTCTCCGATCAGCATTTATGGCCGTAACTCAGCATCCGGCACCTACGGATTTTTCAAGGAGTACGCGCTCAAGAACGGCGACTATAAAGATGAAGTCAAAGAGCAGCCAGGCTCTGCGTCAGTGGTGCAGGGTATCACGGAAGATCAGGCCGGTATCGGCTACAGCGGGATTGGCTATTTGACTTCCGGAGTGCGAGCACTTCCCTTGGCTGAGAAAGAGGGAGCACCCTTCGTGGCTCCCACGCAGACAAATGCCATGAATGGATCCTACCCGCTCTGGCGTCATCTGCTGATCTATGTCAATAAAGCGCCGAACAAGCCGCTTGATCCGCTCGTGAAGGAGTTCATCAAGTTCATTTATAGCAAAGAGGGGCAAGCCATTGTGATCAAGGACGGGTTTTTCCCTCTCCCACAATCGGTGATTGAAAAGGAATTGGTAAAGGTCGAATAGGTTTCACGCGAGCTGTCCAAAAAGTGAATCAGCAGCGAGGGTTGAGTTCGTGTGCTTCGGGGGAGAAGTACACGACGGATGGCGATGCGAAGCGAAGCCATTGGTTAGAGCATGAACGTACCGCCATCCACTTCGACACCGGCATTTCAGGAGGGGCCGCCGTCCGGTGGGAGTTCATTTCCGACCCAAGCCATAGTCGGTCTGTTCAGCCGCCGCCAAACGAGATTAATCACAGATCGGGTCACCAGCTCCATCATTAAGACCGGCGGGATCGGCATTATCCTCTGCATTCTCGGGATGTGCATCTTTCTCGTCAAGGAAGTCATCCCCCTCTTTCAATCGTCCCGAGCGACTTCCACCGAACCGATTTCTCTTTCGGCGCCTCAGGTTCCATTTTCTGTCGCCCTTATTGGAATTGAGGAACAGCAAGAACTTGCCTATGCCTTACGCGGTGGCTCCCTTGACTTCATCTATTTGGCAAACACGACTCCGGCAACTCAGAGCATCCCCTCCCGCACGCTCTTAGATAGTGAATCGGTCACCGCTGTCGCCCGTGCATTGGGGAAAGGCCACTCCCTGGCCATGGGCACTTCAGATGGGCATGTGATTCCGGTAACGATCGAGTTTTCTCAGGACTTCGAAGGCAAGGAACGTTCAATCTCTCCCTCGGTCGGAGTGGGGCCTTCGATAATGGCCGCCCCAGCTCCGCAACCGATCACCAAGATGGCGTATCAGAGCACAGAGTCGGATGTTCGGATCGCCGCGCTACTACAAGACCAGCATCTCTGGCTGACCACGAGCCGAACCGTATCCCGTCCCGATGGAACCGCCGCTGCTTCGATCGCACAGATCGATCTCAAGCCCCATATCTCCGGGCACGTTACGGCGCTCACGCTCGCGAGCCGCGCAGAGATCCTCGCGGTCGGAACGGAAGAGGGCAAGGTATACCATTTCGACCTACGGGAGCCCGCGAGCCCTGTTCTTGCTGACACGACACAGACGTCCGAGGGCGGCGAAGCCATTACCGCGCTGGCCTATTTAATGGGCGACCGGAGTCTTGTGGTCGGCGATGCGTCCGGGCAGATTGCGGTGTGGATGCCCGTACGAGAACATGCGGCCACTAATACGACTCATATGACGCGTATCCATCGGTTTACCTCTCATCAGCGCGCGGTCACCGACATCACGATTTCCCAGCGCGACAAGGGATTCATCACGACCGATGCCGGGGGAGAAATCCGATTGCACCACTCGACCTCTGAGCAAACGTTGCTGACACTCGCTCCACAAGAAGGGGCACTGCGCAACACCTATTTTTCTCCCAAGGCGGATGGCTTGGTGAGCTTGACCGAGGATAATCGGCTCGTCCACTACTACATCAGTAATCCATATCCGGAAATTACATGGACGACGTTGTTTCTGCCGGTTTGGTACGAGGGTTATGAGCAACCGAAACTTGTCTGGCAATCTTCGAGCGGATCGGACGACTTTGAGGCCAAGTTCAGCTTGACTCCGCTAATCTTTGGGACGATTAAAGGCACCGTCTATGCCGTCCTTTTGGCGGTGCCGTTGGCGGTATTGGCGGCAATCTACACCGCCATGTTCATGCATCCGGATCTCCGGACCAAGATCAAGCCCACGATTGAGATCATGGCGGCGCTGCCAACTGTGGTCCTCGGCTTTCTGGCCGGGCTTTGGTTCGCGCCGGTTCTGGAGCGCAACTTTCCTGCCATGACTGGGATGGTCTTGGTCATGCCATTGGCGGTTGGGGTTTCCGCCGGTCTATTCCTTATTCTTCCGGCCTCTCTTCGGCATCGAGTCCGACCTGGTGTCGAGGCGTTGCTGATGATGCCGGTCATCATCGCCGTTATTTGGGGATGCCTTGAGGCTAACGCTTGGTGGGAAGCATTGTTGTTCGATGGCCATTTCAAGGCGTGGTTACAAGCGCATCTGGGCCTGAATTATGACCAACGGAATGCCATCGTCGTTGGTGTAGCCATGGGATTTGCCATTATTCCTATCATCTACAGCATCTCGGAAGAGGCTCTCTCAAATGTGCCCAAGAATCTCATCGCCGGCTCCTTGGCCCTCGGCGCCACGCGGTGGCAAACGCTCGCCCATCTCGTCCTGATCTCAGCCAGCCCAGGCATCTTCTCGGCTTTGATGATCGGATTCGGCCGGGCTGTCGGAGAGACCATGATCGTCCTGATGGCGACCGGCAATACGCCGATCATGGATTGGAGCCTCTTCAACGGGTTTCGAACGCTGTCCGCGAATATCGCCGTGGAGATTCCTGAAGCGCCGCATGGCGGGACCTTATATCGCACGCTCTTTTTGGCGGGCTTGCTTCTCTTTGTGGCGACCTTTGCCCTTAACACGGCGGCGGAACTGATTCGGCAGCGGCTCAGGCAGAAATACAGTCAATTTTAGCCTGAACGGATTGCCAGGTCAGCATGCATACTCGAAGCAGAGACAATGGTCCGAGTAAGATACAGTGAAGCTGGTTGCAGAGTGATTCGATGAGACAATGGGTCAAGCATTTCATGGCGAGCGGGGAACTCTTCATCTGGAGCTGTGGTGCCGGACTGTCGGTGTCACTTCTGATGATCGGCGGACTGCTGGTCCTCATTCTCGCCAATGGGTTCGGATATTTTTGGCCGGCTGACCTCGTCGAATTGACCATGAAAGACGGAAAACATGTGATTGGCCAGTTGGCCGGTGAAGAAGTCGGTCCTAAGGGCATCCCTCGAATTAGAATGAAGATCGGCAATCGCGATCTCTACGGGCTGGATTATCGGTGGATCAACACTGACGAGATCGTGGAGCGAGGGAAGCCGGCCGATCTCGTAATGGTGGAGCGGCGCGAGTGGGGTAACTTCTACGGAAGACTACGGACGCTCTACAAACAAGACCAAATCGTGGCCGATGGCGCGGACGCCGTCGGGCAATCACTGCCTGCCCTTCTTAGGCTCGCGGACTCCAGTGAGGGTGAAACCGAGTACAGTTTGGTCGTCGTTGATGCCAACGGAAGAGAGAAGTCCTTATCACTGGACCAAGTCATGCGGGTATTTCGTCCCAACGATCTTTCGACCTTGGAAAAAGTTTGGATCTATATTGGTAACGTGTGGACGGTTCTGACGACCGAGCCACGAGAAGCCAACACGGAGGGGGGTATCTTCCCGGCCATTTTTGGGACGGTTATGATGGTGATCATCATGAGCTTCGTCGTGGCCCCTTTCGGCGTTATCGGCGCCTTGTACCTCAGAGAGTATGCCCGTCAAGGAGTCATTGTGCGGACTGTCCGCATTGCCGTCAACAACCTTGCCGGGGTTCCGTCTATTGTTTTTGGCGTATTTGGGTTGGGGTTTTTCGTCTACGGCGTCGGAGGCACGCTGGATGCCCTGTGGTTTTCCGATCGATTACCGACGCCGACTTTCGGAACCGGGGGCATCCTCTGGGCCTCTTTGACACTGGCTCTTCTCACCGTGCCCGTCGTCATTGTCGCCACCGAGGAGGGGCTTGCCGCAGTGCCGCGCGAATACCGGGAAGGTTCCATCGGCTTGGGGGCAACTAAATGGGAAACAATTTGGAAAGTCGTACTCCCCACGGCACTGCCGGGCATTCTAACCGGTTTGATTCTTGCCATGGCACGCGCGGCCGGTGAGGTGGCTCCTTTAATGTTGACTGGCGTGGTGAAACTGGCGCCTGCCATGCCGATCGATGGGACGTGGCCGTTTGTTCACCTAGACCGCAAGTTTATGCATTTGGGGTTCCATATTTACGACGTAGGTTTCCAGTCGCCGAACGTCGAAGCAGCCAAACCCATGGTGTACGTGACCACACTGGTGCTGATTCTCGTGGTGGTCACGCTGAACCTCACGGGTATCCTCTTGCGAAACCGAATGAGGAGGAAATATGCTGGATCAGCAGTATGAAGTGACGTTCACTGTCCCTACTGCCTTACCCGCCGTGTCCTCACAGGAGATGGAGAGCATGGATCCTCATGGTTCCCAGACGTCCCATCCGAGCAGTTCTCAATCAAAACCCAAGATCATGGTACAGGGGTTCAATTTTTTCTACGGGCCGGTCCAGTCGTTGTTCAAGGTTGATATGGAGATTCCCGCAAATGAGGTGACTGCATTCATCGGGCCGTCCGGTTGCGGGAAATCCACGTTGCTTCGTTGCATGAATCGCCTGAACGATCTCATCGAAGGTGCTCGCTATGAAGGGAATATCCTGCTTGAGAATATGGACATCTTTAACCCCCAAATTGATATCACAGATCTTCGAAAGCGTGTAGGAATGGTCTTCCAAAAGTCCAATCCCTTTCCCAAATCGATCCATGAGAATGTTGCGTATGGTCCTCGACTTCAAGGCATGAAGAATCGCACGGCATTGGAGGAGATTGTCGAGCACAGCCTCCGAGGAGCCGGCTTATGGGAGGAGGTGAAGGATCGACTCCACGAGAGCGCACTAGGCTTGTCAGGGGGTCAGCAGCAACGGCTCTGCATCGCACGCGCCCTCGCCGTCAAACCGGACGTCCTCTTGATGGATGAACCCTGTTCCGCGCTCGACCCGATCGCCACAGGGATTATCGAAGAATTGTTGTTCTCCCTGAAGAAGGACTTGACCGTCGTTATTGTGACGCACAACATGCAGCAAGCCGCGCGAGTGTCGGATAGTACGGCATTCATGTACCTTGGGCAATTAATCGAAGTCGGTCGCACGAAACAGCTGTTTACTAATCCTTCGAAGAAGCAGACGGAAGACTATATTACTGGACGATTCGGGTGACCCTATGGTTCAACAACGACATTTCGACGAAGAACTAGCGGAACTCAAGACGAAACTGGCGCGCATGGCCGGTCTGGCGGAGGACCAAATCGACCAGGCGTTGGCCGCATTGGTCACGCGCGATGCGGCTCTGGCCTGCCGCGTGATCGAACGAGACCACAAGGTCAATGCGATGGATGTGGAGATCGATGAGATCTGCATCGAATTGTTGGCGCTCCACCAGCCCGCGGCGCGCGATCTTCGATTGGTGACGACAGCCATGAAACTTTCCACTGAGCTCGAACGTATCAGTGACCTGGCAGAGAGTATTTGTGAGCGAGCGATCGAACTGAACGAAGAGCCTCAACTCAAGCCCTACATCGATATACCACGGATGGGGAGCCTCGCACGGGTCATGGTGAAGGAAAGCATCGATGCCTTCGTCAAGGAGGATGCCGCGCTGGCCAGAAAAGTGATCATCGATGATGACTTCGTTGATGATCTAATGGAACAGTTGTTTCGTGAACTGCTCTCTTTCATGATGGAAAATCCGCACACGATTTCGCGTGCCATTCGGTTGAGCTTTATCGCCAAGTCTCTCGAGCGAGTAGCCGACCATGCCACCAATATTGCCGAGTTGGTGGTGTATTTGGTTGAAGGCAAGATCATTCGCCACACGTCGCCATCCGTTCCATTGTGACGCGCCGATTGTTTTGATACACAGGCTACGACCGGCGGTGATTCGGATGCGTGTTCGTTTGAAATGACCTTCCCCCTGTGTTAGCATCCCCCCTTATGGGTGCCACCACCTCGGCTAAGCGGGGAGAAACCCGCCGCGCCCCATCTCCTCCTTCTCATATTCAGCGGGAAGTGATCGGCGTGATGTTGATCGCGCTTAGCTTACTCATGCTTTTGAGCCTCTTGTCATTTGTGCCTGGAGAGGCAAGGAGCGTAGCGACCGGGTCGCAGGTCGGCAACCCGCCTCGTAATCTCATTGGTTCCTTTGGAGCGCTCCTGGCGGGGGGGCTCTTTTATTCAATCGGCGGAGCGGCCTATCTTCTTCCCTTGCTGCTGGGGCGGTTGGGATTTCGCTGTTTTTCTCAGGCTCCGTTGAGTCTCAGGCTGCGCACGGCGGCCAGTTCCATTGCGGCCGTATTCTTCTTGAGCGCGTTTCTGCACCTTGAAACGACGGCAGTTCCCACGCTGACCAGCGGGATGATTTCGCGCGGGATGGCCGGGGGGGTTGTCGGCCAGACTATCGCCGAGGGGCTCCGAGCCATCTTCGCCGGGACGGGGGCCCATATTCTGATTATTGCAGGATTTCTTGTGTCGCTCCTGCTGACAACGCCGCTATCTTTGGCTGAAGTCGTGCGTCGGATGCCGGAACGTTGGGCCACTTTCCGCGAAGGAGTGTCTGCAGTGATGCCTGAGCGGGGAATTGAGGTCCAGAAGGAAGCAGGCAATCGGCGGTCACGGACCAAGGCTTCTAGGTTAACCGCCATCACGCTCGAAGAAGAATCGGCTACTGAAAGGATCGAGGAATCAGCGCCGACCTCCGCGGCTCCACCGGCTCCGGTCATCCAGCCATTCCCTGTCATAACCTCGACACAGGAAGCGCAAACGACTGAGCCGGAAGTGGTTGTTCCAACGGCTGAGTTCGGAAACTATCAGTTGCCTGATCCGGAAATGCTGTTAAACGATCCTTCCGGGCCGATGGATCGGATGTCAGATGAGGAGTTCACAGCACAGTCCGAGGTCTTGTCGCGCGCCTTGATGAGTTTTGGCATCGAGGGCATCGTGACGGAGGTGAGGCCCGGCCCTGTCGTCACGATGTATGAGTTTGAACCGGCCCCCGGCACGAAAGTAGCTCGCATTGTGAATCTGGCTGACGACCTTGCTTTAGCTCTCAAGGCGACGAGCCTCCGAATCGTTGCGCCATTGCCGGGGAAATCAGTGGTCGGGATCGAGGTTCCAAACCGGTCGCGCGAGACGGTGTCTCTTAAGGAAGTCATCAGTAGCGACGCATTTCGTCGGGCGAGATCTAGACTAACACTGGCGTTGGGCAAGGATATCTTCGGTGCTCCCGTGACGGCCGATTTGAAGACCATGCCGCATCTCTTGGTGGCCGGTGCGACAGGTGCCGGCAAGAGTGTTAGTTTGAATACAATGTTGCTCAGTATCCTCTTCTCCGCCAAGCCGAGTGAAGTGAAACTCTTGCTCATTGACCCGAAGATGCTGGAGTTTCAATCGTATGAGGGCATCCCTCATCTGTTGCGACCGGTTATAACGGAGCCCAAATCAGCCGCGAGAGGGTTAGGGTGGGTCGTCGCTGAAATGGAACGTCGATACAAGTTGTTGGCAGAGGCCGGTGTGCGGAATATTGACGCCTACAATCGAAAGGTCGCCGGTTTGCATGAGGCATTTGTTGAAAACAATGCGCAAAGCATCGAACAGGCCGAGGTGCCGGTGAAATTTCTTTCCGAGGAGGAGCGCCTCTCCGCCGGTGAGACATCAATTCCAGAAGGCGAACGAGGCTGCATGCAGCCGAAACCCACGCCGCCGGAGCCCTTGCCGTTTATCGTCGTGATGATCGACGAGCTGGCGGATTTGATGATGGTGGCTCCGAAAGATGTGGAAGACAAGATCGCCCGACTTGCACAGATGGCACGGGCTTCCGGCATTCATCTGGTGCTGGCGACTCAGCGGCCGTCTGTCGATGTGCTGACCGGCCTGATCAAAGCGAATTTCCCGGCACGGATCGCATTCCAAGTCTCTTCAAAAACCGACTCACGAACCATTCTCGACGCGAACGGAGCCGAAGCTCTGCTCGGCCGAGGGGATATGCTGTACTTGGCCTCCGGCACCGGACGACTTGCGCGTCTGCATGGGTCCTTTGTATCGGACGACGATGTCCGTGCGGTGGTGGAGTTTGTAAAAAAGCAGGCGTCTCCCATCTATAATCAGGAACTGCAATCGCTCAAGTTGGAGGACGCGGCGGAGGAAGAAGCCAAAGATGAAGTGTATGAGCAGGCCAAAGAACTGGTGCTGTCGACGGGACAGGCGTCAGCCTCGTTGATTCAGCGCCGACTACGCGTCGGATATCCTCGAGCGGCGCGCATGATCGAACAGATGGAAGCGGAAGGTATTGTGGGTGCGGCGGGCCGTGATGGGCGCCGGGAAGTGCTCGGTCGGCGTGGTCCGGTTGGCGCGGCGGAAGCATGATACGCTGGGTGCTTGCTGCTTCATTGAGTGTCGTGTTGATCGTGCCGGTCTGGGCGGCAGACGGGCCGAGCGATAGTAAGGCGTTGCAAGCCGTTCGCGAAGTCGTCAAGCAGCTGCAAGCTCGATACGAGAAACTGAAAGACATGCAGGCCGACTTTTCCCAAAAAACGAAGATTGAAGGGTTTGAGCGACCTGTGACGTCGGCCGGCAAGGTGTATATCAAGAAGCCCGGCCGTCTCCGGTGGGACTATCTGGATCCGGCCACCGAGCAGATCTATGTGAACCAAGACGACGTGAAAGTGTACGTGCCCGAACATAAGCAGGTGTTGGTCGGGAAATTGACGCAGATGGCGGCCTCTAAAGCGCCGTTGGAGCTGTTGCAGGGAGCGGCCAGACTTGAGGAGTCGTTTGAGATTGAACCCACCCCGGGGAAAGACCGAGGGGTCGGTGGCACGCCGCTTATCACGCTGATTCCCAAAGCCAAAGAGCAGGAATCCACCCAAAATCTTCAGAAGATTGTCGTGGAGGTTTATCCTAAGACCTATTTTATTCGCACGGTTTCGCTCCATGAGATCAGCGGCAATATCGCGGTCTTTGAATTTTCAAACTTGAAACCGAACGTGGGAATAGGTAATGAGGTGTTCGACTTTAAGGTCCCGTATGATGCGGAGGTCGTCAGGGCTCCGGTGTTGAACGGGCCTTAAACAGTCATTGGTCCAGAGTCGTGATTATGTGGTAGTGCGTACTCTAATTGGGCCAACGACTACCGTATGTGCAGGAGGATCGAGACAGGTGCCACAACTTGCGAACAGCGTAGGAGAAGCAGTTGACCAAGCGGTTGCTCCTTTGGACTTCGAACGGCTTCGTCAGGAATATTGGGAGCAAAATGAGTTCTTGGTGATTAAACAATTCTTGCCCCGCGCTTTTGTAGAAGAGGTGTTCGTTCCCCAGGCTCAAGGCGTGAAGGCGGAGCTCAATCGGAATTACATACCAGGCCACAAAAAAGGGGGAAGCGTCAGCTATTATACCGTGCAAGAAAAAGCTCCTCGCTTCCTTGATCTCTACCGGTCTGAGTCGTTCCGGACATTTCTGAACCGGCTTGTCGGAGCGAAGTTGATGTTCTGCCCGGATAATGATCCCCACTCCTGCGCCCTCTACTACTACACTGAGCCCGGCGACCACATTGGATTTCATTACGATACGTCATACTATAAAGGCGCCCGTTACACGATCTTGATGGGGCTTGTCGATCGATCAGTCCAGTGCAAGTTAGTGTGTGAGCTGTTCAAAGACCATCCGACCAAACAGCCGCGCCGTCTTGAGCTTGTTACCGAGCCGGGGGACCTTGTGATTTTCAACGGGGACAAGCTTTGGCATGCGGTCACGCCTCTTGGAGAGGGTGAAGAGCGGATCGCCCTCACCATGGAGTACGTGACTAATCCCGAGATGGGCACGATCAAGCGGTTGTACTCGAACCTCAAAGATTCTTTCGGCTATTTCGGCTTCGCCGCGGTCTTCAAGCGGACATTGGGTCTAAACCAGTCCAAGCGATGATGTGATTCACTACCGGTCCCGCTCCGCTGCTGACTCGACTTACCATTAAGACGGACGCCGTGCTTACAGCCCAATGATGGATCCCGCACAACTCTCTCCCGCTTCCATGCTTTGGTCAGGGAGCATACGCCTGCAGAGCACATAGACCCCTATTCCGAATCGTCACGGTCTCGATATCTGTTCCGAGAAGCGGTGCCGGACTATAGGTGCAGGTGCTTCATGGCTGCGGCGCAGAGGATGATGAAGAACCCCATCCAAAGAGCGGCCCGCTGAAAGGGAATGACTTCATAGTCCTCTCCCTCGTTTGCCTCCTCGTCTGATTTGAAGATGACCGTGTAGAGGAAGAGGGTGAGAAGACCCAGCACAAGAAGCAGCTTGATCATGAAGACTATGAGATATTTGGAATGGTGTTGGACCCCGCTTCCCGTTTGCGAAGTAATGACCTGATTGACGTAGTGGAGATTCACACCGCCCGTAAATAAGAGGACGACGAGCAGAATGCCGGCGACTTTTTTGTAGTACCGATAAAAAATGTCGGTGATGGGCTTGATCTGATCTTTTGGAACGGCCTTCTGCAGTCCGGGCGTCACCGCCATGACGAGAAATGCCAAGCCGCCGATCCAAATGATCGCCGAGAGCAAGTGAAACCAGTGGTTGACGATCGGAATGAGGATATTGAGATCGGTGGTGATGCTTTCGAGAGCGTCCATATTCGTTAAGCGTGAAACGTGAAGCGTGAAGCGGGGGGAGTGCGATAATCCATGATAGGTGCTCTTACGAGATACACTTCACGAAGGACGAGATGCGTCTAGAATTTGAAGACCGGTGCCTCATTGCCGAATCGCTTTTTGCGCAGCTCCTCCATCAATTCGACGGTGATGAGTCGTACATTGTTTTCTCGGGCATGTTTCTCCACGCCTTTTTTGACCATAGCGCGAAGAAAGTAGGGAATACGGCTCAGTCTGAGCGTAGACGCCTCGTCCCATGTGACATCGGTCTCTTCTGAAACATTAAACGCCACTTTGATTTTCTCCCCGCCTTTCGGGGTGTAGAGACACCACTGATCTTCGTCCAGCCAGTCGCCGTGGTCGACATAGGGGCGGGCACGGCAGCCGCCACAGATCTCGCTGTATTCACAGTCGCCACACTTCCCCTTGAGCTGTGGATAGCGGAATGAATTGAAAATATCCGAGCGTTCCCAGAGATCGACGAAGCTCTGTTGGCGGAGATTTCCGGCCGACAGCGGCATATAGGGACAAGGAGTCAGCTCGCCATTGGGTGTGACCCGAGCGTAGTTGGTGCCTGCCAGGCATCCTCCCCCCATGTAGCCGGTGGCTTTGGTGATCGGAGAGTTCGGGTCTTTCTCATAGGCCAGCCGTTTGAAGTGCGGAGCACAGCGGGCGCGGACCAACATGCCTTTGTAATTGTCCTGACATGCAACCAGGTAACCGAGCACTTCTTCGTACTGGGTCGGCGTGATGTCCGTCAGTTCTTCGCCCCGTCCGGTACAGACCATGAAAAAGACGTTGAGCACACGCGCTCCGAGCTGATGCGCCCATGCAATGACCTGGGGCAATTCTTGGTAGTTCATCGGCTGGGCGCTGAAATGCACTTGGAATTGAAGCCCGTTTCGTTTGCAGGCTTCGATGCCGGCAACTGCCGCCTCCCAGGCGCCCGGCACCCCCCGAAAGGCGTCGTGCTTCGCTGCTTGCAATGAATCGATACTGATTCCGACGCCCATCACTCCTATTTCTACTAGCGTTTTGGCCATCCGGTCATTGATCAGCATCCCGTTTGTCCCGAAGACCACCATAAAGCCTAGCTTGACCGCATAACGAGCGATGTCCAGAATGTCAGGCCGAACAAGGGGTTCGCCACCGGTGATCACAAGGAGGCATCCCTTGTTCACCTCCGCGATTTGGTCGATGAGCCGGTAGCATTCTTCGGTGCTAAGCTCATCCTCCCCCCCGGCGGATTTGGTGGTTGCATCGAGGTAACAGTGATCGCATTTGAGGTTGCAACGCTTCGTGAGGTTTAGTGCGACAAGGTAGGGCTTGAAATCGTCGACCGTCCGACCGTCGAACGGTCCATCCCCCTTTGGAGTGGGAGTGAAGAACTGGGAAACTTGCTGCTGCAACGAGCCCGGGGTCGTTGAAGGGCCGTTATAGATGGGAAGAGATTTACCCATGACGTGCCGTCTCGGAATACTGAGGTGAAATGCTTATCGGAGGAAGGCGCTGCGTGCAGCACCAAATCTCAGCATGCGAACTTATCCGCGTCCCTTTCCGGTGAGGTCGGCGATCATGTCCTTGAGATTGCCGGTCTTCATCGCTTCCGCCATATACCCCTTCGCCTGTTCGATGCCTTCATTCGCGACTTCGAGTGTGATCACGGTCGCTCCGATTTTCTCGGCATGTTTGAGAATCAGCGCTTTGGTGCAATCGCGCATGAAACCTTCCGGAGCACGATCCAATCTAGCCTGTGCTTCGTCAGTCCAAGTATAAGGCGAGGGTGGCTCGACATGGCCTTGCGGACTGTTCCCATTCGCCGCCCCAAGCGCTGTTTCCGCAGCCGGGGATGTGCCGGTACCCTTGTTTGAAAAAATAGGGGTATACTCCTCGGATGCCGCTTCTTTGATCATCGGCGCCGCGTATTCGAGCGTGATGGTCGTCATCCCCAACTTACGCGCGCTCTTTTCAATCCTGGCCTTCGCGCGCCTCCGCTGAAAGCCGGCCGGGACGGCGCGGATCGCTTCCTTCGCATCCTTGGTCCATTGCATTGGCACGTCGTCGTAGGCCACGTCCGTTTCCAGCTCGCCTTCAGACGTCGCGGCCACTTCAAAAATCTTTTTGTCGACCTGCTTGAATTTCGTCCCATCCGCGCTACACACGGGACATCTCACGGGGGTGTCGCCTTTCCCGATGTAGCCGCAGCCGTCACAGACAAAATAGGTTTGATCCATACGATCCAAATAGGCCTGCGTGGAGGCGTTGATCTCTTTCGGCTTTTCTTCAACGATCTGGGTCATGATTCCGCTCAAGGTGGGACCCATCAGGTCTTTCGTCACCGCCTCGTCGGCCTGCATTTTGTCGCGGTCGATACCGGCTGCGTCAAGGCTGCCCCCAAGCGCACGCATTGCGTCCATGGCGCCTTTTGGCAGGATATGTCCCACCGCGGCATCCACGACGGTATTGCTGATGATGGTATGGCCCTTTTCAATGGCATACCGATGAATGGCGGTCTTCGCGACGCCCCTCGCAAAGACCGGGATCTTCTCCATCCGCCGCAAAGCTTCTTCCGTCCAAGCGATCGTGTACTCGGCTTGCGTGTCGATCGGAGGAACATATTTACGGTTGGAGATCAGCACATTGCAAGGGGCGCTCCGGAGCAGGTTTTCCGTATTGCTTCCGACATCCATGTCGTCGTCACTGTGGACGCCGATACGGCCGACGATGAGCAAGGCCGGAACGTCTTTGCGGACATACTGAATGATCTTTTCGAAGGCTTTGCCGTCCAGCAACGTGGTTTTCAAGTCCGTCTGTTCGGCCTGGGCGATTTCACGGGAAATGTCCAAATGCGACTGATAGATTTTTGCCAAGCCGCTGTCGATGATCTCTTCGTGCAGCTTCTCTTGCTCCTTGAAGCGAAAAACTTTGCCGGCTTCTTCGTTCAGGACCCCGGAAATGCTGTGGAATGCCGCATAATGGAAATAGGGATCGAATGCGGAGATCGCCTCAACCGGCATGTTCAGTGCCTTGCCGAGCGCGAGACCGGTCATCAGCCCGCCGAAGGAGTAGGGGCTTCCGTCGACAGCGACGACGATCCTGCCTCCCGTGATCGGTTGGACGTTCTTGATGATCAGCATGTCGGAGTTACGGACGCGGCGGACGACGCGCTCGGTGTTGCTGCCGATGACGCTGTCCTTGACCGCACCGACTCCTAAGGCTCCCATGATGACGAGGTCATACCCGTTGGTGTTGATGTCTTCGGCCAGGACCTTCCAATTTCGCCCTTCGAGCGATCGTCGTTCGACCTGGAGGTTCGCTTCGTTACATTTCTTGTCGACGTAGTCGAGATAGGAATCGGTGATGATTTGAAGCCCGCGGGTAATCAGGGAATCATGGATTTGACGCTGACGGTCGAGCTCCTTCTCGTCATGGTATTCCTCCGGCAGGCCCGCTTCCATTTGCTTGAAGCGCTTGTCATGCATCTTCGCCGCATAGACATGGCTTCCCACGATTTTGGAGCCGAAGGTTTTCGCCAGATGGACGCCCATGTCCACGGCAGTATTGGAATGATCGGAGTTATCGACGGGAACGTAAATAGTCTTATACATTGAGGCGCCTCCTTAAGGCGCGAATGAGATCGAGGAAAGGGCTATAATTAGCTGAAAAACCAACCGGTTGACGTACCACCTCAACAAAGAAACAAATGATAGCATCGGCCTAAACGGGAATGCAAGGTGTCGCGGGAGCAAGGCGGCATGAAATCGGATACGGTGATTCCAATGCCCTGAAACTGCTTCCGCGAGATAGCGGCATCCATCGTAGAGTCGTTCCAGCCTGAAACCAATGTGCAAGTTGTTCAACACTTCTTGTGAACCGGACGTGATGGCGACTTCCAAGCCTCCGACTCCGTAGCGGACCATCAGCTTGGCGAATTCAGGAGTGAACAACGACAACCAGGTGAGGCTTAAGTCAAAGGACGCTTCATTAGCTTCGACTCTCAGTTTAGGCCTAAATCTCAACCTTCCTATTTCGTGGCAACATGAATGGCGACAATGCCACCGCTCAGGTTCTTGTAGGACACCTGACGAAATCCCGCATCCCGCAGGATCTGACATAGCCGTTCTTGATCGGGAAACGTCCGGATCGATGCCGGAAGGTATTCGTAGACGCCGGTGCGGTCGCGGGCCACGATTGTGCCGATCCAAGGCAGCAGTTTGAATGAATACCAATCGTAGAGCTTACGCAACC
>DATIGP010000054.1:0-6531 GCA_035454625.1 Nitrospira sp.
CAACGCCCGGCAGTCGAGGCAGGCGAAAGTCCGGTTTGATGATCAACTTGATTTCACGTTCAAGAGCTGCAGTGATACCAGTCGGACGGGGATCAAAATGCTTGTCAGATCGAGACATCGCGGACCATGCAGAAGGTATGACGTCCCCTAGTGTTATCGCCCTGGGAAGACAAATGCAACTGCCGGATCGTCTAAGTACGTGACCGGGATAGTCATCGATGTTTATGACGGAGGGAGGGCGTCTGCTGCCTTCTCGGCTACACAATTCGAGGAAGTCTAGAAATCATCAATTGAGACCGGCAGATCGATCGGAGAATGTCCAGAATCGACACCAGGCCGATGCGCGCATCGCCTTCAGTCGCGCCCATGCGGAGCGTATGAGGCCCGTCCATGAGATTGCGGCTCCCGTCAATGACCGAAGCTCTATGATGCCGGGCACCGCGCTGCTCATGATCTCTTCCACGGGCACGAAGTAGGATGCTTTTTCAGCTCCCACGAATTTTTTAACCACATCTGATTCAGTCACAATGCCGATGATCTTCGCCTGACGGGCCACCAGAACGCTTTCGACGTCGCAGGCCTTCATTAACTTCGCCGCTTCGACGACCGATGTGCCGGCATCGACCGTAACCGCTTCTTTATGCATGGAGTTTCCCGTGTCTATCACCTGATTCTCTCAGGAATTATAGAATCGGCTTAGTCTAACCATGTGTTGTTGCGGGCAAGTCAAGCATGCATTTCAGGCCGGTAACATTTCAGGAAATGGGAAGAGGGCTTATGCGACGATCAACGGTTCACGAACGAGAGACGGGAAGGCAAGAGGAGGATAATGACTATACCTGACACAGCGTACGGGCCTTCTCCGCAAGAAGAAGTTGCTGGTTCCCGTCTGGCAGCGGCTGCTGTTGTACAGGGCCCACAATGTGCGGGACGATAACTCGGACTGGAGAATGCGAGCAACCACAACACCGCATCCGAGCACATGCCAGGCCAATGAGGACTGTGCGGGTTATACGCTTACCCAAAGATGGCTCTCTCCAGCCAGCTCTAGTGCTGTGCTCGACCGAGTCGAGGGCCCCCTACCTGCTGCTGGCAAGCTGCAACATGGCGTATAACACTCCGAATATGGCGGCCAACAAGAACACTTCGATGAAGGAAATCATGATAGTCACCCTCCTTTTTGTTGCTTACCCTTATAGCCCACTAACATGAAGCCTCCGTGATTCGAACGTGAAGAGTTCTTCATACTGCGTTTATCTGGATTGAAGAAAGGAAAGGGGGAGACCAGCCCGGGATGTTAGGCGGGAACCGTTTGAGCCAGCGCCGGTAACCGCAGGGTAAAGACCGAGCCTTTGTTCACTTCGCTTGTGACTGAGATGCTGCCGCCGTGGGCATCCATGATTTCTTTGACGATGGGAAGCCCTAGCCCGGTACCGGCAGAATCCTTCGCGCGAGCCCAATCAGTACGGTAAAAACGCTCGAAAAGATGGGGAATACTCTCCGGTTCGATGCCATGGCCCGTGTCTTCCACCGCTACCGCCACTTCTTGGCCAATGACCAGCAGGCGGACGGTCACGGCACCACCGGAGGGGGTGTAACGCAGTGCATTGTCGAGCACATTAATCAGGGCTTGTTTGAGCCACTGTGCGTCACCGAGTACGAAGGGAACGGGCTCGGATTCAAACCGCAAGGTGATCTGGCGATCATCCGCCAATAGCATCAACTCATCCACGATTTCTTGAATGACGGGTTCCAGGGCGAGCGGCACGAGACTGACCGGAGGCTTGCTGCTGGTGAATTTCGCGAGCGTCAACAATGGCCGCGTCAAGGCGATGAGCCGATCCACTTGCTGGAGGTTGTTGAGGAGCACCTCGCGATATTCATCGACCGTCCGTGCTTTCATGAGCGCGACCTCCAGATTGCCCTGAAGGATGGTCAGCGGAGTTTTCATCTCATGAGCGGCGATCTCGCAGAAGTTCCGTTGGACCTCACTGCTTCGTTGGAACCGATCCAATACGGAGTTGACCGCCTGGGTGAGGCGCCGGAATTCTCGATAGGGCGAATCCATCGGCAGCCGTTTCCCCAGGTCTGCTTCAGACATCGTTTCGGCGCCGGTGCATAAGGCGTCTATGGGAGCAAGCACTTTCTTGGCCAGCCAGAGGCTGCCGACCCAGGCCAGGATCAGCGTAGCTCCGGATCCGAGGGTGAGCAGAAACACCAGCCCGTGCAGGGTCTCCTGGTAATGGCGCAACGACGTTTCCGCCTCCAAGATGTATCGAGCACCGCCTTTGCCGACGAGATAGTGAAATACATGCCTGGCGGGCGTGCCATCGGGCGTGTCGAGCGTTTCGAACAGGATACTCTTGAGGCGGACCTGTTCCAACACACGAGGCGGGAGCGGGCCTGGCACGGTCGCGTGAGGACTTCTCCACATGATCGAACCGCCGTCGGCTGAAAAGACGCGAAGGGCATGGGTCACATCCGGTAATACGTGCTGTTCCGTGATGCTGTGAGTCAATTCGTTGGTCGGGACCGAATCCTTGCCGCTTTGTTCAAAAAACTCGGGATGCCGATCCACGAACTCGGCCAGAGTTCCCGCCAACACGAGCAGCCGTCCATCCACAAAACGCTGCAACAAGATCTCGCTGGCGGCATATACGAGCGCAGAAAACACGATGAGCCCCGCCATCAAGATGAAGGCGGACCAGCTGATCAAGTTGCGCAGGGATTTCATGCCGTGGCGTCCGGCTCTTCAAGCATGTACCCGGCTCCCCGCACCGTCGCGATCAAGGGGGGCGAGAAGTCCCGGTCGATCTTCGCGCGCAGGGCTCGGATGTGGGCATCGACGATATTCGTCATGGGATCATAACTGATATCCCACACATGTTCGATGATGGCGGTCCGGGTGAGCACGCGGTTTTTGTTCCGCAGGAGGAATTCGAGCAGGGCATATTCCTTATTGGTCAGGGAAATCTCTTGGCCTGCGCGCCAGACACGGTGAGACGCGGGATCCAGCCGAAGATCGGCTGCTTGGAGGTGCGCAATTTGCTGCGAACTGCCCCGCCGCAGAAGCGCCCTGATGCGGGCCAGCAATTCCGCGAAGGCGAAGGGCTTCGGCATGAACTGATCCGCCCCGATATCAAAGCCGGAGACCTTCGTTTCCACGGTGTTTCGCGCGGTCAATAGCAGCACCGGCGTGGAGATGCCTTTGTCACGTATTCGGCGGCAGACCGTAAGTCCGTCGAGCTTGGGCAGCATGATATCGAGAATCATGAGATCATAAGAGTTGCCCAACGCCAGCGCCAAGCCTTCTTCGCCGTCGGCGGCAACATCCACCACATAGTGCTCTTCTTTCAATCCCTTTCTGATGAATTGAGCCAGATCCGCATCGTCTTCAACGAGCAAGATTCTCATGGTCTACCTCATGATTGGATCACGCAGGCCGGCGGAAAGGAAGCGATCGCTCAACAGAAGCTGCTCTTGCACTCCGTGACGACCAGATTCGTGGCTTTTTCATCGGCCTCAAGATCAAGAGTAAGCCACGCCATTCCTACAGCGCGCTCATCCTGATGGCCTCCGCCGCTGCTCTCCAGGGGACTGACGACATAATAGCGGCCGGCGGGCACTTTCGTGAACCAGAAATGACCGGTCGGATTGGCCCTTGTGGTACGAAGGTAGGGAGTGAGGCGCTTATCAGTCAGCAGTTGGGCCATGACCGAGTGAAGGCATTCCGCAGGCGACTCAGCCATAGGGGCTTCTGAAGAGGATGTCCCGCCTTTTGACGGACAAGAGCCGTCTCTCACATTTTTATCGAACCAATAGCGGGTGTATGAAACCATGGGAATCAGATAGATCGAGGCCCCGGCCTGCGTCACGGCCTTTCCGGAACGTGCGCGTAAAAACACTTGTCCGGCCGCGCCTCCCCGTCCTTTAGCCCGGTAAGCGAAGAGTTCTTTCTCGTTGAAGATCGGCGGGCTCGATGAACTCGGCACCACCGCCTGAGTCGGCGCGACGTACAAGCCGCAGATCAGCAGCAGACAGATGGACCGGCACCTGAGTCGCCTGCCACGGTGAGTCATGTCGAAGAAGCTGACGCCGCGGCGGACTCGTCAGGTACGGTCGGAGAGGCGACGGCCTTGTGTTTAAGGGCGCGACCTTTGTCAGGAGCCGGATCACTGACGACCCCGTACACTTCCCGCCCTTCATGCCCTTCGGGCAAATATTCCGTAATCGGTAGGCCGTCTTCACGAACGAAAAGGAGGCAGTGACAGTATTTGTAGATCTGCATCTCGTCGCACGCGCAGATCCACCGCCGGAGCTTGGCTTCGGCTTCTTTGTCCTTGTAAAAGTTACACGGGCAGAGCGGTTTTCCGAGTTCGTCGACATGGGACGCCAGCCCTTTGATCACCGCATCCGTCACGGCGGCATTGGGGTGCATCGAGGTTCCGCTCTTCTCGGCATAACCCTGTACGAACTTCCGAATCTTGTCGAGGCTTTCTTGCGTCGGTTCATTCATAGAATCTCGTCCTCCGAGCGATGACGGTAGAGACGCTAGTTTACAAGGATAATTCGCTGCTTTACAATCGGGCTTTTTCCCCTGATTCTCCTCAAGTAGTCATGACGAACATGTCGAGCAGAGAGATTTTGCTGCAACGGTTGGCTCCCGAACTGGGTCGGGCGGCGGCAGAGACATTGGTGGCTCGTTTGCGGCAGCACAACGGCAAATCGGATGTCGAAGCGCGGGTACTCACCCTGCTGGATGAACTCCGGCAATTGTCCGAAAAAGCAGCCGGGTCTGCGGTGGCCGCATTGCCTGAGCTTGACCGACGCGCCGGTCTCTCACATATCATTTCGTGGCTCGATCTCGGGGTGGCGCTGGCCGAGTCGTCCGGGGCATCCGCCCTTAAGTATTTCAAGGATAGCCCACTGGTTCTCGGGCTGATCGAACCTGTCGACGCACGCACAGAAGTCTTGACGATCGGTCTGGAAATCGCCGAGGAAGATGCCAATGTCGCAATCGAGTACCTCCGACAGGCTCCGCAGATCCTGTCCGTTGTTCCTGCTGCCCAAGTGCGACCTTGGCTCCAAGTCGGCATTGAACTGAGGCAGGTCAATGTCGTGGTCGGCCTTGAGTTCATTCGACAAATCTCCAAGGTGGCCCCCGTGTTGCCTTGGGAGAGCGTGCGCAGCTGGGCCGCGGTGGGCATGAAATTGATCGTGCCGAATAGCCTCGGGAAGCCTGACTATGTGGCGACTATGGAGTATCTCAGGACCAGCCCGGCGATTCTCGAAAGCATCGAGGACGTTGCCGTTCGGAACAAGGTCGTGTCCCTATGCCTTTTATTGGCTGAACAGTCTCCCGAGTCCGGCATGAAGTGCCTGGCAGAGTCACCGGATCTCTTGGGCGCGTTGCCGTCGACGGAGTGGCGGATCCGGCTTTTGCAGTACGGCGCCCTGCTTGCCGAGAAGCACGCTGACGTGACACTCGAGTACCTGCGTCGTGCCTCCGAACTTGTCGGACTCCTTGGAAACGGACCCGAAGCGCCGGCGCGGTTTGAAAATTGGTTCAAGGCCGGCCTGGAAGTGGCGGCCTACGGCCCGGACGGAGCGCGTGCGTATTTTTCGGTGGAGTCACGGAAAGCACTGGCTTCGGTCGAACAAGCTTTGAGCGGAGTGCCGTTTCGGCAGGTCGCGCGACGAGTGAAACTGTTCGTCCAGGGACTTTGCGGAACCGACGTCGCCGTGACGCCCTGTTCGGATTCATTGACCTCCCCGGCTCGCGCGACCGTCAGCGGTGACGGACGAACCATTTCCTTGCCGTCCCTCCTGCGCCGGTATCCGACGGCCGCGGAAAACGAGCGCCTCTATCTTGTGATGGCGGCGCATGAAGCGGGGCATTTGGAGTTTGGTACTTATCGGCTGACGCTTGATTCTTTGGCTGATCTGATCGAGACGGTGCGGCACCGGTATGGTCCTTCCGATCAGGCCGGACCCGACACGCTGGACGCTCTGTTTCAGATGTATCCGAACCCGGCACTGGTACGGGACCTCTGGATCGTGCTGGAAGACGCGCGAATCCAGTTTTTATTGCAAACCGAGTATCCGGGGCTCCGGTGCGACCTTGCGCGATTTGCCGCCGAATCCATCGCTCCACGCGACCCGGCTCAAGGCGTGACCCCCGAGGAACTGATTGTCGACGGGCTCCTGAGACTCTCCACCGGTGAAGCGGAGGACACGGCGGTGCCGAAGGCCGTCACGGAAGAAGTCTCACTCCTCTGGAGCCTGTGCCGGTCCATCCTCAAGGCCACGGCGACGGCTGAGGAAACGGTTCGTCTGGTCGATCAGGTCTATAGGAAGCTGGAAGAGCTGCTGACGGCTCGTGGTGAGATGATACGCGCAGAGCGTCGCGAGGAATCCCATGACGCAGAAGCGGGACAGACGAAACCGGAGCAGCCGGGCGACCAATACCGCCCGGTCAGCGATGGGACCTATCGCGGCGCAATGAATCCGATGTTCATCACCTGGAGCGAG
>DATIGP010000055.1:0-4587 GCA_035454625.1 Nitrospira sp.
CGCGCGTACCGGTGAGGCTGTGGGCGGTCTGCTCAACGCGACGTTCGGCAATACGCCTGAGCTGATCATTGCGCTCGTGGCGCTCAGGGCCGGGTATGTGGACATGGTGCGGGCCTCCATCGTGGGGGGGATTCTGGCCAATCTCCTCCTTGCTCTAGGTGCGGCCTTTCTTCTGGGCGGCGTCCGGCATCACGACCAGCAATATAATCCAGTGGCGGCGCGCATGAACGGCACGATGATGCTGCTGGCTGCGATCAGTATGATGGTGCCCAGCGCCTTCAGCCGCCATTTCGCCACCGGGGGCGGGGTACCGCAGGAGCAACTCCTTAACATCGGAGTGGCGTGCGTCTTGTTGTCGGCATACGCGCTCTATCTGATCTTCTCCCTGAAAACGCACCCTGGTTCGTTTGCCAGCATCGAAAGCGGGAAGGAGCTATCTGATGGAGGCACGCCGTGGGCGGTTCCACGCGCAATCATCAGTCTGGTCGGGGCTTCGATCCTGGCCGCATGGATGAGCGAGATTCTTGTCGGCGCAGCGGAGGGGACCGGCAAGTCTCTCGGCATGTCGCAGATGTTCCTCGGGATTGTCTTCCTCGCAGTGGTCGGCGGCGCCGCGGAAATCGGATCGGCCATTGCCATGGCACGAAAGAACCACATGGATCTGTCGGTCGGCATTGCCATGGGTAGTTCCATACAGATCGCGCTGTTTGTTGCACCGGTGCTTGTGCTAGCGAGCCATTTCATCGCGCCGCAGCCGCTCGATCTGTCATTCAGCGGAGTGGAAGTCGGCGCGCTGTTCCTCGGCGTGTTGATCGGCGCGATCGTGTCCGGGGACGGGCAGGCGAACTGGTTCAAGGGCGTCCAGTTGATGACAATCTACGTCATCTTCGCCCTCATGTTCTATTTCGTGCCCGTGGGCCAGCACTAGCCTGAATGACATGAAGAGAAGCGCTACCGGGCTCCGGTAGACATGCTGCATGGGAGATGATTAGCTGATTGGAAGGATCTTATCCGGAGATGAAAGGGGTTATTTGAGAGCCTCCGCTCCGCCGACGATGTCCATGAGCTCCTTCGTGATCGCGGACTGCCTGGTCTTGTTGTAGTAGACCGTCAATTTCTTGATGAGCTCGCCGGCGTTCCGCGTGGCGCCGTCCATCGCCGACATGCGGGCACCCTGTTCAGCGGCGGACGATTCCAGCAGGATCCGGTAGGTCTGGACGTGAAGGCTGCGGTGCAGAAGTTGTTCGAGTAATTCGCCCTCGCCCGGTTCGTACAGGTACCCCCCCGCCAGTGACTCGGTCGTTTGAGCAATGTCCTTCATGTCGGGAATCTCCACGATCCAGTCAAAAGGAAGAAGGCGCTCCACGACGACCCGTTGCTGAACGGCCGACTTGAATTCGTTGTAGATTGCGTACACCGCATCGATTCGACCTTCCACATAATCGTCAATGGCCCGAAGCTCCGACCCCATCAGCATGCCGTGCTCGAACGTCAGCTTGTCGAAGATGTCGACCATCTCACGGCGTACTTTCCAGCTGCGCCTCCGAAAAAAATCACGGCCTTTGCGGCCCACCACCGCGACCTCGATCTGTGCGCCGCTAGACTCGAATTCTTTCAAGGCGGCGGTTGCGGTACGGAGGATGTTCGCATTGAACGCGCCGCACAGTCCGCGGTCGCTTGTGACGATGGCGACGACGATGCGGTTTCCCTCGCGTATCCGGAGTAATGGATGAGCGTCGCGATTGACGCGCCGGCTGAGGTTCCGGATCACATCCCGCATTTTGAAGGCATAGGGTCTGGCGGCCAGAATACGGTCCTGCGTGCGTTTCAGCTTCGCCGCCGCGACCATTTTCATGGCCTTCGTAATTTTTTGCGTTTTTTTAACGGAATCGATCTTTCGTCTGACGGATTGAAGGCTGGGCATGTTGTGCTATACCTGGCGTTTGTTAATTAAACCTACTCCGTGAAAATCGTAATGGGGACTCAGTGGTAAGAGCGTTAAGTTGAGTGCGGACACTACCATCAGAAGTTGAGACGCGTCAAGCTTGCCGAATCGGTGATTCGATACCTTGTTGGTCGCTGAGCGGAGTGGGCCATTTCATGCGTGACCATAAGAAACGAAGCAACTTTCCAGAAGTAATTCTTTCCGCGTGATGTCTAATGGGACAACTCCGTTGTTTCTTCTGTCCCGATTCTCCACACTGTACTTTCTTCCAGGAGAAGCCTGGTTTGTCTAAATTCTTATGAACCATAACTTTAGTGGGAAGTGAAACAACTCTGCATTGGTGGCACTCTTCTTGCGCGATGCTCTTCCCCGAAAATATGCTCCCGAATGTTTCATCGCGAAAAATTGGGTTGCCATTAAGCAAGAGCAACAGATACAGTGTCAAGCTTGCTTAGAATGTTTAAGATAGACTGACGGACGTACCGGAGAGAATGGAGTATATTAGGTAATTAATAATAGGCAATATTCTAACGGCAGTCACCAAATCAAAAAGAGAAGAGGCTCCATCATATGGCACGACAAGGGCTGGAACGCACAGCAAAAGAACTGGTCGCCAAAGGCAAGGGTATTCTGGCAGCCGATGAAACGGTTTCCACAATTTCCAAACGGTTCGAGGCCCTGACAATTCTCTCCACCGAGGACAGCCGCCGGACCTACCGCGAAATGTTGTTTACGACGCCGGGAGTCGCCGATTTTATCAGCGGCGTCATCATGCAGGACGAAACTATCCACCAGAAGAACGCTGCGGGTAAACCGCTGGCCGAGGTGTTGTCCAACCAAGGGATCATTCCGGGGATTAAGGTGGATACCGGCGCCAAGGTGCTGGCCGGTTCACCGGATGAAAAAATCACCGAAGGCCTCGATGGACTCAGGGACCGGCTGAAGGACTACACGGCTATGGGCGCGCGGTTTGCCAAGTGGCGGGCGGTCATTCGCATCACGGATACCCTTCCCAGTCCTCTGTGCGTGAACGTCAACGCCCATGCGCTGGCTCGATACGCCGCCCTGTGCCAGGAACAGGGTATCGTTCCGATCGTAGAGCCGGAGGTTCTCATGGAGGGGACTCATACCATCGAACGTTGTGAGGAGATCACGAGTTCGGTGCTGCATACCGTTTTCGACGCCCTGTTTCAACAGTGCGTCCGGCTGGAAGGCATGCTTTTGAAACCCAGCATGGTCATCGCCGGAAAGGGTTGTTCCCGGCAGGCCTCCATGGAGGATGTCGCAACGGCCACGTTGCGCTGCTTGCGCCGACATGTGCCGGCGGCGGTTCCCGGCATCGTGTTCCTGTCCGGCGGACAGAGCGATGTGGCTGCCACCAGGCATCTGAACGCCGTCAATAGTTTGGAGATTCCCCGTCCATGGCCGGTCACCTTCTCTTACGGCCGCGCCCTTCAGGATGCGGCATTGCACGCGTGGCACGGTAAACCGAATCAGATTACGGCGGGTCAGCAGGCGTTCTACCACCGGGCCGAATGTAATGGCGCTGCGGCTGTCGGAAAATACAGCGACGTGCTGGAAGGCAAAGTGACGGCCGTAGCGGCGAGTGCAGGCATGACGGAGGGGCATGATGATTAACCTGTCGAGATTGCTGGGGTGATTGCGCAAGCGGTGACATGCAGATTCTGGTGCTCAACAGCGGAAGCTCGTCGATCAAATTTCGGCTCGTCGAAGTGGTGGAGGAGCCGTCGGGACTATTGACCGCTCGACCGGCGTTGCTCCAGGGTGCTGTGAAGGGGATCGGAAGCGCGGCAAGCTTTGAGCTCATGGACCACACGGGAGACCGCTCGACGACGACGTTGGAGATCCGGGACCATGCGCACGCGTTGCGTGTTCTGCTCGACCGATTGACCGGTTCACTGGATGAGATCGAAGCGGTCGGACATCGGGTCGTGCACGGAGGGGATCGGTTTGTGAAGTCCACATTGATTACCGAGGAGGTCGAGGCTGAAATCGATGCGCTGTCGGCATTGGCGCCTCTCCACAATCCCTCGTGTCTCGCAGGGATTCGAGGAGCCAGAACAGCTCTTGGTCCGGCGCTGCCGATGGTGGCCGTGTTTGATACGGCCTTTCACCAGACCATGCCACAGGTCGCCAAGCAGTATGCGCTTCCCGTTGAGCTGGCTGAGCGGCACCGGATCCGCCGTTACGGTTTCCACGGGATTGCGCATGCCTCGCTCGCGGACGGGTATGCGGCCTACACAGGAAATCCATTGGAGGAGATCCGTCTCATCACAGTGCAGTTGGGAAATGGCTGCTCCGTCACCGCGATCGCACAAGGCCGGTCGGTCGAAACCTCGATGGGGTTCACCCCGTTGGAAGGGTTGGTCATGGGGACACGTTCCGGCGATGTGGATGCCTCCATTGTCGGCTACCTGTCCGATCAGGAGAAGGTTGATGTCGCTGAAGTTGATCGGTGGCTTAACGAACGGTCAGGCCTGCTGGGACTTTCGGGTCGGTCTAACGACATGCGGGAACTGCTCCTTGCGGCCGAGCGGGAGCGGGACAAAGGGGCGGAGTTCGCCATTGATCTATTCTGCTATCGCGCGCGAAAGTACCTGGGCGCCTACCTTGCCGTGTTG
>DATIGP010000056.1:0-33640 GCA_035454625.1 Nitrospira sp.
GTACCGTCCATCTATCGAGATTTGAACCAGAAGGTCGGAGATCTGGGCCCGAAAGAAACGTCGGCTGAATCGGCGCAGCAGAAAATGGCCTTTGCCAAGGGGTTTGTCGATGCCTGCCGGGGCGCGACGGAACAGATAGGCAAGGACCTTAAGCTATCGGCTGTGAAAGAGGAGAAGCCTCCGGTGGCACCGGCGCCGGTCGAAGCCAAACCGGCTGCTCCCGCTCCAACCGGTGCACCGGTGTACGATCTTCGTGGGGTCGCCTGCCCGATGAACTATGTAAAGACCAAGTTGAAACTCGAAATGATGGATGGGGGGGAGAAGCTCGAAGTCTGGCTGGATGCAGGCGAACCGATCAAGAACGTGCCGATGAGCCTGAAGAATGACGGGCATAAGGTACTGATCCAAGAAGCGCTGGAACCGGAAGCATCGCATTATCGGATTTTGGTGGAGAAGGTTGACGGATAACGAGGCTGAGACAAGGGGAGCTGATTTGTTATGGTCGGCGGGCAAACCGAACTCATCGCAGAGCTCAAGGCGTGGGGGACTTCGTTTGAGACGAAGCAGCCTCAAGATGTGCTGGCAGCCGCCATTGAACGATACGGGAAGATTGTTCTGGCCTGCAGTTTCGGGGCGGAGGATGTCGTTCTCGTGGACATGGTGTATCGAATCAACCCTGCGGTGCCGTTGTTTTATCTCGATACCGATTTTCTGTTTCCCGAGACCTATGCCACGCGGGACCGAGTTATAGACCGTTATGGGCTCAAGCAGGCGCAAGTCGTCCAGGTGAAGTCATTGCTGACACCGCAGAAACAAGCAGAGTCCTATGGCCCCGCACTGTGGGCCAGTTATCCGGACCGTTGCTGTCAGCTCCGTAAGGTCGAGCCGTTGATGCGCGTGCTCCAAGGGTACGATGCCTGGATTACCGGCATCAGACGCGATCAAGCCCCGTCTCGTGCGAATGCCGGCTTGATCGAGTGGGACGAGAAATTTAAACTGGTCAAGGTCAATCCGCTAGCGCGTTGGACATGGGCGGAGGTGTGGGCTTACATCAAGGTCTACGAAGTGCCGTACAACCCGCTGCACGATCAGAATTATCCAAGCATCGGCTGCATGCACTGCACCGCCCCCGTGGCACCCGGCGACGATCCACGGACCGGTCGCTGGAAAAACTTTGCCAAAACCGAATGCGGCCTGCACAAGTCCTGACATGCCGATTCAAGATCTCCTCGCCAAAATTGCCAAAGGTCCCAAGGCGTCCAAAGACCTTACATGGGACGAGTGCAAACAGGCGATGAAAGCGTTGATCGAAGGTGAGGCCACGCCGGCACAAGTGGGGGCTTTCCTCATTGCCATGCGGTTCAAGATGGAGTCGGTCACGGAGTTGGCTGCCTTAACGGCTGCGGCTCGACAGTATGTGCTCCCTCTCGCGGTCTCGAAGGATTTGGCACTCGTCGATGTGCCGAGTTATGCGGGGAAGCAGGACACGTTTCACGCGATTGTGGCTGCGTCGATCGTGGCCGCTTCGGCTGGAGCAGTGATTTTGATGCATGGCTATGACGGCATTCCGGGCCGTCCAGGCAGCGCCGGAGTGCTGAAAGCCTTGGGTATTCCCGTCGATGCGGATCCCGCGTTTGTTGCAGAGGAAGTCGGCAAGAAGGGTTTTGCTTACCTGGATATCGGACTGTACCACCCCCCTCTCTACCGATTTTTGGAAATGCGACAAGAGCTTGGGGTCCGGAACGTGTTCCACCCGATCGCCAGACTTCTGAACCCTGCTCGGGCGGCGGTCCAGGTGGTCGGATTATCGCACCCGCCTCATTTTGAGAAGACCGCCGAAGCCTTGCGCATTCTCGGATGCCGACGAGCGTTGGTGATCCGTGGGGTTGAAGGTGATCCGGAATTGTCGGTTTCGATGGTGACGAGGGTCCTGGAAATAAGGGAGGAGCGCATCACCCCGCTCGGCGTAGCCGCGAAAGACTTCGGCTTCGGATTCGCTCCTTCGCGCGAGATGGCGGGGTTTCCTCCCGACCAGCGGGAAAGGGAAGCTGATCTGATCCGGCGCATTCTTCGAAACCAAGTTCCGGGCGGGCCTCGAGATTGGGTGCTGATGAATGCGGCCCTGTTGCTCTATGCGGCGGGCAAAGGAGCGTCGTTGTCTGCATGCTTCCCCGCGGCACGCGCTGCGCTCGAAGGCGGAACGGCGGCCCGTAAGCTTGAGGAATTGGTGCGACAGCCGGTCGCAGCCTAAGACCACGGCGGAAGGACGAAGGATAAGGGTATGAAACATCTGCGGCAACTCGAAGATCAAAGCGTGTACATTCTCCGGGAAGCCTATAAACACTTTGACAATCTTGCCATGCTCTGGTCGATGGGCAAGGATTCGACCGTGCTCCTTTGGCTGGCCCGCAAGGCTTTCTTTGGGCATGTGCCGTTTCCGCTCCTGCATGTCGACACCAGTTACAAGATTCCCGCGATGATCGAGTACCGGGACCGTCTGGCCCGCGAATGGCGTCTGGATCTGGTTGTGGGCCAGAACAAGGAGGCCTTGGCGGCGGGCATGAACCACACGATGGGCCGGGTGGTCTGTTGCACGGCGCTGAAGACGAACGGCCTCAAGCAGTTGTTGGAAAACAAAGGGTACACCGGCGTGATTCTCGGCGTTCGCGCGGATGAAGAGGGGACGAGAGCCAAGGAACGTTATTTCTCTCCGCGTGATAAACACGGAGACTGGGATTTCCGAGATCAGCCACCGGAACTCTGGGATCAATATAAGACGACATTTCCGCCCGGCACGCACATCCGTATCCACCCCTTGCTGGATTGGACCGAAATCAATATTTGGGAGTACATCAAGCTCGAAAACATTCCGTTCATCGATCTGTATCTCGACAAGGGCGACGGCACACGCTATCGCAGCCTCGGCTGTGCCCCCTGCACCACGCCGATCAAATCTACCGCCAAGACCGTGGATGACATCATCGAAGAGCTTCGACATACCACCGTGGCCGAGCGATCAGGACGGGCGCAGGATGAAGGCCGTGGGATGGAATTGCTGCGAAAAGACGGATACATGTAGGCAGAATGTTGAAACAGGCATCCAGCTTCGTTCCCAGATCGAAACAATCCTCAACGTACTTCAGACACTACGCCTCCGGTTGTTTCTCACCTGCGGCCTCGCTGGCCTGCCTGTTTGAATGGAAAGGACTATGAAGACATCCGATACAAAGCCGTCTGAAAATTTGAACATTGTGATCGTCGGTCATGTGGATCACGGCAAGTCCACGTTGCTCGGGCGGCTCTATGCCGACACCGGCTCACTACCCGACGGCAAGTTGGAGAAGGTGCAGGCCATTTGCAAGCAACAGGGGAAGGAATTCGAGTATGCGTTCCTCTTCGATGCCTTCCTGGAGGAACAGGAGCAAGGAATTACGATCGATACGGCTCGTACGTTTTTCATGTGGAAAGGCCGGCAGTACATCATCATCGACGCCCCCGGTCACAAAGAGTTCCTCAAAAACATGATTTCCGGCGCGGCGCGCGCCGAGGCGGCACTGCTGCTCATCGATGCCTTGGAGGGGGTCAAGGAACAGTCGAAGAAACACGGGTATCTGTTGTCGTTGCTCGGCGTTCGGCAGTTTGCGGTGGTGGTCAACAAAATGGACTTGGTCGGATATCGGCAGGACGTGTTCGAGGGGATTGAAAAGGAGTACCGGGAATTTCTGGGGCAGTTCAAAGCCGTCCCGTCGCAGTTTATTCCGGTGAGTGCGAAGCTCGGCGACAACATCGCGAATCGCAGCCAGCAGATGCCCTGGTACAGCGGATCAACCGTTTTGGAAACTCTCAGTGCGTTTCCGAAAGAGGCGGCCCGTTCCGAACAACCCCTCCGATTGCCCGTGCAGGACGTGTATAAGTTCGACGCGCGCCGCATCATCACCGGTCGAATTACCGCAGGACGTCTCAAGGTAGGCGATCATGTGGTCTTTTCACCTTCAAACAAGCGGGCCAATATTAGAACTGTGGAAGCGTTCAATATCGAGCCGCAACCGACCGAGGGGCATGCCGGTCAATCGATCGGCATCACGCTCGACGAGCAGATCTTTGTGGAGCGCGGAGAAATCGCCTCACATCAGGAGAATCTACCGCTCGTCTCAACCGCCTTTCGAGCCAATCTGTTTTGGCTCGGCAAGAGGTCATTGGAAAAAGGTCGCAAATATCTCTTACGCGTGGCAACCAAAGAAGTGGACTGCGAGGTCGCCATCATCCATCGGATCATCGACACGATGGACCTCGCTCAGCAACAGGGGAGCAACGCCGTCAGTAAGAACCAAGTCGCAGAATTGACGCTACGCACCAAAGTGCCGGTCGCGTTTGACCTTTCGGCCTCGATCGACGCCACCGGTCGCTTCGTCCTGGTGGATGAGTACGATATCGCGGGTGGGGGCATCATCACCGAACTGGTCCACGACGATCAGGAGTTTCTCCGCGAAGAAGCCAGGCGGCGGGACTTCGCGTGGGTCAAGGGGGAAGTCACTGTGGAGGACCGTGCCCAACAGTACGGCCATCGAGCGGCAGTCGTTCTGATTACCGGCGGTCGGCACACCGGCAAGTCGTTCTTGGCGAGAAAGCTTGAAGCACGCCTCGTGGCGGACGGGCGCCATGCCTACTTATTAGATGGTGAGAATCTTCGCCGTGGGCTCGATGCCGATTTGAGTGAAGAAGAGCGGGGACAGACGACGGAAATGGCTCGGCGTTACGGCGAAGTGGCGCGTCTACTCACCGACACCGGTTTGATCGTCGTCTCGACGACCAATCCCTTCAGCCTGGCCTATCGCGAGGCGTCCCAGGCGATCAGAACTCTGGTCCATCCCGCGCCGGTCATTGCCGTCCATATGAGCAAATCTGAAGAGGAACCGCCGCCGAACACGGATGTTGTCCTGACTGGGCCCACGGATTTTGACGCCGCCACGGCTCGTATCCTCGACGAATTGAAACGCCGGGGTGTGCTGGCCCAAGCCATCGGGGCGAAACCGGTCTTCCAGTATTCGATCTAGCCGGCGTTTTTGGGGGCACGACCCTTCTATCTTCCTTTGGATCTTTTTGGAGCAACGCCTTAAACTGATCGACCGTCAGACCGGCACACGGGAAAAATTCAGTGTCAGTTCCTTAATTCGGCGAGATCGCGGCCCCTTAACATGTTTTCCTGTCCTGCGTTGGCCAGATTGACATACTCTGCATACCGATCATGCACTGTCGGGTCATCATTCATCTTCCAACTGAGGCAGTAAGCCTCAAAAGCGTACCAACATCCTCGGCGAGGAACTTCGTGCCTGCTGGAGGCCGCGACTCTTTCCATCCAATCTGTGAAAGTCCGTTTTAATTCTAACGGGCCAGGAGGAAGGTTCAAAGCCATCACTTCGAGCTAGAGGCGGCTTAGCTCGCTACTGCACCGTCCTGACTGTTTGACTCCTCGAAAACCCTTGTGATAGCGTACGTTTCTTGTTGATAAGGCACTCGAAACGCTCTCAGAATCACCTGGGCCGAGAGATGAGGAGTCTTTATGAAATTTGTATGTCTCAACTGTGAAACCTATATGAGCCTGGAAAAGGTCGAAAAGCCGGAGGAGGGATCTCTCGGTGTCTTTTTTGCCTGTCCATCCTGCAGCGCGAAGTTTTCGATGGTGACCAATGCCGGTGAAACGAACATGATGAATGCCTTGGGCCTGAAGCTGGCCCCTCGTGCGGAACCGGCAGCGTCCATGGAAGGGTTGCGTGCTTTAGCGGGAAACGGTTCCACTACCCCTGCGGTAAGTAAACCACCTGAGAATGCGCCGACCATAGTCTCCACAACTGCCTCGCCGGCTAAAGCACCTGAAAAAACAAGCGGCTGTCCGTTCTCGGCTATGGTAGCCGAAATGGGGTTGACCGCGACCGGCAAGCCCGGAAATGGTGCGACTTCAGGGCCATCCGAATTCACCTGGACGCCCGATGCCAAGGAAAAACTCGATCGCCTTCCTGCCTTTGTGAAGCCGATGGTTCAGGGGAGTGTCGAGACCTATGCGCGAAAACAGGGTTTTAAAACCATCACGCTGCAAGTGATGGATGATTCGAAGAACGATTCGCCCAACGGGATGACCTGGTCGCACGAGGCGGAACAGCGGCTTGAAAACATCCCGGACTTCATCCGTCCCATGGCTCGGAAAGAAATCGAACGGCTGGCCAAGGAACGCGGGGTGTCGACCATCACCGCGCAAGTGATGGATGAGGCGAAGGACAAGTTCATGAAGTTCATGTAGTCCAGAGCTGCATGCAGCAGGTGTTTTGAAGGCCCATCTGGCCGTCTGGATGGGCCTTTCGATTGTTCGGGGGCGCTTTCGTATGAAGATGTTTGGGCTCTGTGTGCTTGCGTGTTTCATCCTAGTCGTCATTCCGTTTCACTGGCTATCCCATGTACAAGCGCAACTGTCTAGTCACCCAGTGATCTCCGGTGAGGGGGGCGCCGCGCATAGTTCTCATGGGATACATGGCGGTGAAAAGTGGGAAGGGTCGTCCCAAGGAGTCGCCTATTCGGAGTTCAATCATCGCTTTGCCGGGCTATTTGTGTTGCTCTTCGGTGTTGCTGAGTTAGGGCATGCTTTGCGGTATCAGTTGCCGTTCTGGACTCGTCTTGTTCTCCCGGGTGCGCTGGGGGTCATTGGGGCCTATCTGCTGATTTGGAGTGATCATGAAGCCTGGCCGATCGGTTCACTGAGTTTTGTTCAGACATTTTCCGGACAAGATCCAGAAATACTCCAGCATAAGTTCTATGGAGTTTTTGCCTTGACCGCAGCAGTGAGTGAGACGCTCCGCCGAATCGGTTGGACTCACCATCCTGCCTGGGCAGCTCCGTTGCTGTTTTTTGGCGTGAGTGGAGCGCTGTTGCTCTTTTTCCATTCACATGGGAATCACCCGGGTAATCACACGGTCGAACTGCACCATGCACTTCTTGGAAGCTTGGGGGTCGGGGCGGCCATGTCGAACGCAATGGTTTCGTGGACATCACGCGCCTCGAATCGTTCTCCGAAGCGATGGGAAGTCGCTTGGGCTGGATTCGTGATCATTATAGGCATTCAGCTTCTTCTGTATTTCGAATAAATCAATCGACGCCTCCCTGTAAACGGATCGTCTGCCATCTTACGAGTGGAGAAACCTGTGTGTAAAACGGTGGTCCTACCGGCATCCGTCCTCTTGTTCGTCATTGTTCCACTCATCTGGATTTCAGAAGCACATGCACAATCACACTCCGACCATTACGCTGTGTCCGGTCAGGCAGGGGTGCCACATGAACACCGTGGACACGTCGGGGAAACTTGGGAAGGATCCTCAGAAGGAATCGCCTATTCGGAGTTTAATCATCACTTCGCCGGCCTCTGTGATGTGCTCTTCGGGCTTGCCGAGTTAGGCTATGCGCTACAACTTCCATTGCCGTTCTGGACTCGTCTCATTTTGCCCGGTGCTCTCGGTACCACCGGGCTGTATCTGTTGGTCTCGAGCGACCACGATGCCTGGCCGGTCGGCTCACTCGGCTTTGTCGAAACGTTTTATGGCCATGACAGGGAAATCATCGAGCACAAAATCTATGGGGTCATGGCCTTACTGATTGCGCTGTGTGAGACACTGCGTCGGATGGGCAGGGTTCGGCACCCGGTGTGGGCGGCTCCACTAGTCATGTCGACCTTGGCCGGCTCGCTGTGGCTGTTCCTCCATTCACACGGAAATCACCCCGCTGCGACGAAGATCCAGTTTCAACATTCATTGTTGGCCCTCGTGGGTGTCGGTGCCGGCTTGTTCAAGGGTGTGGCTTCCTGGCTACCCGGCGCTTTGCCACATACAAGGAAACGGTGGGAAGTCGCCTGGGCGGGATCCGTGATCCTCTTTGGTCTTCTACTTCTCGTGTATTCCCAATAGATATCCGAGGTAACTCCTGCGATGCAGTTGTGCATTTGACACCTTTCTGAAGCCTGTGCTACCTCTAGATCCTTATTGTGATTGCACCTTCAGGACACATCTCTAACCAGCTCATAGAGTTCGAGCCAGGGTAGAGGAGGAATAGATGGGTGGACATAGCCACTGGGCCACGATCAAACGGCACAAAGGAGCCCAGGACGCGAAGCGCGGAAAGATCTTCACGCGAATCATTCGTGAGCTGACCATTGCGGCTCGGTCCGGTGGTGATCCCGACGGGAATCCCCGGCTGCGTCTGGCGATCGCCAAGGCCAAGGAAGCCAATATGCCTGGCGACACGATGAAGAAAGCCGTCCAGCGAGGGACGGGGGAACTGCCTGGTGTGACTTACGAGGAGTTTTCCTTAGAAGGGTATGGTCCCGGAGGGACTGCACTTCTTCTGGAGATTACTAGCGACAACCGGAACCGAACCGTCGCCGAGATTCGCAGTCTCCTGACAAAGAATCACGGCAATATGTCGGAAGCGGGCGCTGTCGCCTGGCAGTTTCATAAGAAGGGGCTCATCACGATTGAGAAGGGCAAGGTTGATGAAGACACGCTTCTCTCGTTGGCTCTCGATGCCGGCGCGGAAGACGTGAAGGTCGGGGAGAAGAGTTATGAGGTGCTCAGCAGCCCTCACGATTTTGAGGCGGTGAAGAAAGCGCTGGTCGATGCCAAAATCGATACGGTCCTGGCAGAAATCACCTTTATCCCGCAGAACACGATCCGCCTTGACGAAAAATCAGCCGAACAGATGCTTAAGCTGATGGAAATCTTGGACGAGCATGATGATGTGCAGAAAGTTCACGCGAATTTTGATATCCCGGATGAAGTGATGGAGAAAGTCGCGGCGACCGCGGCGGGATGAACCACCGGCGCACCACCACGGTTCTTGCCCTCGGATAACGAGACGACATGATCGCCTTTCTCACGGGGCGGTTGGCCTTCAAGGCACCCACTCACTTGACGCTCGACGTCCAGGGTGTCGGGTACGAAGTTCATATTCCGCTCAGCACCTATTATGCTCTGCCGAATCTCGACGAAGTTACCGCACTGAATATTCATACGCATCTGCGCGAAGATGCCATTCAGCTCTTCGGGTTTCTCTCGCAAAGCGAAAAGCAATCATTTTTGCTGCTGACCAGCGTGTCCGGCATCGGTCCAAGGCTCGCCCTCAGCGTGCTTTCGAGTTTGTCGGTTACGGATCTTGTTCAGGCGATCCAGTCCGAAGATGTCGATACGCTCGCCACCGTTCCGGGAATCGGGAAGAAATCGGCGGGGCGTATCGCGCTTGAGCTGAAAGACAAGGTGGATAGAATCCAGGGCATTCGCCACCAGGCTCCTAGGGCTGACGCGTCTGAGCTGGATGGGCCGTACGAGGATGCGCTCTCTGCTCTGGTAAACTTGGGATATCGCGCTCAGGATGCCAAGGAAGCCTTGAAGCGGGTGACACAGGCTGCGACAGAATCGTTGGCGCTGAAAGACCTCATCCGCAAAGGGCTCAAGGAACTTGCAAAGGGGTAACTCTATGCCTCGCGACACCGGTCATATCCGTAAACTACTTATCAGCCGCACCTTGATCGGGGCTGTTCTCGCGGTCATAGTTCCATCGTGGGGTGTCGCGCAAGAGGCGACCGAGCCGAAAAGCATCAGAATGACCTGCGGAACGTGCCCGGACGGCTATGCTACAACCGGGATTACTCAGTCTGCGGAAATCTGCAAAGACGAGGACCCGACGCTCGTGCAATGTGTACCGCTAGGGGCCAACATGCTGAGTGTATGCGGATCTTGTCCCGACGGCTATGCCGAAATCGGCAGTTCCTCAGTCCCTGCTCGGTGTGGGAACAAAGACGGTGGCCGGCTGACGCAATGTCAGTCGAGGAAAATGGAGCACAATTTCCCCGACTCTACCCAGGGATACAAGCGGTGTCCTCCAGACTGCGGCAGTACGGCCCAACCTGGCCAAGGGGCTCTGCCGCCTCCTCCCAAATATCAACGGCTGCCGGAGGGCAAGTAGGCATGGGTGTCGCGCCATGACCGAACGGTTCGTAACTAATCGCACGACGGACGAAGAGAGAGGTCAGGAGAACGTTCTCCGACCGCAGACACTCGATGAATACGTGGGCCAAGAGAAAATGAAGGAATCGCTCCGAATTTGCATCGAAGCGGCCAAGCAGCGAAAAGAAGCACTCGACCATGTCATCTTCTACGGACCGCCCGGTCTTGGGAAAACGACCATCGCCCACATTATCGCGAGGGAGATGGGGGCAGCATTGCGGTCGACGTCCGGACTGGTGTTAGTCCATGCCGGAGACTTGGCGGCGATTCTGACCAATCTTCAGGAACATGATGTGCTCTTTATCGATGAGATTCACCGTCTGCCTGCGTCCGTTGAGGAAGCGCTGTATCCGGCGATGGAGGATTTTCAGCTGGATCTGGTGATCGGGCAGGGGCCTGCCGCGAGAACCGTCAAGCTTGATCTGCCCCGGTTCACGCTTGTGGGGGCGACGACCCGGGCCGGTTCTCTGACCTCCCCGCTGCGGGACCGATTCGGCTTGGTCTACCGGTTGGAGTTTTATGGGCCGTCCGAACTGGAAGCGATTGTGACGCGCTCGGCCGGGGTGTTGGGTATTGGGATCGACCCGGCGGGAGCTGCGGAGATCTCACGCCGAGCACGCGGCACACCGCGGATCGTCAATCGGCTGATTAGGCGGATTAGGGACTATGCTCAAATTAAGGCGGACGGATATATTACCGAACAGGTAGCCAAAGAGGGACTATCTTGGGTGGGGATCGATGAGGCCGGCTTCGACGACATGGACCGCAAAATCTTGGAAACCATCATGGAGAAGTTCAACGGGGGCCCGGTCGGCGTGGAGTCCTTGGCCGCCGCGGTTCAGGAAGACAAGGGCACCATCGAGGATGTGTATGAGCCGTATCTGATCCAAGCGGGGTTCCTGGATCGTACCGGTCGTGGCCGACAAGTGACTCGTTTGGCGTATGATCACTTCAAACGGCCTTCTCCCTTGCTGATGTAGACCAGCATGTTCCATTTGTTCACAACTTCCATGCAAGCGCTATCCTTGCAATAGATTCAATCATTCCTGTAGAATTCTCTACTTGTCTCAGAGCTCCCCGTTCCTCTACGGGGATGAGGAAGCCCTCCCACACTTGGATGTCCGAGGCGAGACTCAGCATGCCCAAAGGTATGTCAGAATATCGCAAGGAAATCGATACGATCGATGATGAAATCATTCGGCTGCTCAATGAGCGCTCCAAAAGCGTCATTGAAATTGGAAAACTTAAGAAGCAATTGGATGCCGGGGCCAACCTCCACACCGCGGGTCGGGAAGCTGAGATCATCGAACGGCTCACGAAGCTCAACACAGGCCCGTTCCCCGGAGAGGCCATCCGATCGGTCTACCGAGAAATCATGTCGGCGTCTTTGTCGCTCGAGTCTCCCCAGAAAGTAGCGTATCTGGGGCCGCGGGCCACCTTTACCCACATGGCCTGCATGCAAAAGTTCGGATCATCCGTCCTATATGTGCCCGTTCAGAGCATTAAAGAGGTATTCAGCGAAGTCGAACGGGGCCGGGCTAATTTCGGCGTGGTACCGATTGAAAACACCACGGAAGGTGTCGTGAATCATACCCTCGACATGTTTATCGATTCCAACCTCCTGATCTATGGCGAGATTCTTCAAGAGGTTTCTCACCATCTCCTGTCAAAATCAGGACTGATCGAAGACGTGAAGAAAATTTACTCCCATCCGCATGCCCTTGCGCAATGCCGGAACTGGTTAGAGACCAATCTCTCGCATGTCCCCGCGGTCGAAGTGGCCAGCACTGCTCGAGCCGCCGAACTGTGCATGGATGAACCGGCTTCGGCAGCCATTGCATCTGAATTGGCCGGCCAACTCTACGGCCTGACAGTGATTAAGGCCCGTATCGAAGACAACTTGAACAATTTCACCCGCTTCCTGGTTCTGTCTCAGAGGCCGTCGGAGCGGACAGGCAAAGACAAAACGTCATTGATGCTGTCGGTGAAGGATAAAGTCGGCGCCCTCTATGACTTGCTCCGGCCGTTTGCCTCGCACGGAATCAATATGACGAAGATCGAATCCCGACCCTCGCAGCGCAAAGCGTGGGAGTATATCTTCTTCGTGGATGTCGAAGGACATATTAATGAAGATCGGGTCAACAAGGCCGTTGAAGAAGTGAAGTCGCGCTGTCTCTTTATGAAAATTTTGGGTTCCTACCCGGTCCATAGCTGATCATTATGGCACTACAGGTCCACCCTGATATCCGATCACTGAGTCCCTACGTTCCTGGTAAGCCGATCGATGAACTGCAACGGGAGCTGGGGCTCACCCGCGTCATCAAACTTGCGTCCAATGAGAATCCGTTGGGACCTTCACCGAAGGCTTTGGCCGCGCTGGTTGGCGCGCAGGATACGCTGCATCGATATCCGGACGGAGGTGCCTATCGCCTGCGGCAGGCGATAGCCGACCGTTGGAAAGTGACTGGAGAACAGGTCATCCTGGGTAATGGGTCCGATGAAATCCTTGGTTTGTTGGCCAGGACATTTTTGACCCCCGGTGATGAAGCCATCATGGCCGATCACACGTTCGTGATCTATAAGATGGAGGTCACGGCTGTCCACGGCAAGCCGGTGGTTGTCCCCCTCGCCAACTGGACCCACGATCTCGAGTCCATGGTACGTGCCGTGACGCCTCGAACACGATTGCTCTTTGTGTGTAATCCAAATAATCCCACGGGGACCATGGTCCCGGTGAAGGCGGTCGATCGGCTCATGGCCGAAGTACCTGAAGATGTCATCGTCGTGTTCGATGAAGCCTACTTCGAGTATGTCCGCAATCCGCAATTTCCGGATACGATGGCGTATGTGAGGCGGGGGCGGAACGTAATCGTCTTACGGACATTTTCGAAGATCTATGGACTGGCGGGGCTGCGAATCGGCTACGGCATCAGCACAGCGGAGATCATCGACTTCCTGAATAGAGTTCGGCCACCATTCAATGCCAACAGTCTTGCCCAGGCAGCCGCGCTGGCTGCATTGGGAGACGACGAACATGTGGCCAAAAGCCGGGCCGCCAATGCCGCCGGTCTGGAACAGATGGAACAGGGACTGCGCGCGCTTGGAATAACGCCGATCCCGAGCGAGACCAATTTCCTCTATTTTGACGCGAAACAGAATGGGCGACCGGTGTTCGAAGCATTGCTCCGAATGGGGATCATCGTCCGACATATTGATGGAACCATGCTGCGCGTCACCATCGGTCAGCCTGATGAAAATGCGGCCTTCCTCCACGCTCTCAAGAAAGTATTGCATGGGGGAAGTGAAGAAAAGTGAGGATATTATGATTATCGTGTTGAAACCTGAAGCCTCGGAAAGTGAAGTGGACCACATCATCGATCGTCTGCGAGATCTAGGCCTCAAATCACAAATCTCCACCGGACAGGAACGCACCATCATCGGTGTCATCGGCGATGACCGAATCCTGCACAATCAGCCCTTGACGGCCCTCCCGGGGGTAGAAAGTGTTTTACCCATCCTTGCACCCTGGAAGCTGGTTAGCCGCGAGTTTAAGAAGGAAGAAACGATCATAGACGTCGGTGGAGTCAAAATAGGGGCCAAAAAGCTGGCTATCATGGCGGGGCCTTGCGCAGTCGAACGTCTTGAACTGACGGTGGGGATTGCACATGAAGTGAAAGCTTCCGGAGCCACGATTCTTCGTGGAGGGGCCTATAAGCCCAGAACCTCGCCGTACTCCTTTCAAGGGTTGGGCCGTGAGGGGTTGGACTATCTGGTCGAAGCAAGGAAACAAACCGGATTACCCGTCGTCAGTGAGATTTTGGACACGAGGGACATCGAGCTCTTTCTTGAGAAGGCGGACATCATTCAGATCGGTGCCCGGAACATGCAAAACTTCGAGCTCCTGAAGGAGGTCGGCGCGTACGACAAGCCGGTGCTCCTGAAGCGGGGCCTGTCGGCAACGATCAAGGAGTTCCTCCTGTCGGCCGAGTACATCATGTCTCGCGGCAATCAAAACGTGATGCTGTGCGAGCGGGGCATCCGTACGTTCGAAACTCAATATCGCAATACGCTGGATCTCGCGGCCATTCCCACACTGAAGAGTCTCTCGCATCTGCCCGTCATCGTTGACCCAAGCCATGCCACGGGAAAGTGGGACCTTGTGGCACCGATGTCGAAAGCCGCTGTCGCGGCAGGGGCCGACGGCCTGCTCATCGAGGTTCATTCGAACCCGGAATGTGCGCTCTGTGACGGTGAAGAGTCCATCAAGCCCTCCAAGTTCAAAGCCTTGATGGCTGATCTTAGAAATATCGCGAAAGCCGTCGGCAGGGATTTGTAGAGACACTATGGGGGTCCATTTCAGACAGGTCGCGATTATCGGTGTGGGGCTGATCGGAGGATCATTCGGTATGATCCTCCGGCGAAAGGCATTGGCCGATCATGTGGTCGGAGTTGGCCGTCGTATCGAGAATCTCAAGACGGCGGTTGCATTGGGGGCGATCGACCGATATGTAAACGATCCTCTCGAAGGTGTGCGTGGAGCGGACTTGGTGATCCTTGCGACACCGGTCGATACCTATGAACAGCACCTCCATGAATGGGCTCATTGCCTTGCTCCCGGCGTGATCGTCAGTGATGTAGGCAGCGTGAAAGGAACCTTGGTCGAACGGTCTGAAGCTGCCATGCCTGCTGGTGTGCACTTTGTCGGGGCCCACCCCATAGCGGGGAAAGAAAAGACGGGAGTTGCGGCAGGGTCGGATCAATTGTTCGTGGGGGCTCGCTGCATTCTGACGCCGACACAACGAACGAATCCAGAGGCGCTTGGTCGAATTAGGCGACTGTGGGAGGAGACCGGGTCGACGGTCTTAACAATGGATCCACATCTGCACGACCAAATCCTAGGAGCCGTCAGTCACTTGCCCCATGTGGCAGCCTTTGCGCTGATGAATGCCTTGAGCGACCTTCGCGATCAGCAGGTACCTTCATTGGATCTTGCCGGTCACTCCGGAGGAGGCTTACGGGATACGACCAGGATTGCCGCGAGTTCCCCTGAAATGTGGCGCGATATTTTCTTGTGGAATCGAGATAATGTAGTGTCCTATATCGACAGATATATGCGGGCCCTGGAAGAATTGAAGCAATCGATCAAGGCTGGGGATGCAGCCGGAATCGAAAAGTTGCTTGAACGGGCCAAAGGCGAGCGAGAAAAGTTGACTAGTTCTTCTCCGAGCAACTCATGACCTCATTGACGATCACGCCGGGCGGGCCGCTCAGAGGAACGACGACCGTTCCCGGCGATAAATCTCTTACCCATCGGGCTATTATCCTTACGGCACTGGCAGAAGGCACCAGCACCATCGCGGGCTATTGCCAAGGGGAAGATTGTCTGAATACCATGAGGGCCCTTCAAGCGTTAGGGATTCCCATCACGCAGACTTCAACCGGGTTGATCGTCTCTGGAAAGGGGTTTTGGGGATTATCCGAACCCAGCGCTCCCATCGATTGCGGCAATTCCGGAACCGGCATCCGCCTGCTTACCGGCCTCTTGGCCGGGCAAGACTTCTTCTCCATCCTCACGGGCGATGAATCGATTAGACGGCGTCCTATGGGACGGGTCGTCAAACCGCTGCGTGAGATGGGCGCCGTCATCGGCGGCCGTAAAGGCGGAGAACTGGCTCCCTTGGCGATTACAGGAACCGGTCTTCACGGTATCGAGTACAGTTCTCCGGTTGCGAGCGCGCAGATTAAGTCCTCGCTCCTGCTTGCCGGCCTCTTTGCTCAAGGGAAGACCCGGTATAAGGAACCCCGTCTGTCACGGGACCATACTGAGCGCATGTTTCAGTTCTTCGGAATCCCGCTCGCAAAAGAAGAGGGCGCTCTGATCTTGGAAGGACGACCTTCACTCGGATGGCGAGGTGTGGATGTGACCATTCCCGGCGACTTCTCAGCCGCCGCTTTTTTCCTCGTAGGAGCGACGATTATACGGGGATCCGATATTACCGTTCGCAATGTCGGGATGAATCCGACCAGAACCGGTCTGATCGAGGTCCTGAAAGGGATGGGAGCCGACATTCAGGTGCGTAATCTGCGAGACGCGGCCGGCGAGCCGGTCGCGGATCTTCGTGTGAAGTCATCCACCCTGAGAGGTGTGACGATCAGCCATGATCTCATTCCGAAAACCATCGATGAATTTCCCGTGCTGTGTGTAGCTGCCGCCGTGGCGGAGGGAGACACCATCATTTCCGGAGCAGAGGAACTACGAGTCAAAGAGAGCGACCGGATTACGACAATGAGCCGCGAGTTGAATGCCATGGGAGCTCTCATCGAGGAACGGCCGGACGGGATGATCATTCGAGGATTAGGCCGAGGAGGAGAGAACGGTCGGCTGAAAGCCACGGATAAGGCGGAAAGCCATGGAGATCATCGTGTGGCGATGTCTCTCGCCATCGGTGGACTGACCGCGGAAGAGCGTATGACGATTGCTGACACGAGCTGCATCGATACGTCATTTCCAAACTTCGAGAAGGTACTGCTCGATCTGTTGGCGCAGCCCGCGTGATGTGTAGCTCGAAATTGAGAGGCATAGATTGATTATCGCGATTGATGGACCTGCAGGAGTCGGCAAGAGTACAGTCGCCAAACTATTAGCGGCTCGTCTTGGTTATCTTTACCTCGATACAGGGGCGCTCTATCGAGCCGTTGCGTGGAAAACCTTGCGGTCTAGAATACGTCCGACTGATCGCGAGCAGGTGACGAAGCTCTTGCCGGCCATCTCGATCCACATGCAGTTTCACAATGGAACGATGCAGGTCTTCCTCGACGGCATTGACGTCACGGGGGAACTTCGTACGCCTGAAGTGACCGAAGCAGCCTCAGTCGTCTCGGCTATCCCGGCAGTCCGCGAGTGGTTGTTGCCGATCCAACGCCAAATCGGTCAACGAGGCTCGGTGGTTGCAGAGGGGCGAGACATCGGCACCAAGGTCTTCCCCATGGCTCCATACAAATTCTTTCTGGAGGCAGACGCGGACGTACGAGTCGCGCGGCGGCATCGTGAGCTGGTCGCGGCGGGCCGTGACGGAACAGTTGAAACGACGTCCCGGGATCTGTCGGACCGAGACCGACGGGATCGGACCCGCCAGGTCGATCCATTGTGTCCGGCGGGTGACGCACGATTCATCGATACCTCTGCACTCAGTCCAGACCAGGTGGTGGAGCGGATGATTGCGGTGGTGTCGTCCGGGTCGTGAGCGGAATCGTCTACGGCATCCTGTGGGTTTTGGCACGAATCGTTAGCTGGGTTTGTTTCCGGTATCGTGTCGAAGGTAAGGTCCCTCGTAGCGGAGGGGTGCTGATTGCTGCGAACCACGCCAGCTATCTTGACATTCCCCTGCTCGGCTGTGGGATGAATCGAAGGGCGTGGTATCTGGGACGGAATGATTTATTTCCCATCCCAGTATTGAACGGCATATTGCAGGCCTTGGGCTGGATACCAGTGAGGCTGGGGCGCCTCGACCGAGAAGCGTTTGGTAAGGCGATCCACCTGATTCGGTCGGGGAAGGTGGTAGTCATCTTCCCGGAAGGCGGACGCAGTCTGGATGGCCATCTTCGGCAGCCGAAAGCGGGTATCGGAGTTATCGTGTCGCAGACAGGCTGCCCGGTCGTTCCGGCGTATCTGAAGGGGACGTTCGATGTGTTGCCGCCAGGCGCTTGTCGGCCACGGTGGCACCAAGTTACGGTACGATTCGGAGATCCTATTCAGTTCGAAACGGCCACACAAAAGGAGAGGGCGGAAACGAAACAGTTCTATCAAGAGGTCAGTCGTACGGTGATCGAGCATATTGCAGCCTTAGGTCAGGTTCCCCTTCCAAAAAGGAGAGAAGATCAGGCTTCCGAAACACCGAACAGGCCGGCCGCCGACGCTCACAACGCTGAGTGAGCCCGGCAATTACACCATCAGCACCCGACGAGAGTCGGAAGAGTAGGACGTTGATATGGGTACGGTATCCAACAGCAGTGACGCTCAGTTAGACCGCAATGCCTTGGCGGCATTGTATGAAGAAACCTTCCGTAACCTTGAAGAAGGCACGATTACCGAAGGCCGGGTAGTGGCCATGACCAAGGACAAGGTCATCGTCGATATCGGTTACAAATCGGAAGGGATGATCCCGAGCGATCAGTTCCCTTCCGAGGAACTGCACAATTTGAAAATCGGCGATCGACTTCAGGTCTATATCGAAGAATGTGAGGATGCAGACGGCAATCTTGTTCTTTCCAAGGAAAAAGCGGACAAGATGAAAATTTGGGAAGAACTCGAAAAGCTCTACAAAGAAGAAAAGAGTATCGAAGGGAAGATTGTCTCGCGCATCAAGGGCGGCATGATGGTCGACATCGGCGTCAAGGCGTTCTTGCCGGGCTCGCAAATTGATCTTCATCCGGTTCGTGACCTGGATGGGCTCGTTGGAAAGACCTTCCCCCTCAAGATCATCAAGATCAACCACAGACGGGGCAATGTGGTGGTCTCGCGTCGTGTGTTGTTGGAAGAAACCAGGGATAAAAAACGGCAGACGACGTTGGCTAATCTTAAAGAGGGGCAGCTCATTCAAGGCACCGTCAAGAACATCACCGATTATGGGTCGTTTATCGACCTCGGCGGGATCGATGGGTTGCTGCATATTACCGACATGTCCTGGGGCCGAGTCGGACACCCATCGGAAATGTTTACGGTGGGAGACAAGGTTGAAGTCACGGTGTTGAAATACGATCGTGAAACGGGTCGTATTTCGCTGGGGCTTAAACAGAAGAGCGCGGATCCCTGGACCAATGTTGCCGGCAAATATCCCGTCGGTACCAGGGTCCGTGGTCGTGTGGTGAGTCTGACCGATTATGGAGCGTTCGTGGAACTTGAGCCGGGGGTTGAAGGATTGGTGCATGTTTCCGAGATGTCCTGGACGCACGAAGTCCGACATCCGTCGAGAGTCGTCGCGGTCGGTGATCAAGTGGAAGCTGCCGTGCTGAACGTGGATCCTGCAAGCCGCAAGATCTCATTGGGAATGAAACAGACGGCACCAAATCCCTGGGACATGATCGAGGGCAAATATCCCATCGGGACCCGCATCGAAGGAAAGGTGAAGAGCCTGACCGATTTCGGCGCCTTTGTCGGACTCGAAGAGGGGATCGACGGGCTCATCCATATTTCGGACATGTCATGGACCAAACATATCAAACATCCCTCCGAGCTCTTTAAAAAAGGGCAAAAAGTGGAAGCGATCGTGTTGCGCATCGACAAGGAAAAAGAGCGGCTCTCATTGGGGTACAAGCAGTTGGCTCGAGACCCTTGGGATGAAGCGATTCCATCACGTTACCGCGTCGGTGATTCCGTGACCGGCAAAGTGTCGAAAGTCGCTGATTTTGGAATCTTCATCGAAATGGACGGTGGGGTGGAAGGCCTGATTCATGTCAGCGAATCCGGTCTTGAACCTCCCGCAAAGCTGGAAGAAAAGTTTAAGTTGCAGGACGACGTTACGGCGAAGATAATCAAAGTCGATCGAGAGGAGCGCAAGATTGCGCTCAGCCTACGCGACCATCAACTGGACTGGGAGCGCAAGCAGGTTGACGACTATCACTCGACGCAAGGCGTGCTGGACCAGAGTTTGGGGCGGGCCGCCAAGCAGAGCCGAAAACGGTCCCATTCGGACGAGCAAAGCTAAGACCACCCGCTTGAGTGAAGGTATGGGATGTGGGCAATGGCGGATGAAGTGACACAGGCGGAACGTCCGCGAAAGCACCATCTGTTACGGAAAGTGTTTTGGATTTTTATCGCGGGATTGGGGATGTTGATCCTGATCAATCTCTTTTTCCCCGATCTTGATCTATCAACCGACGACCGAATAGCGTTGATTCGGGTTGAAGGAGTCATTTTGGATTCTCAAACGACTGTCGGGGAGCTGAAGCGATTCAGCGAGAATCCTTCCGTGAAGGCTATCGTCATCAGAATTGATAGTCCAGGAGGCGGTGTCGTACCATCACAGGAGATTTACGACGCGGTCAAGCGGGTCAGGAGCAAGAACAACAAGGCGGTTATCGCGTCGATGGGAAGCGTCGCCGCATCGGGAGGGTATTATATCGCTGCCGCCACGGATCGGATCGTGGCGAACCCCGGGACTCTGACCGGCAGCATCGGCGTCATCATGGAAACGGCCAATGTGGAAGGATTGCTCCAGAAGATCGGGGTCGAAGGGGTGGTCATCAAGAGCGGGAAGTATAAGGATGTGGGTTCACCTCTCAGGAAGATGAGCGCGGATGAAAGAAGCTTGTTGCAAACCGTGATGGATGACGTCCACAAGCAGTTTATCGAAGCGGTAGCGGAAGGCCGATCTCTCGAACCTCGGGCTGCCCAAGCGCTGGCCGACGGCCGGATTTTTACCGGACGCCAGGCCAAAGAAGCGAAGCTGGTCGACGAACTCGGCGACTTGGAAGATGCGATTCAATTGGCCGCGGAAGTGGTCGGGATCGAAGGGGAGCCGAAGGTGATCGAACCGCGACGCCGCTTTTCCCTTCGTGAAATTCTCGATTCGAAGCTCAGCCTGATGTTTCCAAAGGTCGATATGCACCCGGGCGTGAGCTTCAAATACTTGATGGCCTTCTAGTGTGCCCATGAAGGTGTGGCGGTTATCGCGACTAAGGGGGAGTCGATATGACGAAGGCGCAGATCATCGAAAAAGTTTCTGAGCAAGTCACTGCCTTGACGAAACGACAGGCAGAAGTGGTCGTCAACACCATTTTCGATTGTGTCAGGGATTCACTGCGAAACGGCGATAAAACGGAGATTCGCGGCTTCGGTAGCTTTCGGCTGCGTGCTCGTCGGATGAAGGAGGGGCGGAATCCGAAGACCGGCGAGACGGTGGCGGTACCGGCTAAACGGGTTCCCTTTTTCAAAGCCGGCAAAGAGCTGAAGGAATTACTCAATCAATAGCAAGCTGGCAAGGCCCAATGTCGCTACCACATTCCTCAAATTCAACTGAAATTCACTGGACCGATGGTGCACTCAAACGAATGGAGCGCGCGCCGATATTTTTGCGTGGCATGGTCCGTCGTTTGGCTGAAAAGAAAGCGCGTGAATTAGGATACGAAGAAATCACGGAGGCTATTCTCGAGCAATTTAAGGGACAGATGATGGGACGAATGGGCGGCGATGCCGCCATGGCCACCGCCGCCGAAGAAATGGCCAATGGTCGCCTTCCCTGGACTGCTGCCGCCAAAGAGCGGTTGGATACAGTGCCCGAATTTATGCGAGGGATGATCAGGCAAATCGCGGAGGAAATCGCAACGGAACGAGGGCATCTCGAAGTGAACGTCGAGTTGTTCGAAAAAGTCGAAGCGCTCGGTGACTTCCACGAGGCGGGAGGACCACCGATGGAGTGGACCGAGGAAGCCTTGACGCTGCTTCATGATAAGGTAAAGCAATCGCCGCCCATCGCGCTGGAATTCGTGACCGATATGTTGAAGCGAGACGCGGAAGATCTCGCCAGGATCAAAAACATGGTCCGCATCGATGCGTCGGTTCTGCAGGACCTATGGGAAGCACCTCAGGAGCGAATTGCGTGGACGGACGAGGCTTGGAAGCGGCTTCAGACAAGTCCGGATTTCGTGCGTAGCGGGATCAGAAAAGCAGCCGAACGGCGAGCCCGCAAACTGGGGTTGCATGAAATCGATTCCGACCATTTGACGACGTTTCGGAATCAGGCGATGATGAAAGCCGTCAAGCGTATCCGCTCATTCGGTTATCATGAATTGACCTTCGATGCTTTTGATACCGCGCTCCAAAAAACCAAGCGTCTGCAGGGTAATGAGCAGGCTGAGAAACGTCTCCAGGAAATCCGGGGACACTTCGCCGATCCGTCGACGAAGAAGCCTGAAGGCGGGACCTTGGGAGCCGAGCTCATGGATCGTTTCCGAAGGTATCTTAAAGGCGAAGGAACACTCTAACCGCCCGAAGCTCTTTTCTGCCGCTTCTCTACCTGTTGTCTGAAAACTTGCTGCTCAGCCGCAGGCAAACTTTTCTTTAGCGGGCTTCCAACTGCTGTGGCCAGAATTTGTGCCTGATTTGGGGGAGTGGTTCGTTGTCGAAATTAGGGATGTCGTACAGACAGCGATCGATTGTCGAGACTTCCTCTTCGGTCAATGGCAACGTCACCTTTTTCTTCCAGAACTGATCCAGCGTAAAGTAATCCGCGGACTGCGGCTTTTGTGCCAACAACTCCTGCATTTTTGTGAAGCCCGGCGTATCGACGCCAGGGATGCGTCCCTTGTTTCGATCATGACACCAGGTAAGCACTTCGGCGATTCCGTACATCGTAATATCAACATTGACTATCTTGCTCATGACCCTCCTCCTAAAAGCGACGCTGCATCATAACGTAAGCTGAAGGAGAAATTCAAAGGTAGATGAAGTCCTCCGCACATTGCGAGGAGGAAGACTGCCTCTGTATACTGGGCCTTCTGATTCTGCCATATAGGCCAATTGGTCCCGCAGCGTTCGGTGTCGGAGACGGTGTGAAGGTTCCTCTCGATAGAAAATCGCACGTGACCAGACCGCTTTGCTCCCTGCTATGGTTGTCTCTACTCATGGGTCACGGCCTGTGGGCCTGTTCCAAGAGCGAACCTTATAATCCGCCTGACCCATTCTATTATTTTGCCAGCTACAAGGTGGGCAGGAATCCGACCACCATAACCACCGAAGATCTTAATCATGACTCATTCACCGACCTCGTCACCACCAATATTGCGAGTAATACCCTCTCGATCTTGCTAGGGAATGGTGACGGGACATTTAAAGACCAGGTCCAGCTTCATGTATGTCAGGAACCCCGCTCTCTCGTGATGAGCGACTTCAATCATGACCAACATGCCGATGTAGCGCTAGCGTGCTCCGGTGGGGATGAGATCATGATCTTGCTCGGGCATGGAACTGGAAAGTTTCAAGAGGGCCCACGTTATCCCGTGCATCGCGCACCGATTGCCCTGGCGACCGACGATATCAACGGCGATCATCATACAGATCTGGTGGTCGCTTTGCGTAACGACAAGGTGAAAGTCTTTCTAGGGAATGGGACCGGCGAATTTCGACACGGAGTTCAGTACGAACATGGAGACACTCCGACGTCCGTTGCCTTATCGGATCTTAATGCGGATGGGCAATTGGATCTGGTGGTGACCAATGGAGGACCGATGTCGAATGCCGTTTCCATTTGGATTGGAAACGGTGACGGATCTTTTCGTGAACCGAAAGACTATTCAACGGGTCGCCGACCTCTTGGCGTGAGTTTTGCCGACTTCAACAATGATCATCACAAGGATCTATTGGTCATCAACGGCGAACGGGACAGCTTCACGACGCTCCTGGGCAACGGCAACGCAACGTTCCGCCCGGGTAAGGATTCCGGAGCCGATGCCGGTCCCAATTTTGGGTTAGCGCGGGATTTCAATGGCGATCGGCTGGAGGATGTCGCGATTGTGAATCTTCAGTCCAATGATCTGTCGATCTTGTTCGGGAAAGGGGACGGCACCTTTCATTACCCGCCCAGAAATTATCGAACCAAGGCCGGCCCGTTCGCCCTTTCATCCTTTCGCGTCACCACCTCCAGTCTAGAAGAACCCGGGCTGGCGATCGCCGACAACGGGAGCGGCAGTGTTTCAATCTTTCTTCACCGAGGACTCAAACCGATCGCGAAGTCGGAAGCCAGACAGTAAGAGCGAGGGATCGCTGTCTATTCTTGACAGCCTGGAGGGCCTTCGCTAGAGTGGCCATGGGATAAAGCAGCTCAATATTTTTCAAGCATTACGATGGCGCTTCGATCCTTTGCATGGTGGTTCATGATTGGGGCTCTGATGACCCTGTCGGTTCTGATGGTTCAGGGTGGGGTTCGAGACTTATGGGAAGGGACACAACCCTCTGGGGGTACGAATGTTTTCGTGTATTTTGGTACGACTCTCATCGGCGGCGGCTTGCTTGCTGGGTGCGTCGCCCTAATCATGAATCGTTTGCGGTAATCGGAGAGAACGGGAAATGTATGCAGTGTCTCAAGTGCAAAGGCTTCATGCTGATAGAACGCCACTACACCCTCGTCAACAGAAGGATATACGCGCGGTGCCTCAATTGCGGTTTCTGGATTGATCTGGCCGACCTCCTTCGCTTTTTCCATAAAGTTATTGATAGCGGGCGGAAAGGTGATAAAGTGCGGGAGTCGTTCATATTCTAGAAGAGGTGCTTGGTTGTGGCACAGTGCGGCGACGTCCCGCCCGATTATCATAGGCCGAGCGGGGATGGTGCCTTCTCCCGCTTCGTTCTAGCTTCGGCTGCCTCCCTTTTGTTCATCGCATTCTCGATATGCCCTGCCTCGGCGGCGGAAGATCGATCTAGGGACCACATTATTCATCCTGCCGGATATGTTCCCCACCCTTTTCCGTGGAAGCGAATGCCGGCTCACAGCATCCTTCTGAAGGAATTGCGATCTGGCCGTATCCTATTCGAGCACGAGATCGAGAAACGTCTGTCGCCCGCCAGTCTAACCAAGATCATGTCTGCGCTGATCGTTCTTGAGAAAGGCCGCTTGGAAGATCTGGCCACAGTGAGCAGGAATGCGGCCAGAGCGCCCAAAACTCACCTACGGCTGAAGGTCGGGGAAGTGTTTCGCCTTGGCGATTTGCTCAAGGCAATGATGATGGTCTCAGCCAATGACGCGTGCCTGGCAGCGGTGGAACATGTCGGAGGTGATGAAGGGCAGTTTGTAACGCTGATGAACGCCAAGGCGGTAGCCCTCGGTTTATCGGACACGCACTTCAGCAACGGGTGTGGTTTCGACGGTCCCGACCATTACTCCACAGCTGAAGACCTGGCGAAACTCAGTGAGGTAGCGATGCGAAATCCGGTGTTCCGAGAACTGGTCAAAGAGGAGCGCGAGATTATCACCCCTGTCAGCGGCTATCGCGCCTATGTCCTACATAACACGAATCGTTTACTTGGTCGCATACCCGGTGTGGAGGGAGTAAAGACAGGATTCACCTCCAAAGCAGGCCGATGCTTGATCGCCAAAGTTTCGCAAAATGGCAGCGATCTGCTCCTCGTGATCCTGAACTCGAATCGACGATGGAATACCGCGAAAAGCTTAATCGATTACGGCTTCCGTCTCACGAATTCAGTTCATTAGCTGCTGCCTCTACTTCGCCATCTGGGCATTTCGAAGAACGAAAGGGGTACCGCATCACTTCCTCGGCCTATCGGCCTGGGATGGCAGTTCCGCTTGTTCGCTGGTTGAAAACTGTCGGCGAGGATTCAGTTGCGATAGTAGACGGCTTTCCCTAACTGTCCCATCTTCGCCCAACAATCAGTCGAAAGGAAAATTTTCAGTCCTTTGTTTGTCACTGTTATCGAGCGAGACACAATGTCTTGAATCGACTATCGCGGGGCGGCGAATTCTATGTTGATGTCCTTACCAAGGTAATTCACTTGGAAACCTTGCTTGTCGTAAGCCATGACGGCCCCCATGACGTTCTCGTCACCATACTCCTCTTGGCCTAACATCTTTCGAATGTCTTCAGGACTCTCGCTATTGAGGACGTTACGAAAGATACCTCTGGCCTTATACGCGAATCGATTATTGATAAAAAGCAGGTCGACCTTACCGTCCTGAATACGCACTCCTGCCATTGGGCCGGTCGGCTTTCGTTGATCGAGAAGGAAGATGAAGGCCGCTTCCTGCTCGACCTTGACTCCAGGAATCTTTTCGCTCACCAACGCTTCGACTGCTTTGGATTCCGAGTCCCCGAGTTTGACACCGAACAGCGAGACGTCTGCACTGGAAATGGACTTTGTTTCCATGACTTCGCTCTTGCTTAACTCGTAAGGTTCGGCATGAACTGAGCCGAGCGTGAGGAGGATGCTCCCGAATAGGACAATGGTCATCCACACCGCATTTGCTTTCGTCATGATCCTACCGGTTCATTCTCGAGGGTTCGCGACTTCATCGGATGGGTGAATCAGAGCGGAACCTGAATAGGCTATAGCACATTGAAGCCAAGAGCTGCTAGACCTGGGTAGCGGCGAGAAAAGGGCCGCCGGATACAAACAGTCCGTCGAATCGACAGCGGAACCCCGTATCACGACTGGAGCTCATCCGCCAACAGCATCGTCCCAAGTTCACGAAGTCGGTAAAAGTAGGCTTGGGACTCGGTGTCCAACGCTTCGGTGAGTTCATCGAGATCTCCCAAACAATCTTTGACGATGGCAATCCGTTGATCATCGAGCCCTTCGGAACTATCGAGATAGTAGACCACGCAGCCGCTAATGACCGTGTCGATGGTCATCAATTGTCCTTGATGAGGGCTCGAAAACCGAGGCCAACCGTCAGCACAATGTCGTTCCCACGCTGTCGCAACTATGTTTCGATCCACGGGCTTCCTTTCCCTCTCCCGCAATGTCGCAGGTACGCATTCACGGGCGCCAGACGAACCGGTATTCAACAAAAAGTCTCTCGCGGATGGCCTAGAGTAATCGCAGGATCACGGATATAGTCCACGCTGAAGATGGGCTTGAGCAACTTGGTCAATTCCACTCATCAGCGCCGCCATGCGCATCGACACGTTGCGTTCGGTCGAAAAATGGAGCGTCCGCTGAAAAGCCGACGTGATGATGTCGTGCAGACGGTCCTGGATGTCTTTTGCGCTCCAGAAAAACCGTTGAAGGTCCTGTACCCATTCAAAGTATGAGACGATGACACCGCCGGAATTGGCGAGGATATCCGGGATGACGAAGATCCCCTTGTCCGAAAGGATGCGATCGGCTTCCAGGGTTGTGGGACCATTCGCGCCTTCCGATAAGATCCTACACCTCAAAGAACTCGCATTCTTGCTTGTGATCTGTTCCGAGAGGGCAGCGGGTACGAGAATGGTACACTCCAGTCGCAGGAGGTCCTCATTCGTGATCGCATCCCCAAGCTTGGTGTCATGTAATGGTTGATTAGGATCACGATGAAGCAACTCCATGATATCCAACCCCTTGGGGTTGTAGATTCCGCCATGGATATCGCTGACGGCAATGACGCGTGCACCTTGTTGCTGCATGATGCGGGCGGTGTGCGAACCGACGTTTCCGAATCCCTGGATCGCCACGGTGGCATCTTCGATCGACAACTCGAGATGTCGAAGCATCTCTTGTGTCACATAGACGACGCCGCGTCCCGTTGCTTCTTCGCGGCCAAGGCTTCCTCCGATGGAAAGAGGCTTGCCGGTCACGACGCCTGGAACGGCAAAACCGACTTGCTGACTGTAAGTGTCCATCATCCATGCCATGATCTGAGCATCGGTCCCCACGTCAGGAGCCGGTACATCCTTGTCAGGACCGATCAGTGGAAAAATCTCCGCGGCGTATCGCCGTGTGAGCCGTTGTAACTCGGCGGAAGACAGTTGCTTCGGAGTGACTGCGACTCCCCCTTTTGCTCCTCCGTACGGCAAGCCGGCCAATGCGCATTTCCACGTCATCCACATCGCAAGAGCGGCCACCTCTCCGAGATTCACGTCGGGATGGTAACGGACGCCTCCTTTGGACGGACCACGCGATGAATCATGTTGAACGCGGTAGCCGGTAAAGACCTCCACGTGCCCATCGTCCATCCGAACCGGAATGCTGACGACAAGAGACCGCTGTGGAAGTTTCAGACGCTCACGGAGGTCCGGGTCAAGTCCCATCACTTCCGCCGCCTGGTCGAACTGCGCAACCGCCAGGCGAAAAGTTGGGGTATCAAGTTCTTGCATGGAGCTCCTTTACGCAAATACAGCGGTTTCGTATGTCGATGTGTCACGCATCAATTATTGTAACGGAATACTGTTGCAAACGTCTGTGCGAGTTCCTGTTTGACCAGGCCTACCGACATCGGCAGTTGGCGCACCGCCGCCATAGATGTCACACGGCAATCAGGGAATCCACAGGGATGAATCTGTTGGAACGGCGTCAGATCCAGATCTACGTTTAAGGCGAATCCATGCAATGTCACGCCGCGCTCGATCCGTACGCCTAGAAATGCGATTTTCTGCGGCTCAGGCGTCATAACCCACACACCGGGTTGGCCCTTGATGCGGGAACCGGCGATCTTCCAACGATTAAGCGCTTGAATGACCACCTCTTCCAGTAACCAGACCAATTGCCTTGGGCCACTCGCATACCGATCAAGCTTCAGTACGGGATAAACAACGACCTGTCCGGGGCCGTGAAAGGTCACAGACCCACCGCGATTGACGTGATGGAGTTCCGCACCATTTTCGCATAACGCCGATTCACTGCCTCCCCAATGTGAAAGTCTGGTCCTACGCCCGAGCGTATAGACAGGTAAATGTTCAAGAATAAGAACAGTATCCGGTTGGAGATCCATGACCCGCTCCGCGTGCAAGCGAGTCTGCATTGCCCACGCGGTGAGATACGGGACTGGTTCTGAAAAGATGCGAACTGCAGCGGGATGAGGCCAGAGAGGGGCGAAGCGTGGAGACGTGACGGCATTCACATTGATCACGGGATTATATGCTACAACAGCGATGCCCATCCCGGAGGATGGGTAAACTGCTCACTGCCGGTCAGTCCAAGAGCGAGGTGGCCGGAAGAAAGGAACTGGCTCCGCATGGCGTCGCTATTCTTGCATAACTCAGCATGCGGAGGAAAGTCGAGCTGAGCTGCCTCGAAACTCCGTGAACGGAGCCTATTTGATAGCCGCGAACAGCTCCTTGATCTCAGGAGTCTTCAGCTTTTTGAGCGCCTTCGCCTCAATCTGGCGGATACGCTCCCGCGTGACAGAGAGGCTTTGGCCAACCTGTTCCAGGGTGCTGGCTTCGTCATAGCCGATTCCGAAGCGCAGCCTGATGACGGTTTGCTCGCGAGGCGTGAGGGTGCTCAAGATACGGTCGAGTTGTTCCGTCAGTTCACTTCGGTGGACGTGAGCGTCGGGCGGAACGGCCTGCTGGTCTGGAATCATATCCCCAAACTGCGTATCTCCGTCACCGATGGGAGTTTCCAACGCCATCGGCTCTTGAAAAGCGAGCACGGTCTCACGGAGCCGCTCCGGTCTCATGCGCAGTACATGGGCAATCTCTTCCAAACGGGCGGGCCGTCCAAACTGTTGCCCAAGCCTCCGCATCACACGGAGAATTCGATGCGACGCTTCCGTCTGGTGGACCGGAATACGAATCGTTCTCGATTGATCCGCTAGCGCGCGAGTAATGCCCTGTCGAATCCACCAGGTGGCGTAGGTACTGAACTTGAATCCCTTTCGATACTGATATCGCTCAGCCGCCTTCATTAGACCGATGTTTCCCTCTTGTACGAGATCTAATAAAGTGAGGCCTCGCCCGGTGTAATGCTTCGCCACATCCACCACCAAACGAAGATTGCACCGTACAAGCTCATCTTTGCCCTGTTCCAAGATAACCCTCGCGGCTCGTATTTCGTCGAGCGATGCTTTGAGTGTCTTCACTGTGCTTGCGGCGGGTCTGGAGTCCACGTCTATCGGATCAATGGCGGCGCACAGAGCCTTTTCGGCATTGTCTAGTGCCGTAGCCGACAGACCGCTCAATCGTTTGACCATCTGGAGCACTTTAACGCTCTCTACGAGAGCGGCTGTCCGTTTGCACTTGAACAAGGCTCTTACGGCCTGATGTAGAGCAGTCCGAATACGCCTGGTTCCGTGGTCCACACGCTTGGCAATCGCCGTCTCTTCTTCACGCGTCAACAGTCCCCGTTCGCCGAATGATCGAAAATATAAGGCCTCCAAAAGAAACGGGCTGGCGCCACGACTGGTACGCATCACCGGCGGCGCCTTTTCTTCAGGGCCTGATTCTCCCGCTTCGACACGGCCGATCATTCCCAGCATGCCGCTGGCTTTGGCATCATCGGCATCGACATCCGGGACGAACGTATTCTGTATTTCCATCTCGTCGGAGAGTCCTTCTTTCATTGTGTCACCTCTGGTTGAACGTCCTCTACCATCGTTTGAGCCTTATTCCGTGGAAAAGATTCAACCGAGCCATCCTCTCTACTGCTTCATAGCTAGCAAAATCGATGCTGGATTGAAGATAAGAAACGCCACCTGTAATCCGCTGGAAATACCAGGAAGATTAGACCTAGCTAATGAGAGGAACTGTCGCACTTATGCGGCATGCCTAGAGGATCGGTGCGGCGATAACACGGAATTGCCCCACTATTTGGGGAACAATCCCTTTATAAATGGCGCTAGAGTGTCGATCGGAATCGGGAAGATGGTCGTCGAGTTCTTTTCGGCCGCGATCTCGACGAGAGTCTGGAGATACCGAAGCTGAAGAGCTGCGGGGTTCTGGCTGATGACATTGGCGGCTTCCGCGAGTTTCTGCGCCGCTTGAAATTCCCCTTCAGCATGAATGATTTTTGCCCGACGTTCCCGCTCAGCTTCCGCTTGTCGGGCTATCGCACGTTGCATGTCTTGAGGGATATCAACGTTCTTCACTTCCACGGCAGCCACTTTGACTCCCCATGGTTCGGTCTGCTGATCGATGATCCGCTGGAGTTCGGCGTTGATATCATCGCGCTTTGACAGCAGGTCGTCGAGCTGACTCTGGCCCAGAACGCTGCGCAGGGTCGTTTGGGCCACCTGCGACGTCGAATACAGATAATCTTGGACCGCCAGCACGGCCCGCTGAGGGTCAACTACCCTGAGAAAAATGACGGCATTCACTTTAACGGAAATATTGTCCCGCGTGATGACATCCTGGGATGGGACTTCCATCGTTACAGTTTGGAGGTTGACGCGCACCATTTGTTGGAGGACCGGGACGACCAACCGAATGCCGGGTCCTTTCACCGTCTGGAACTTGCCCAGCATAAATACCACCAGGCGTTCGTATTCCATGACGCGTTTAAAGCTCGCATAAAGCACGAGACCCAGTAGGACTAACGGCATGAGCAATGACATAAAGGCTCCTTGTTTTGGTCGCCTTACTTGTGAGCAGGGGCCACTTGCACCGTCAATCCCTCGACCGACATCACCTCAGCGGCCTCTCCCTGGCGAATTGGGGTGCGGCTGACCGCCTCCCAGATCTCACCCTGGACCGTTATCTGACCGCGCGGATTGAGATCCGTCTTGGCAATCCCAATCGAACCGATCATGCCTTCAGTTCCCGTGACCGGCCTACGACGATTGCTTTTGACGGCCGTCCAGGCGATGGTTGCGATCAAGCCGCCCATCATCAGGACTGTCGGCAATAAAAAAGACAAGGATACTTGGAGATAAGGCGCGTCGCTCTTGATGAGCAACAGGCCGCCCAACGTCATCGCAGCCAATCCACCGAGAGCGAGCAACCCATAGCTGGTGACGGAAATTTCGAGCAAGAGGAAAACCGCGCCAAGTATGACGAGCAAGGCGCCTGCATAGTTTACAGGAAGTGACTGAAGCGAATAGAAAGCCAAAATCAAACTGATGGCGCCGATGATACCGGGCAGGATGGCGCCGGGGCTATAGAGTTCGGCCATAATCCCAATCGTTCCGATGGACATCAGGAGATAGGCGATGTTGGGGTCACTCAATATCTTAAGCAATTCCAGACGAGTTCCCATGGGGAACTCGCGGACAGCGGCGGTCTCACTTGAAAACGTGATCGACCCATGATGGAGGGCAATCTTCTTCCCTTGCAGGTGTTTCAGCAGCGCTGGGATGTCCTCAGCGATCACATCGATGATTTTGAGTTTTAAAGCTTCCTGTTCTGTCGCGGAGACGCTCTTTCGAACGGCGTCTTCCGCCCAAGAAACGTTTCGTCCATGTTGTTCAGCGATGCTTTTGAGGTACGCCACCGCGTCATTTTCCACCTTCTCCTTCATGGTGTTGTCCATCTCACCGCCCCCCATTGCGACCGGGTGTGCTGCTCCTATATTGGTACCGGGTGCCATGGCGGCGACATGGGCCGCCATCGTAATAAAGACCCCTGCAGAAGCAGCACGGCCCCCGGAGGGCGCGACGAATACGATCACTGGGATAGGTGAGGCGGTCATATCTTTGATCATCAGGCGCATGGAGGTGTCCAATCCTCCTGGAGTATCCAGTTTGAATATCAGAGCCAGAGCATTTGATGATTGAGCAAATGCGAGGGCGTCGTGAAGATATTCAGCGGCAACAGGATTGATGACACCTTCGTAGCTCGCGACAACAATGTCCTCGGCGAGAGCAGGACCGATCGGCAGGATCAAGCACAGGGCTAACCCCGGTCCTACAAACGCCGCTATGAGGACACGGCTCAGCATCATTCTCGTCTTTTGGCCACCAGAAGGCATCATGAAATGTCAATGATGAGAAGATCTTACGAGCCCCCTGCCACCCTGTCAAGGAAGGCCGCTTGGTTGCAAACTATGAAACGAACCACCTAGAATGCGCCATGTCTCGCTTCTGCGATGGTGAACGTATTCACCTCGTCGATCAAAAACGACGACAGTATGCCCTCACATTGAAAGCAGGTGAGACATATCAGTTCAGTGGCCAAAAAATCCCACATGATGCGTTAATCGGCCGTCCCGACGGATCTATCGTAACACTGTCCGGCGGCAAAAAGATGGTGGCACTCCGACCGACCTTCGGTGACTATGTGCTCAAGATGCCTCGAGGGGCTCAAGTCTTGTACCCCAAGGATCTCGCCATCATACCGATGTGGGCCGATATCTATCCGGGAGCTCGAGTCTTCGAAGCAGGAACCGGTTCAGGGGCCTTGACCATGGCCCTATTGCGCGCAGTGGGTACCGGCGGATTGGTGGTGACGTATGAGGTGAGGGAAGACTTTGCGCGGACGGCGAAGACCAACATTGCCCGTTCTTTGAATCCGACGAATTTGACTTGTTTTAGGAAAAATGCCTATGAAGGAATCGATTTACTGGACGACCAAGTGCCTTTTGACCGTGTGGTGCTGGACTTGCCGGAGCCATGGCACGTTGTACCGCATGCCGTTAAAGCACTTCGGTCCGGCGGGATCTATCTCAGTTTCGTTCCCACAGTACCTCAAGTCATGCAAACGGTGGAGGCGCTTGAACGCACCGCTGTGTTTGGAATGATTGAAACGTTTGAGACGTTGTTGAGAACCTGGTCAGTGCAGGGCAGGAGTGTGCGGCCTGATCATCGGATGGTGGCCCATTCTGGGTTCATCACCGTGGCTCGCAAGGTGGAACCTGGACTCCTTGGAGCGATGCCTAAGAACGGAGTTCCTTCCGGTGGGGACCAAGAAGGACAATCCGATGAAGCCGAAGAGGGAGACTGGGCCCATGAATAGGTTAGAAGGCAAGGTAGCCGTCGTGACGGGAGGCAATGCCGGGATCGGCGAAGCGATCGCGAAACGTTTTGCTGAAGAAGGAGCATCGGTTGTCATCACGGGACGTCGGCAACAGGAATTGGATCGTGTGGCCAATCTGATTCGAATCAATAAGAGGAAGGTACTCGGGGTCGCCGGTTCGGTGACGGATGAAGCTCATGTGCAGGATATCGTCCATCGGACCCTCGACAGTTTTGGTCGGATTGACGTTCTCGTCAACAATGCGGGGATCGGTGAATTTGGAA
>DATIGP010000057.1:0-6189 GCA_035454625.1 Nitrospira sp.
GGACCTCTATGCATGGCTGGACCAGATCCGCAACGGCGACCAGAACGCCATGAGAACCGTAACCATTCAATTACAAAATGAAGATCACAGCGACGTGGTACAGACATGGAAGCTCTTACGAGCGCGCATCATCAAGCATACGAGCGGTCCACTCAACGCAAAGGGGACTGACGTCGCCATGGAAGAAATGGTGTTAGCCTACGAGCGCCTAGAAATGGAGTGAGTGTCCAGGATTTTCCTTTGGAGATAAGACCGTATGGCCGTCACAAGTGAACGCCCCTACAGGAATTCGAATTTTCTCGTTGATTTTGGACGAGGAGACAGCGGTTCTGCCCTTGCAGGCTTTGCCGAAGTCATCTTTCCAGATTTCGTCGTTGATCAGCCTGAAGGCCGTCCACGTCCTCACGCGGTGCCTCGGCCTGTCGATCAAGCTGAGGTTGCGGAGACCAATCGTCTTGTCCTGAAGCGCGGGGTGATGGGCTCTATGGATCTCTATGCCTGGTGGGATGAGGCGCGGAAGGGAACGGCCCCTCGAAAACGTACAGTGAAAGTTCAACTTCTGGGAGAGGACCAGTCGACTGTGGTGCTAACCTGGCGCTTCGACAATGTTCGTCCCGTGAGTCTTTCTTATTCGCCCTTGCGGGCCATGGAAGCAGGCATCCTCATGGAGACGCTGATCTTGGAATTTGACAGAATGGAGATGTTGTGAAGAGTGGGATCGCGGAGAAACAAGACCACAGTAGTATTCCTATGTGGTGCAGTAAAATACGGGAGGCAGAATAGGAAGCCTTCTGACACACCCAGCAACCGCCATGCCTTCCGGCCGCAGTTTCCCAACGGTTGAATTGCTCTGCTCGGTGGAAAACTACGGCAGTGATTGAGCTTCGCTCGACCGTTATTCTTTCCCTTCGCCCGAGCGGCCCGTATCAGAAGCCCTGCGTTGAGCATATCCCCAAGCTAAACGAGGCAAAAAAGGTGTCAGGATCCATTTCATCCAGTAGACGCCACACCCTCTAGCCCCGGTTTGAGCCGGATCCAGTTTCTCAGTTTCTTGAGACCAACCGCCAGGTGGAATGATAGGTTCACACCATATGAACGGTTTCATCCCCCTACCCGCTCGCGCAATCTGCCGGCTCTTCGCCCTTTCGATGATCTTGCTGTCAGCAACCGGCCTGGCCGCAACGACAGCCTATGTGAAAACGACTGAGCAGCTCGATCTCAGGCATGTTCGATTGATCATTATTGCTCCTCCCGCATCGCAGGACGCTTTGCGCCATCGCGTGATGACACATTTCTCGCGAGCCCGACTTCCCCTGCCACAGTCCGGTTCCTCACAGGACCAGTCCCCTGCCCTTCTGACATTGACACTCAACCCAAAGTCAGTCGAGCTCACCTGTCCGGGAAAAGTGCTGTATGCGCCGTCGTTGACGCTCACTGAATCGGTCACCTCTCCACGGACCGGAGTAGCTTACCGGGACAATACCTGGGAATTTTCAACCCAGCCCGAAGTCCTGAACTCCGTCACAGCTCAACGCATTGACGAGGATTTGGACAGACTCGTCACACAATTCATCACCGACTACACCACGGCCAATCGCTCTGAGCGGCTGCGGGAAGGGCACTCCACACCCCTTATGCAGAGCACACAACCCGCATCCATCCACCCAGATCGTGAGCCCTCTCATCAGAACCTCAGTCTAGGTGATCTCCGCACAGTCCGAGTTTCGGTCTTGGCGGGACGATGGTCGCCTGCGCTAAAGGACGCCGCGGTACGTCAACTCGCTGCGGCAGGAATCAACCCCCCCTCCGATTCAGACGAATCCGGTACAGTCGAGTTGAGTCTCGAACTCATCCAGCACCCACTCGGCGACCACTGCCCGGGATATGTCCTCTATGAGCAGGGGCTCTACCTCGTCGAAGAGGTTCACGTCTCACGCCAACCACAAGTGCGGTTCTGGAGCGACACGTGGTCTCAGAGCTCACTCCAGATTGTTCCGCCTCGTTCACAACAGGAATTGGAGGTAGACCAGACCGAACTATTGCGGACGTTTCTCAGCTCACATCAATCACAGTGACGAGCAGACAACGTGACGAATCGAAACCTCAAAAGGTGTCGAATCTCAAAATACGGGAGAATCTTGAATCGCGTATCGGGCGGGAATGAGGGTTCAGTCTCATCATCCGCCTTCCAGCCGCTGCTACGCCCTCCGGTCCCCTTGCCGCGCGCAGCCTTAATACTAGTAATATAGGCTCTTCATCAACACAATAGACCCGCTCATGAAGCCCTTGCGTTCGAGTTGATCCGAGTTATACGTTACCTGGAGATAACGCGACACTATGACGGGAGAATAGTCGATGAAGACACACATACTTGTGACCACGTTGCTCTGTTGCGCAACGATCGTCTCTGCCAGTCCTGCCGAGGAAATTGGGAGTGTCGACACCGAATTCAAATGGTTGGGGCCGGATCACAAAATTGTGGTGGAAGCGTTTGACGATCCCAAGATTGAGGGCATCACCTGTTATCTGAGCCGATCTAAAAAAGGTGGTTTCAAAGGGATGGTCGGAGTGGCGGAGGAAACCTCCGATGCCTCACTGGCCTGCCGTCAAGTCGGTCCTATTCGCGTTGTGGGTGAGCCGAAAGACGGAGAAAGGGTCTTCAGTGAGAGTCGATCCCTCATCTTTAAAAAGTTGCAGGTTGTCCGATTTTTCGACAAGAAACGTCAGGCCTACATTTATCTCGCCTACAGCGATCGCGTGATCGAGGGCTCACCGCAAAATGCCATTTCTACCGTGCCGATCCAATCCTGGTCCAGTCGATAGGAGCAACAACACAATTGAGCTGACACCGTCAGCGCTCTTCTGACACCGATCTCTCGTTACAAAAACACCCGCGAACACAGACCGCCTATTGCTCTCTCATGTACAAGTCGACAAAACATTGACGAATTGAACTCCCATACACCGTCAATCTTTTGAAATCCGTCTCTTCAAGAGTACTACGTATTTTATAAGTAGCTGTTATACTTAAGTATATAGTCTGGCTCAACTCTTGCGTCTGCCATTATCAGCTGTGCACCTAACCGCCCGGGAGGGATCAATGGAATGTCCGAAGTGCAAGGGGATGATGATGTTGGAAAGGTTTTCGGATTTCTTTCTGGTGTTCTATGCGTGGAAATGCCTGAACTGCGGCGCGATCATCGACCGCACCATTTCCAATAATCGCCGAAAGAGTCTATCCGTCCGAGAATCCCAGACCGTGGCCGGACGCTAAGAAGATCCGCGACGCTTGGCGCACTCCGACTCAGTGCGCAACGGGGCTCGCCCGTATGGGGACGAGGCTGGGTAAAACGCATGGCGGCGCGGTTGAGGACGGGGCGATCAAAGGCTCTCACTGCATGGCGTGACCGGATTCGGCTGAAAAGCGCTTTATCCTCTTTTGATGATGATTGATGCGCTCTCCTCCCTCACCTCCTCACTATCCAGCCCTCTTCAAGTCCCATAGACCCGCCAGGATTCCACGGAGTAGAATGAGCTATTATTTGGTCTTATTCCGAGTGCTGAGTCAATGCTCCCCTGTTGCGATCGGCCCTGGTGAAAGGATGATGTCGATATGGCGTTGTGTCTTTACAATACTTTTGGTTCTGGCCTGTACGTCAGGGGCTGGACCATTTGCAGCACAGTCTCTTGAGGAAGCGGAATTTGCGTATGAGCGTGGCGATTATACACAAGCAGCCCGGCTGTTCACCCCCTTGGCCGAGCAAGGAGTAGCATCAGCCCAGTACTATCTGGGCCTCATGCATGAAAAAGGACGAGGCGTCCGGCAGGACTATTCCACGGCAGTCCTGTGGTTTCGCAAGGCGGCAAGGCAGGGCTATTCTGGCCCGCAGAACAATCTGGGGCTGATGTATGAGAGAGGACGTGGCGTCCGGAAAGACGTTGTTCGCGCCCTTATGTGGTACACCCTCGCTGCCGCTATGTTGAACGGCGATGAGGGACAGACGGCCATGGAACGTCGAGACTATCTGATCTCACGAATGACCGCGCTGCAGATCGAGCAAGCGCAGGAGATGGCGAAGCGTTGTCAGCAATCACAGTTTAAAGAGTGCGACTAGGATCCGTAGGGGCTCAAAAACTGAGTAGGCTCCGGAGTTTTTGCCCATCATGGGCCAGCCCCGCCGGCCCTTGCACCTTCCACTTCACCCTTTGCTAAAATGCCGTTGTCTGTGAAGGACTGTATGCCAACCGTGACCGGCATCGGCCTTTCTTCCTGTTCCCTTCTGCTCCTCGCGTCCTGTGGCGACCTTACCAATCAGATCCATCAGCCGAGGGGATATGGCGAGATGGTGCCTGGGGAAACCTGGGTCGCCGTCGATCCTGCGTACCAGTCCCCATCGCGGGAGATGGTGTACTACGATCCCAAGACAATTCGTCGAGACGGCGACCGCGTGACGCTGTGGCAATTAACGGACTATAAGTGGATGCAAGGCAATGCGCCGTTTGGGACGTTCATAATGGGCCCTCACCGGTTTTTGTCGACGAAGACGCACAAGGAGTTCGACTGCGCACGCAACAGGGTTCGGCTGTTGGCCTCTTCCGAATTCTCCCGGCATATGGGCACTGGTATTCAAAATGCGGTATTGGTCGAACAAAGCTCTGGACAGCCGGTGGAACCGGACAGTATCAACCAGGCGCTCTGGGAAGTGGCCTGTGGGGCGCCCGCAACCAGCCGTTGACCCTTCGTTGTGTCACCTCGGTTTCAGCAGCCACACATTCTCTTTGGCGGGTGCTTTGCCCTTGAGTCCGCCGGCGACCTCTGTGCCGGCAAGGAGTGTGAGATCGTACGTCGTGGCATAGTGCCTATGAACCTCCTCGTTGCTCACGCAAAACGGCGGACCGTCCATCAGGCTCTGATCGTAGTCATAGCAGATCACTAACTGTGGCGCCTTATCGGTGATCTCCCTGAGATGTGCGGTATAGCGCGTTCGCATCTCTGCGGGAAACGCCACCAGCGCGGCCCGGTCATAGACGGCATCGACCGGGCCAAGCATCTGTCGGGACAGCGCGAAGATATCGCCGACGAAGATGTCGAGACTGTTCGCGCTCCACTGCTCGACCTTGCCGACGGTTGTGATTTCCGGTTGCATGCCGAGTTCCATGAACAATTGCTCGATGGCAAGTTGACTCAACTCGGCCCCGGCCACGCGATAGCCGCGTGACAGCAGCCATGAGATATCGTGCGTTTTTCCGCATAAGGGGACAAAGATGCGGCGGCCTTTGGCGACCGACAGCTCGGAGAAATGTTTGACCAAGAGTTGGTTCGGTTTGCCTTCATGAAAGCCGATCTCATTCTTCTCCCACCGCTGATACCAAAAACTTGGCTCCATGCTCATCCCTCACTTGGTCACGATCGTATGCATCGACCACCCACGCACTGCATGAGATATCTACGGTTGGTCCATCAGTTGTCAAGCGCCGTCAGGTCTACAGGACCCTCTCCCATTCCACGTCACCCTGCACATTCATTCGCCTTGCTTCCAACCTTTACGATGTCGTCGTAAAGTAAGGCGGCACACCCCTGTTAAGAGAACCGAACTCTCGGCTAAGACACAGACGCAAATGCTGTTTATAGTCCCAGGTGCCGTTGAGCATAGACACAAGCGCTATCCACCGCACAAAGGGAGAATGGACATGACGACCAGCCTGCCGTTATCCGAGATGACCAGCCTCATGCGCCTGTCGGCCTTTATCTACGGGTCAATCTGCCATGGGATCACTCACTCCGACTGCCCACATTCCGTGCCTCAGACAAGACGGAACCGCTCCATGAAGTCGCTCTATATCGTCGGGCTTGTTATGGTCGCTCTACTTGCTTGTCACGCGCCCGGTTCGGCTGAAGAGTCAACCGTTGCACCCGCGCCACAGACGGGCCTTTCCAGTAGGGTTCCGCTCTACACGAACCTCGGCTCCCATCACAAACGTATCTCCACACGAGTCCCGGGTGCCCAGCAGTACTTCGACCAGGGCCTGCGACTGGTCTACGGATTCAATCACGCGGAAGCGATCCGCTCGTTCACGCGCGCCGCAGAACTCGACCCCACTTGCGCCATGTGCTATTGGGGGATTGCCCTCGCCTACGGGCCGCACGTCAATGCTCCCATGGATGCCGAGAGCGGAGTCGCCGCCTAT
>DATIGP010000058.1:0-22656 GCA_035454625.1 Nitrospira sp.
TGTCCCATTGTGTGAGATCATCCATGAGGTCCTGCAGAAACATGGTCGGATCGATCTTGCCCAGACCGACCGGGATCGCTCTTATCAAGACGGTTGAAGATCCAAATGGCTCGATCTCCATCCCCAATTGCTCCAGATTGCTTTGGTAGCGTTGAAGCAGCAAGGCCTGAGGCGGCGACAGTTCCACCTGATCAGGAATCAGTAACGGCTGGGCCTGGATACCACGGCTGGTCCACGCTCGATACAGTCGCTCGAACAGAACTCGCTCGTGAGCCGTGTGTTGATCAATCACCGTCAAATCGCCTCCGACTTGAGCTATAAGGAATGTCCGATTGATCTGTCCCAGCGCCCTCACCTCACGTGAAGGCACTCGATCGTAAGGCTCCGCCGCTTCGCTCACCAACGGTAATTGGGTTTCTGGGCCGGGCCACAAAGTCTTCGACTCCGCTTCAACGGACCCGGATGTGGAGAGACTCGTCATGGCATCCGATGCCCGCGGCACGGACTCAACGAGCAGAGTCTTCCCACATGCATCCGATTTTCGGCCGCTCAAGGCTTGCCGGACCGCTCGCCGCACAAGCTGGTGGATCAACTCATTGTCCGAAAATCTCACTTCCCGCTTGGTCGGGTGGACATTGACATCGACACGGTCCGGGTCGACGTCTAGAAACAGTACGAATCGCGACTGGCTCCCCTTGGCGAGAAATGAGCCATACCCTTCCCCGACCGCATGAAACACTGTGACGTTGCGCACAGGACGGCGGTTCACAAACAGTTCTTGCGGTATGCGTGAAGACTTAGCATGGACGGGGTCGAGTATGTATCCGCTGATATGAGCCCCATCAACTGTGGCCTGTACGCGAAGACTTTGATCGAGAAAAGTGCGCCGATAGACCTGGGCGATTCGGTCATCATCCAATAGAGCCGACGGGTAATTCAATATCTCATCGGCGTTGTGCGTCAAGCGGAAATGGATGGACGGCCAGGCGAGCGCGGCTTGCTGTACGACCCGGCTGATATGCAAGAACTCCGTGAGGGTTGACTTCAAAAACTTTTTCCGGGCCGGCTGATTGTGGAACAGGTCTGCGACCTCGATTCGTGTTCCCGTGACGGGAGGGGCTTCGACCACTTTCCCGATCTCCCCACCGACCACATCCAACTCCGTTCCTACTTCGTCGAAACGAGTCGCCGTCATCAGCCGAACATGAGCCACTGCGGCGATGCTCGGCAACGCCTCGCCACGAAATCCCATCGTCCGTAGAGACCAGAGATCAAGGTCCGACTGCAGCTTACTGGTGGCATGCCGCTGAAAAGCTCTCCGCGCATCGTCTCGACTCATGCCTTCTCCGTCGTCGGTCACCCGAATCAAGAGAAGCCCTCCGTCCCTCACGTCGATCGTGACGGACCGACTCCCCGCATCGATGCTGTTCTCGAGGAGCTCTTTTACGACCGCCGCCGGGCGTTCGATCACCTCCCCCGCTGCGATGCGACCGATGACGTCCTCAGGAAGGATACAGATCTTGCCGGTACCATCGGTCCTCAGCACGACACGATACTCCTCATGAGAGATGGGACAATGACGGGGCGGGACGTCGCGCTACGGCGACGATCATCGGATCTCGGCCAACTTATTCTTCGCCAATTTTGATTCGTCCGACGAAGGAAACTCTTCAAGCACTCGCTTTAGACTCTTCCTCGATCTGCCGAGATCGCCCGTCTCGGCGGTCGCCAAACCCAGCTTATACAGCGCCGCGGCAATCTTTTCGTTCCCTGGGTATTCCGCCACGAGATAATCAAATGTATGGATGGCCCGCCCATAATCTTTCAAATTGTAATATGATTCTCCCAACCAATAGTGGGCATTCGGAGTCAGCGACGTACTCGGAAAGTCTTTGATGAACCGCTGGAACCCGGCGGCGGCGAGCTCGTATTTCCCATTCAGATAATCATTATAGGCCAGATTGAAAGCGGACGTCGGCGTAATTCCCGACACCGTCACCGTCGGTTCCGGAGATTGCGTCTGCTTGTTCGGCTTGGATGTACGCGGCTCCGTCGGGGTATCCGACTTGGCAGGTGCCTGGTTGGCGACCTCCTCCAATTTTGCCAATCGGTTCTCGAGTTTCTGAAAGCGTGCCGCCAGATCGTCGAATCGCGACCTTGCAGGATCCGCATCCTTGCTTCTTTCTATGGTCTCCAATCGGCGCATCGCCGCATCCACCCGTTGGTGATCCTGCTCCTGCGTGCGTGAGATGGTAGAGAGCTGAGAGCGCATTTCCAAAAAATCGGCATGCTTGGCACAGCCGACAAGCATGACCGTCGGTAACGAAAATGCCAATACCGTAGAACCGAGTACGTGCGTACGGAAACACATATTGTTAGCGCACCTCTCTAAGTTGTGCCAGCTTGTCGGATGCTTTTCCCGCTTCAACGGTTTTCGGGTAAAGTGTCACCACCTGCTTAAAGGCTGATGAGGCTCGTTTTTTATCCTTCAAAGCGAGGTACGCATATCCCTTCTTCAAGATTGCGGCGGGTATCTTTTCACTGCCGGGATAATCAAGCTCGACTTTGTCGTAGGCGTCGATCGCTCTCTGAAACTCCTTCTTGCCGAAGTACGATTCTCCCAACCAGAACCGGGCATTCGGCGCAAGATTAGAGTTTGGATAGTCCTCAAGGAATCCGACAAATCCTTGCCGAGCGCCTTCCAGGTCCCCGTCCCGAAACAAGCCTAATACCCGCTCGTAGCGAACCCGGTCAGGTGGGTCGGCACCGGCCGGAGCCGGTTCAAACTTCAGTGATTCTTGAGGAGGAAGAATCGTTGTCGCACCCGCTGTAGTCTCTGGCCCAGCAGCAGATTTTGACGCCTCCACTCCTTCTTGCACAGGCTCATTCGACCCCGGCGCGGACTGTTGCGGCGGCTTGTGAGCCGGGTGCAATGGAGCATGCCTGTTTGATGCCTGCTCGACAATCTTTGCCAAAGCCTCGATACGGCCGTCCTGCTCGTCAAGGCGAGCCGTGACTTTCTTTCCGACTGCTTCGAGCGCTTTCGTGATGGAAACCACGCTTCGGCTGACATCCTCCGCATGAGTCGCCGTCGTTTTTGCATCGGCATCAAGCTTCAACGCGAGGTGCTTCCCGGCTTGCTCTTGCTCCGCAACGCGATCATTCAGGCCGGTCAGTGCCTCCCGAAACCCGGTCAACACCTGATTGAATTGGGTGAACTTTTGAGTGATGTGCTCAATCTTATTCTGGTGCTCCGTCAACTCTTTTTGATGCGCTTCCAGCTTGGTATCGACGCGTTTTGCCATCCCCTCATTCGTGCGCTGAACGACGTCAATAACCTCTTTCTTGAGCGTCTCCATGGCCTTGGTCAGCTCATCGAGCCGAGCCGACACCTTCGTATCCTGGGTTTCGAAGCTCTTCTGCATCCACAGGTACCGTGTACTGCTGTCCGCATCGAGCTTTGCCGCCAACTGTTCGAGTTTTTTCGTCTGCTGCTCCAACTGGGCTGATCGGTGCTTGAAATCTTCCTGTTTGTTCTGAAGCTCTCGCGCCTGATGCAGAGCCTTTTCCAGCTCTCCGCGCAGTTGCGGCAATTCATGTTCGCGTAAGGTCGAAATCTCCTGGTTTTGCCGGGCTCTCGTTTGGGACAACTGCTGATGAAGGTCTTTTTCGGCTTTTTTCAGATCGGACTGCTGTGCGACACACCCGGGTAGAAGGAGACCACCCACGGCGATGCCGAGGAGCATACCATGCGTGGTTCGTAGTGGAGACGTCATCTCTTGGGCTCTAAACGACACTCGCAATCAAGGCATGTTCAGACGGGTGACCGGGCCCTCGCACTACTTCCCCGTCTTGACGACGACGAGATGTCCACGGCGATTTTGTGAATAGCAGGATTCCGAATGTTCTGTGCAGAACGGCCGCTCTTTGCCGTAGGAGACGACCGACAAATGAGTGGGAGACACTCCCAATTCAACGAGATAATTCCGAACGGCCTTCGCACGCTTCTCACCCAGCACCAAATTGTAGGCCGAAGTACCCCGCTCATCACAATGTCCCTCGATTTTCAGCTGAGCATATGGATTCGACCTGGCCCATTCCGCATCGCCGGAAAGGGCGTGACGTCCTTCATCGGAAATCGAAAAACTGTCGTACGCAAAAAATACATCTCGCAGTCCGGCTGCCACCGAAGCCACCTGCTCCGCACGAATTTCAGCCAGCTGACGAGCGGCTGCGCCGGAATCCGCTTTTGCGATCATCGCGTTGGCATGGCCGCCGCCGTTTGGACTACCTCCATTACCCGCTCCTCCGAGCCGTTCCTCAGAAGGATTGCGATCCAGTCCCCGTAGGCTGTTGGAATCATCTCGTCCGGAGAACGAAGTATCGGGAAAACCGGAACCCGCCCCCCTCTTCGCCATTTCTCCCTTGGCCATCTCATCCTGTAACGCCTGGATATCTCCCCCCGATCGGACCGCCTTCTTCGAGCACGCTGGAACTCCCAGTACGATTACGGCAAGAATCAACGGCAGGTAGCTGGCTGGTAACGTTTTCATTGCTCTCCTTCCCTCCTGTGAAATGTCGTCCCTTTTTCTTACAGCGAAGGGCGATTGCCGTCAATGCCTTCCTGGATATTTACGATGCCGGGGACCAGGACGGTGCGCTATTGTGAGTACCGGTAAACGTAATACGCTCAAGATCTTTCCCGTCCACATTGATCATGTAGATCTGACTCTTGCCGTCCACGGTCGAGCTGAAGACGAGATGTCGTCCATCCGGAGACCAGGACGGAGAGTCATCCACCCCCAATCCCGTCGTTAATTGAAGATGCTTCTGGCCGTCGGGAGTAATCACGCACAGTTTGTACTCTTTTTTCGGAGTCCTACACACGTAGGCAATCCAATTTCCTCGCGGAGACCAGGCCGGAGCCGCATTGTAGTCTCCGTCAAACGTCAACCGACGCACGTTGGTTCCATCCGCACTCATGAGGAAAATCTGCGGCCCACCGCTTCGATCCGACGTAAATGCGAGCTCCCGACCCGAGGGCGACCACGATGGAGATAAGTCCCCTGCCGCATTCGTAGTAAGTCGCTGAACGGCTTTCGTGTGGGTATCCAAGCGATACAATTCGGCGTTTCCCTCATGGCTCGATGCATAGGCCAGTGATTTTCCATCGGGTGATAACGCCGGTGTGATGTTCAACCCGCCTTGCGCGACGAGCGTCCACCGTTTTCCCGTGGCAAGTTCGATCATGTCGATATCCTGCGTGTTTCGATTACGGTACGTCGTGAAGACCAAGAACCGACGATCCGGCGACCAGCGCGGCATCAAGTTCAAGAATCCGTCGGCCGTCAGTTGACGCGGGTCGTATCCATCGTAGTCCATCACGAATAACTCCCGGGCCGTTCCCATCTCTGAAACGTAAGCGATTTTGGTACGCGCAATACCGGGTTCTCCCGTATAACGAAAGACCAACTCATCCGCGAAGCGATGGGCCATGAGGCGGGCGACGGATGCCGAGCCGACATAGCGCTTTCCACCGACGACTTCATTACTGCCGGCATCATACACGTACCCATCCATGCTGAGATCGGTGTCCTTGCTCCCGCTCTTGATTCCCGCCTTACCCCACACAATGACCGACACCCCATTCGCGGCGGCTTCCTTGAAGGAGGGATCAGGCTCCGCCCCAAGATGACTGACCTTGATGCCAATACTAGGCAAATCGACAAGAGTAAAGACCAGCGAACGTCGAATGTCCGCCTTGAGCACCTCCTCAATGCGCGTGCCAAGCTTCACACGTCCCTCGGGTGATTCCGATCCACCGAGGTTTTCAATCCCGGCTATGGCTAATGGAATCTTTTGAAAATCCTGTCTGGTAGCTTCGAGAAAGACGTCGGCGGCACCGGATTCCATGATCCAAGCGACGCCGGTCGTTACGCAGAGGCTGACAAACACAACAGCTCGAAACGTCATGGTCTATCCTTGCGGTTCTCCGACGATAAAAGTGAAATGGGCGTCAAAATACGGATCCGTGATGTCTCGTGGAAACACGGGCAATGGATTGGCACTAAGCACTGCTCGTTTCCCGGCTAAATCATAGTATTCATTTCCGGAGGATTGCTCGATCGTCACACCGGTGACCGACCCGTTCTTATGAAGCCTGAACTGTACGACCACAATGTAGGCCTGATTGATCAGATCTAGGGGTGGAGCATTCCACGCATTGCTGATTCGCTGTCGCACGAGCGCAAGATACGCATTGGATCCTGGTGTCATCCCTGGGATCTTCAATGTGGTGTCGACAGCCTTGACGCTTTGTACCTTCGCTTCCACTTGAGGGGCTGGCTTTGACGGCATATCCATCGGGGGCGGTGCTTTGGGCACCTCAAGTTTTTTGATTTTCTTCAATTCCTCGTCCAATTCCTTCGAAAAATCTTCCGTCAACGATGGAGACGGAGCGGAGGCAACCGGTTTTTTTTGCATTTCCTTTGTCTCAGTGACGACCGGTACATCCGGCAGCTTCATTACCGGCGACTTCCTTGGCTTTTCCTCGGGGGCGATATCACCGCGTTTGGGGGCATCCGGAGGCAACTCAATGTCTTTCAGGATGTCGTGCATGAGATCATTCGACGATTTCGCGGGGACTACGGGAGGAGGAACGGGTACCGCCGTCTCCGGTGGAAGAGACACAGGAGCTGATTTCACAAGAGGAGCGGTCTTAGGCTGCTCAATGGATTTGGGTCGCTCGACAGGTTTGGGTTGCGCAATGATTTTGTGCTGTTCAATGGCTTTGGGTTGTTCGATCGACTTCGGCTGCGGTACCGGCTTGGATGGTTCTACCTCTTTTTTGATCGGCTGACTTTTCTGAGGTTCAGCAGCCTTCTCCGGAGGAGTCGGCAGGCTCGCGAGGGAAATCTCAATGGACGCCATGGGCCGTTCGCCATGTCGCGGCAGACGAATCCACGCCACCATCGCCAGTATGCCGATATGTAAGACCAGAGAAATGACGACGGCAAGGCCGAAGCGACGAGTCAGTGTCGCCTGCCATTCATCATCCGAACCCATGCCGGCCGATGCCCAAGCCCGCACTGTGGACCTTATCCTACTGGTTGTGTTGGGATGGCGTCCCCTCACTGACGCGTTCTGGCCCCGTGGGGTCAGTCACCATGCCGAGTTTTTCAATGCCGGCTTTCTTGACCCCATCCATCACCTGAACCACGATTCCATATGGTACGTCGCGATCGGCGCGCAAATACAATGACACATCGGCATGCTCTTCCTTCATCACGCGCAGCTTCCGCTCTAGCTGTGCCACGCTCACCGGATCTTTATCGAGATATAGGCGTTGATCCTTTTCGATCGTCAGCACCGCTCGGATTTCCGGCTTGATCGTGTTCGACGCTGAAGTTGGTAACTTGATGTCCATGCCTCGATAGAGCATGGGTGCCGTTACCATAAAAATCACCAGCAGCACCAGCACAACGTCGACCAGCGGAATGACGTTGATTTCCGCTAAAAATCGGCGCTGCCTTGTCTCAAAAATCATCCCTTCGCCCCAATGGGAACCGGAGCGACGGATCTGGTTTGCGCTGGAATCAAGGCCAGAAGCTCTACCACGACCGAATCCATGTGCATCGCGGCCCGCCGGATACGTACAAGAAAATAATTATAGGCGACGACGGCGGGAATCGCGGCAAACAAGCCCGCTGCGGTGGCGATCAAGGCTTCGGAGACGCCGGGAGCTACGGCCGCAATGCTGGCGGTGCCTTGAGTGCCGATTTCTCGAAACGAATCGATGATACCCATCACCGTTCCCAAAAGCCCGATAAACGGACAGATATTTCCGGTCGTCGCAAGAAACGGGAGAAACGACTCCAACTTAGAGATTTGGCCTTGAGCCAGATGGGCGGCCGTGCGCTCCATTACATGTCGGTCATATGCCACGGAGCCGTTCTCATGCACTTCGGTGGGGATGTAACCGATTCGTTGAATCACGGCGTGAAAGATTTTGGCGCAGGGACTTCCCACCGTCTGTTGCGCATGTCGAGTGACTTCGTCCACATCTCTGGCTCTCAGTAACACGGTCATAAAATGACGATCTTTTTTATCGGCGCTGCGAAACACGGCCAATTTGTACAAAATGATGGCCCATGACGCGATCGAAAAACAGACCAGGAGCAAGAGCACCACCTTGGATACGATCCCGAGCGACAGAATGACTCCCAGTGGGCCGGTTTGAAACATACGAGTCTCTACTCTCCCTCCTCAGCGCTCAGGATTCCTTGGCAAATTGGAGTGTACCAAACTCTGAAGAAAATGGCGGGGCCGACGGGATTTGAACCCGCGACCTCCAGATTGACAATCTGGCGTCCTAACCAGGCTGAACGACGGCCCCGCAAATCTATCGATGGCAGAACAGCAGCACGACAAGACGAAATCGTTGGTCGCCGATCAATTCCCAAGTGTAGGAACAGATCCTCCGCACGGCAAGCACACTTCCTGTCTCTGCGTACCAAAGGCCTCTCAATGGTAGGCGGAACAGGGATTGAACCTGTGACCTCTGCCTTGTAAGGGCAGCGCTCTTCCAACTGAGCTATCCGCCCGATTTTCTTAGCAACCGAGGCGGAGCGTATCAAGTCCATACTTCCTTGTCAACGGGCACGCGCACTGTTCCCGCAAATTTATGAGTCCTAACTATTTGACCCTTGATCGCTTCACCGAATCTTCCAGGCGTGACCGCCGTCGTCCACGCTGCCGTGGAAAGTATCGGCGATGGATGTATCGTAACCGGCTGCCTTCCACATGCGTATAGATTTGGGTCGTCGTAATATCCGCATGACCCAACATGGATTGGACGACACGCAAATCTGCCCCTCCTTCCAGCAGATGTGTAGCAAAAGAATGCCGCAGCATGTGCGGTGATATAGGCTTGGATATTCCAGCACGTGTAGCCCGCCGCAAGAGCAGCTTCCAAAATGCTTGCCTCGTGAGTCCTCGTCCTCGCCGACTGATGAACAGGACGCGAGACGATCGCCCGTTGAGCAGAGCCGGTCTTACATGTTCCACGTAATCAACCAACAGCTTGCCCGCCGTCTGCCCGATCGGAACGACTCGCTCCTTCTCGCCTTTCCCCACGACTCGAACGCAACCCAGACTCACGTCGATCTGAGGGAGAGTGAGCCCGACAAGTTCTGACACGCGAAGGCCCGCCGCGTACATCAATTCCAGCATCACGCGGTCGCGTTGATCTTCAGCACGATCGCGAGCCGGCAGATCGAGCAACGCCGTCACTTCTTGATGCGTCATGGTCTTCGGCAATCGCACCGCCCGCCGCACCGTCGTCATATCGCGGAGAGGATTTGTCTCCACGAGGTTTTCTCGAATCAAAAAGCGATACCACCCTCGTATTGCCGAGAGGAGTCGGGCGATTGAAGACTCCGCGAGGGCCTCCTGCTTGAGCGATGCGATAAACGATCGTATCGTGTACGGAGTAACGGAGTCTCCTAAGCGGAGCTGATGCTGCCTCAAGTATCGCTGCAGACGAAAGAGGTCGCGCCGATACGACTCCAGCGTATTGGTCGCCAATCCGCCTTCAATCCTCAATTCGCTGAGATATCGTTCAAGAAGAGGGTCCAGCAATGGTGCCCTTGGTTCAGCCATGAGCGTGGAATCATGGACTATATCCGACTCTCCCCATCGGCACAATAATGTCACCGTAGTTCTCCTTGACAGACTGCAACCTTTCCGATACTAGTCTGCTACGGTCTAGTACGGCCGAACGTAATGCTCGCCTACTCGAATAACTCTTCTTCCATCTCTCCGGGGCCCAAGTTAACGGTCGCCATTGTTCTTGCGCTTATGCTGTGTCTCTTCTTCATGCCGATTCAAGCTGGCCAGGCAGAAGCGGCGGATTCCGTCAGAATCAATCCCAACAATCCGCCGGTCTTGAACCAGGCCAAACACCTCATTGAAAAAGGCGATCCGGAATCCGCCGCTACAGTGCTGCGTCGGTTCTTGACGACCGCTCCACCGCCTGAACACCTCGACGATACCTACCTGCTGCTCGGTGCCGCACTCTACGGCATAAAGGACTACGGAGAGGCGCTCCGCTATCTGAACCAACTGCAGACGGAGTTTCCCGAATCTGACCTCGTTGACAGAGGCAAGCTCATGTTGGCCCGCACCCATGCTGCTATGGGGAATATCGATCTGGCGTTGCCGTTGCTGGCGCAAGTGCGGACCACGGCGCTCGACGACGCAACCAGACGTGAGGCCCAGCAGCTGACCGCGGAGGCATGGGCTCAAAAAAAGGACTATGTCCGGGCTATCCATACCTTGCTGGAAGGAATGGCCGGCAGCTCCGACGCACACATGACAGAGACACGAGAGCAGATTCGCCAATTCATTACAGAAAAGCTGGACAAGAAAGGGCTGACTCGGGTGCGGGATGCCTATCCGCGTTCATATCCGGGAGACCTGGCGTCTCTGCGACTGATCGACTACTACATTGGACGAGGAGAAGACCATTTGGCGGAACGGGAAATGCAACATTTTCTGACGGCATTTCCTGCGCATCCCTCCGTCGCAAAGGCCAGTGAATCGCTGGAACTCATCAAATCGCGGTTGAAGGCCAATCAGTACTTTATCGCGGCCGTCCTTCCACTGGCGGGACACTTGGCCGCTTTTGCCAATGACGTGTTGGAGGGGATTCAGTTAGCCGTGGAACGGGCGCGTGAGCAGCCGGGAGCCCCATCCGTGGGATTGATCGTGAAGGACCTTGATGCCGACCGGCAGGGTTTTTTGGACGATCTCTCGACACTGCTTCATGATGACCGTCCGCTCGTTGTTATCGGTCCGATGCTGTCAAAAAATCTTCCCGTCATGGCCGAAATGGCTCAAAAGACCAGGGTCCCCCTGATTACACCGGCCGCGACGCTGCCCAATGTTCGCCGATTGGGGAGCTACCTGTTCAGCACCTCTTTGACCTATGGCATGCAAGCCGAACGTATCGCGACCTATGCGGCAAGAGAACAGGGCTATCGACGGTTTTGTATTCTCCATCCCGACACCGTCTATGGGCGAGAACTTGCCCGGCTCTTCGCACAGGAAGTGCGTCGGTTGGATGGTGAGATCATCTCCGTCGAATCGTTCAAGGAGGGGGAAACGGATTTCGGTCCGCAGATCCAACGGCTCAAGGACGATGACCTGAAAAAGTACGGCCTGGCGGTTCCGGTTGACGCACCCCGACAACCCGGCAAACCCCTTGGCCGAAACGGAAAGCGCGTCCTCTATACTCCAGGGTTTGACGCGATCTTCATCCCCAGTCGCTCTCAGGAGATCGGCCTCCTTGCCGCGCAACTGGCGTACCACGACATCAAAGTCCCCCTCCTTGGCACCAACGGTTGGAATTCACAGGACTTTGCCCGCACAGCCGATCGAACGGTGGACGGGGCAATATTTGTGGACGGCTTTTTCGTCGACAGTCCAAATCCCGCCGTGCAGGAGTTCGTTCAGCGGCACTACAAACGCTTTCAATCGACTCCGTCGCTTTTCACGATGCAAGGCTATGATGCAGCCAGAATCGTCATTGAAGGAATCCGCCACGGAGCGACCTCCGGTGAAGCACTCCACGAATTTCTCTTGAGTCAGCGCAACTTGCCGACATTGGCCGGACCGGCCGGTTTCGGACCTGACGGCACCCTGCACCGGCCGCTCTTTCTTCTGCAAGTGAAACAGGGTAAGTTTGTGCAGCTGGACTAACCGCACATGAATTCTCTCTCACAGATTCTTCACACGGTCTCGTATATGGGGCTCCCCCTGTTGTTTGCTATGGTTCTCCATGAATATGCGCATGGATGGATGGCGGAGAAATGCGGCGATTCGACCGCCAAGCTCGAAGGACGGCTCACCATCAATCCACTGGCCCATATCGATCCGTTCGGCACCGTCATTCTCCCGCTGATCTGTCTGATGTTGCCGGGAAGCTTTCTGTTCGGCTGGGCCAAGCCGGTTCCGATCGATCCTCGGAACATGCATCAGCCTCGACGCGACATGGCACTGGTCTCGGCCGCCGGGCCTGGCATGAATGTCTTGCTTGCCATCGCCAGCGCCTTGTTCTTAGCCGGGCTTTTCACGTTCGAACCGACCTTGACACTCCGTACCCCCCCTGAGGCGGACGGTTCCTCCGGCGTTTTTGCGGCGGTGCTTCTGCGTCCGCTCGCCGTCATGGCGCTGTATTCCGTGATGATCAACGTGCTTCTCGCGCTGTTCAACCTGCTTCCCATTCCACCGCTCGACGGCGGTCGAATCCTGACGGCGCTGTTGCCGTCGAAACCGGCTATGGCATTGGCGCGTTTGGAGCCTTACGGCATGCTCATCCTGATGGGGCTGATCGTATTCGACAAAGAACTCGGCGTGATACACACGATTACCGGGACGCTCGCCAAGGGTCTGTCCGGGACAATTTTGTCGACAGCTCTCGGTCTCCGTCCGGGAGTCGCAGAATGATCACGCCACGTCGACGAGTCCTTAGCGGCATGCAGCCGAGCGGTCTCATGCATCTTGGCAACTATCTCGGTGCGTTGGAAAACTGGAAGACCTTGCAGAAACAGTATGAATGCTACTTCTTCGTTGCTGACTGGCACGCCCTGTCGACGAATTATGCCGACACCAGCCGCATCGGTATGTTCGTGCGCGAGATGTTGATCGATTGGCTTGCCGGCGGCATCGATCCGGAATGTGCCACGATCTTCATTCAGTCCCGCATTCCGGAACATGCAATCTTGCATCTCCTGCTCTCGATGATCACGCCGGTCTCCTGGCTGGAACGCAACCCGACCTACAAGGAGAAACAAGACGAAATTAAGGAGAAAGATCTCACAACCTATGGCTTCCTTGGGTATCCAGTTCTGCAGGCGTCCGACATCCTCTTGTATAAGCCTGATTTTGTTCCGGTGGGGAAAGATCAACTGCCTCATCTGGAGCTGACGAGAGAATTGGCGAGACGATTCAACGACATCTACAAAACGGCCGTATTTCCTGAACCGAAGGAGCATCTCACCAAGTTCCCCAAAGTGGTCGGCACCGACGGTCGGAAAATGAGCAAGAGTTACAACAATACGATCAACCTCTCTGACCCCGAGCCGGTCGTCCGACAAAAGCTCAAGACCATGGTCACCGACCCGGCGAGAGTCAGACGGACCGATCCAGGGAATCCTGATCTCTGCCCTGTCTATGAACTCCATAAGATTTATTCTCCGCCGGCGATTCAAGACCAGGTCAATACGGATTGCCGGACCGCCGCGATCGGCTGTATCGACTGCAAGAAGCTCGTGGCCGACCGCATGGTGGAGCAGTTGACGCCGATCTGGGATGCACGCACGAAATTGACTCACCGCCCATCCCGCGTTGAAGAAATCGTGGAGGCCGGCAGCAAACGAGCGGCTGCCGTCGCCGGTTCGACCTTGCGCGAAGTGAACGAGGCCATGAAAATCTAAGCGCTGCTTGAACAATTTGGCTACCGCACCATCCACTCAGCCCAATCAGTAAACCCGCGACATCGGATGCATATTTGATCGTCACTACTCAGGGAATACTCTCTCATGAGTGTCGCGGTCCCGGGCCAGTTCATCTTCTCTCTCGATCACGCAAAGTATCGGCCGGAATCGAGCTCCTTCGTTTGATAGCAGGGTTGCTACCATAGGTCGATTAAGAATCCACCCTCCTTTCTCATAGACCAGGAGAGTCTCCGTAACAGTGTGACTTGTGGTAAGGTAGCTGGAGGAAAACGACGGCATTTGGCGGAGAGGTGTATGAGTCAATCTATTTTGACGGTAGCAACTATGATCTTCAGCTTGGCCGCCTCTGCTTCGGTTGCCTCGGCTGCCGATCCGCCCTGCGACAAATACCCCTCTACCAAACAATTTCGCTGTACCGAGATCTGGAAGGAACTTAATAAGGAAGACGGGCCGCTCATCGCGCAGTTTGGGCTGGATCAGCAAAAACGACGTGATGAAGGAAAGATCAATGCTCAACAGCATCTCGCCGAGAACATGACCTTCATCAAACAATCGACTGAAAGGCGGATCGAGCGACTTAAGGGGCGGATGGCAAAAGAATAGCCGCTACAGTTCCGCGCCTTTGTCTTTTTCAGGAACTTTCCCGGCCGATTCCAGCAGGTCTCGTCCGACAAGAATCGGCGCCTTAAAATGTACAGCCAATGCGATAGAGTCGGACGACCGGCTGTCAAAGACTTTGACCTGATCTTTGAATCGGACGGTCAACGCCCCATAGTACGTACCGCCTTTCAACGTGATGACCGTCTGCGTCACCTTTCCACCATAGGCGTCTAGGATCGTGTGCATGAGGTCATGCGACAACGGCCGAGGCAATTTTTCTCCGTTCAAGGCGCTCTGTATCGAGAGAGCCACCGTAAGATCCACAAAAATCGGAATCGTCCGGCCTTCCGCCTGCAGGAGCACGACCGGACCATGGTCTGAAATACGGACCTGCACGTCAGCGATTGTTACGGGGTCAGAACGAGAGTCGGACGGCGCCTCGGCCTGAGCGATCGTATAAACCGGCACGAACCAGAGCAGCACCACGAGTGCGAACAGCTTGAACGCAGCCATAGTCCCCCTCCATTGCCGTCAGGCACGGACAAACTGATTCGTCTCCTTTTCAACACCGATTTCGGTGTCCGGCCCGTGACCCGTCACGACCGTGGTGGCTTCATCGAGGGTATAAAGTCGTTCACGAATCGATTCCTCGAGGGCCTCAAAGTTGCCGCCCCATAAGTCCGTCCGACCGATGCTTCCCCTAAACAGGGTGTCTCCCGCCAACAGAAGTTTATCCTTCGGCACATGAAAACTCACCGATCCAGGCGTATGGCCCGGGGTGTGGAGCGCCACGATCGGCACCTGCCCCAACATCACCTTTTCCTCATCGGCCAGCCAATAGTCCGGGGGCAGGGCCGGGACATAGGAAACCCCGAAAACTCGACATTGAAGTTCGAGATTTGTCCAGAGCTGAAGATCGTCTTGATGCAGGCAAATCGCCGCGCCCGTCGCTTTTTTAATTTCACTGGAAGCCAGAAAGTGATCCAGGTGGGCATGCGTATGAAGGATATGGCTGACGGTCAAGCCAAGGCACTGAACTTCATGAAGAATCCGCTCCGGTGCACCACCGGGATCGATGATGACCGCTCGCTTCGTGACAGGATCGCCGATGATCGAGCAATTACAACCAAGAGGGGGCACCGAAAAGGTCTTCCGGATTAAGGTCGTCATGATATGAGCATGCTACAGTCCAGCCTGCTGAAAGCGCAAGCTGGGACGTTGATCCCCCTCCTCACGTGAAGGGTCATGACGCCGCTCAGGATGAATCTCAATGGTTATATGCTCAAAATTCTAGGGATTGTTTTACTCATTCCCGACCCAATCACATTCCGGCTTTAGTTTGCACTGAACAGATCGAACGATACGGCCGAATAGGACATGGACAAGTCGAGCTGAACCGTAGATAATCTCGAAACTCTACTGGGAGGACTATCGCGTGCGCAATGCAACGTTGGGTGTTCCATGGTCATTAGGCATCTGGGCCATATTGGTAGTGATAACCCCCGGCTGCATTCCTGACGACAATTCCGTCAATTCGATTCGCGTGGAGAATGAGACGCTCAAGAAGCAAGTCACGAAGCAGGAAGCGCTCTTGAGTTCCTTGATGGACGGAAATAAGGTCATGCAGCAGCAGATCGATCTCCTCAACCAAGAACTCCGAGACGCAAAAAGCACCACGGAAGCGGCAAAGGCTGAAGCCAAACTACAGATCGAGCAACTGGAACTGCAGCTGGCTGAAACAAAACGGATGATTGCAACGCAGATGACCGAATCCCTTAAAGTCGAAGAAAAAGGCGCGCAGTCCGATACGCTCCCTCGGCCTATGCCGACCGTTGCCAAGGTCGTTGAGGACGCCCTGGCACGCAACGGCTATCAGCTGAAAGTCAGCGTCAAGACCGATCAACGGGCGGTTTATGTGACTGAGCGCAAGCTCTCCAATCCTACATCGCTCGAAGTGACGGGCTCGCGCAATCAATACCTCATCTCCCTTCAAGCCCTTCCTGACAATCTGACGAAACTCGGCGTGAAGGCGGAATTTGAACGGGTCGCGCAAGGAGGTCGTATCTTAAGCGTCAGTCACGAAGAAACAAGCGAAATCGAGCACCGCCTGATCAATGAAATCAACAAGGCCCTCTCTAATCCCGCCAAGACGTAATCGTCCTCATTCGTCGCGTCACAATCACTGGTTTTCTTGGTCCGACCGAGGCCTCGTGCTAGCATTTCCCTCCGATGGCTCTGTCGACGAGTGTGCATGACCTTCGCATCCTGATCCGCTCTTCCCACCCTCTCGTCGTCATTGAATCTGTGGAAGAGGAGCGAATCCTGTCACTTCTGCAATCGGTCGCTGCCCAGGAACGCCTGCCGCTCTTCGAGTGGTCCATCACCAGAGGCCTCACACGTGCCGACGAGGGCGCAACACTCAGTAAGATGACCGCCAGTCCGTTGGCAGTCCTCCAGCATCTTCATGGCTTGACAATCGAAGCGGTGTTTTGGCTCAAAGATCTTGGGCCACATCTGCTGGATCCCGCTGTCTGCCGACAACTTCGCGAGGTTGCCGCAGTCTACAGCCGATCACGGGCGACCTGTATTCTCACCGGCCAGCCGATCCACCTTCCGCCGGAACTCGATAAATCAGCCGTCCGCCTTGAATTAAAACCGCCGGATCGAGACGAACTGCGGTCGATGTTGCTCGGCTTGCTCCAATCATTGGAACCTCGAACAACCACCCGTCCTCGGTCCACGACCCTCGTGCAAAGCATGTTCGGTGCGAACGGCGTGAGCACGGCGGCCGCAAAAGCCCCCTCATCCAAGGAGTCCGACACAATCCTCCGTGCCCTGCAGGGCTTGACGCTCCACCAAGCTCGCCAGATCATCACCCAATGTATCGTTGAACGCGGCACCCTTTCTGCTGAGGATGTACAAACAATTCAGAAGCGGAAAGTTCAGGCGATCAAGGACGGCGGTCTCCTGGAATACTATCCCTTTGAAGATAATCGATTTGAGTTAGGAGGGTTTGCCAATTTGAAGTCCTGGCTGGAGCGCGCCCGAATCGGGTTTACTGCCGAAGCCAGATCCCTGAATCTGGCCCCGCCTCGCGGCATCATGTTGGTGGGTGTGCCCGGCTGCGGCAAATCGCTCGCTGCAAAAGCCATAGCACGTGAATGGAAACTCCCGCTCCTGAAGCTCGATGCAGGCCGCTTATTCGACAAGTTCGTCGGCGAATCGGAAAAGAATTTCCGAAAGGCGATTGAGACGGCGGAATCCTTGTCCCCCATCGTCCTCTGGATCGATGAAATCGAGAAGGGAATGGTCGCCGGCGGAGGAAGCGGCGAGGCCGACGCGGGGTTGAGCCGGCGGCTCTTTGGCGCTTTTCTGACGTGGCTCCAGGAGAAAAAGCAGGACGTGTTCGTAGTTGCGACTGCCAACGACCTGTCGTCTCTGCCTCCCGAGCTCCTGCGCAAAGGGCGATTCGATGAAATCTTTTTTGTCGATCTCCCCGACGATGTCGAACGGGAAACCATCTGGAACATTCACCTGAGGCTTCGCAAGCAGGACAGCCAGACGTTCGACCTCGGCAAGATTGTCAGCGCAAGCGACGGCTTCAGCGGATCCGAGATAGAACAGGCTGTAGTCACTGCCCTGTATCGAGCGCTGCATCAAAAAACTCCGCTCACAACCGACCTGCTTATCGAAGAATTGACCCACACGATCCCGCTCTCCGTCACTCGACGTGAAGACATCGATGCACTTCGACAGACAGCGGAAGGCCGATTTATGAACGTACGGTAATCACGATGTCATTCTTCCTGATCATGGTATCCGTTGCAATCGCGACTCTCCCGGCCTGCACCAACCCGGCTCAGAAGCTAAGTAAGGAATCCGTGTCTCCATCAATCTCAGCGGATACAACAGGGCCTCGTGAATGGCCTACACTCGCACGGCGTCCTGCCCCATCTACCGCAGTGAATCGCCCTGCTTCCGTCGTGACGCCTCTTCCCAGCAGACCAGCCATCGTTCAATCCGCAACTCGGCTGATCGGAGCGCGGGCTATTACGAGCCAGGGCCAACGAATCACCTATGACTGTGCAGGGGTTACGCGTGCCATCTTTCTGGAGCACGGCATCGATCTGTATCGCGGTGCCGTCAATGAGCCACAAGGAAACGGCGTCCGGCTCATCCACAACCACGTGCGGCAGCATGGCACACTTCATCGCGGAACGAACGTCAGTCCAGGCGATCTTGTATTTTTCGACAACACGTGGGATTTCAACGGAGACGGCAAGTTGAACGATCCCCTGACCCATGTGGGAGTCATTGAACGGCTCGAACCGGACGGCACCGTGATTTTCATCAGCCGCGTCGCCAACGCAGTCGAGCGCTACCACATGAACTTGGACCAGCCTCATGTCCACAAGACCGCACAAGGCCGTGTGCTCAACGACTACATACGGCGGAAACTTCCGACCGATCCGGACCACACGGCCCGTTTGACCGGTGAGCTATTTTCCTTTTATGGGAACCTTCTCAGTGCTCAAGAACCTACTTATTTGGAGGACACGCCTACACATAATCCCAGCGAGCAGGGGGCTTCTGCCTCTTTGTCCACCGAATTACCCTAAGATGACGAAGAGTCCAGTTCGCCTCTGGGTGACCCGACCCCAATGATATAGGAAGATAAGATGTCTCATCCACCACTCGGCTACAGAACAAGCCGATGATATCCGATAAGGAACCTATCGTGGCTTCGCCGAATGATCGGTAAGCTGAGTCCCAATTTTTCCATTGACCTGGTAAGATTATCTTTATGGCCATCTCGTCGAGACAAACACATGTTCGAGAAACGAACCCTCTCCGCCGAACCCTCACTGATGTCCGGCATGGACTTTTAGGGTTGCATAAAGCTTTGATCGTCGCCGAGCAGTTGACTTATGAGCGGATTTACGGGCGGGTGAACTCGACAGGCCAGCTTCTGCAACTGGTGATGAACGACCCCTGGTTTACCTGGCTGCATCCCCTTTCCAACATGGTCGTCCGTATCGACGAATTGCTCGATGGTCACGATCAGCTGACGGTCGACGATGTGGCGGTCCTGCTGACCGAGGTGCGGGCGCTCATTCGACCCTCGGAACTTGGCGACGGATATGAGCGAAGTTACTATGAAGCATTGCAGCGCGCCCCCGACGTCGTTCTTGCACACTGCGAAATGAAGAAGTTGCTGACACTACCCTCGATGTAGAACCGTACCGACCGTTATTTCCTAATGCATGAGAGCCGACGGCGTTGTCGCCCTCTCATGTCGACCAAGCATAACCCCATGATCCCACCGCCCGACAAAGAAGCGGTACTCCCAAAACTCGAGCATTGTCTAAGACTCCCCGGATCGATTCCTTGTATGATGCGGCATGGCTGGGCAATCCTGCACCAGTCTCACGAGCGGGATGCAAAATGCTTCCTACCACCGGCTGTGCCGTACTTCCTCTTGTCATGGTTTCTCTCATCTCAAGTCCTGCCTTCGCACAAGTTCGCCAGGTTGATGTCCTGATCACAGTCGTAAAAGACAGAGTCGTTGCAATCCCGGGAAGCGGCAGTCCCGTCGAAGAACCACTAGGAGTCAATGAAACAATCGTCACTACGGCGGCTCAGGGGCCGGCCGGTCTTGCCCAGACCACCCGTCGACTCTTAGGCTTTTCTTCCGGCCTACGGCGATGGACGGAAGTGCAATTGGGTATCGAAGAACATGTCGAGCGACCTCATATGTTGCCGCGTCTCCTGATGGTTCAGACCAACCGGCGAGTCCTCGGGTTTCAAGAGAGTCGCGGCCATTGGTTCAGTGAGTCATTGGGGCCGAATGAAACCGTCAAACAGCTCCAAGGGCGCGGCCATGTGATTGTCGCAATCACTAGCGAGCGAGCTTTGGCTTTTTCCGCGTTCACCGGAGGGTTCTTCGCAGTACGCTGGTCGGCAAACGAACAGATGCAATCAATGGATCAGACCAACGATGTGACCATGATCCGCACCACGACGCGCCAACTGGCCTTTCGTTCGCAAACAGGCGGGTGGACCGAATTCAAATAAGGCGGCTTCGATATCGATCCCTTTGGAAAAATGCCGGGACGCTACCGTTCGGGGGAAAAGCGCAGTGTCTTCCGGCGATCCGGCATTGATGAGTGCTGTTATCAATAATGGCCATTGTTCATGGCAGGATCGTCCTGCTTCTTGAACGTCTCACGGCTCAAACAGAGATCGGCGACTGCCGCACATTCCAAACCAAACGCCAAATACCCCGCATAGCCGAGCACCGGCATTTTGAACAGCTGGAACCCCTGCACGAACGGAAGGGCATACTCCCAATGGGCAAGGCTCTTCCAGTTCCAGAGCTCCCAAAAGAAACCACAAACCAAGGCCGCCAGCGCCGGTATCCATGGGCTGCGCCAATCGCCCTGTGCAAGTGACGACAGAACCGTCGCTCTCCCCGCCAATTCCTGAAGCGAGACCACCAATAATAGTGGTCCAACCCACACGAGCGGGAAGAGATGATTGGGCCAGCGCCCGATGGCGAACAGACCCAGACAAGACACGATCAAGAGTGCCCAACCGGCCCGCTTCACGGATGGAAAGGAAATCGGTGTGAGCCGATTCAGGCCCGAACTGACGGCATGATACGAGGTCAGCAACTCCTCTGTCCCAAGAACGGCCGGCAGCACTGTGGAGAACGGAAGCGTGGCTCGAAGGAAGTATTCCATTGACGACAGCTCGACACCTCCCACGTAATACCAGTTTTGCACGAATCGATTCAGGTACTCGAACAGCCACCAGAAGGCGGCGCTCAGAGGAAACAGCGATAAAAAATAACGAGGGCGATGGAACATCATGCAACGACCGGTGCGACCGAACGTGAAGGCGTTCACGGTCACGATGTAGCCGAGCCACAGCGGCGTAAAGGTATGTTCCTGGACTACCGCTAGCCAGGGGAACCGGGTCCAGGCTACAATCCACCAAACAGCCGTCCATCCAATTCCAAGCCAGCCCCACCACGGAAATGCCGAAGAGCACTGTGACTTGAGTGACGAGTGCCGAGTGAGTGAAGACGGCCAACGACGGCCGGCACCGGCTATCCGTAAAAGAAGCAAGCCAACAGTCAGAACAATCAAGACGGACAGAGTGATGAAGACTGGCCAGGAGAACGGCTCATGCTGCACATAGCTGGTGCGGGGAGGAAATTCGAGATAGCGGCTGATTGGTTGACCTGACAATGCTACGCCCAGAAGCGGAAGCCCGACGACCAACGCAACGAAGATGCCGATGATGCCGGTCCGGCTCATCTCTTGCGCCTTACATTCGCCCTTCGTCCAAGTCGATCACATCCGCCCAAGACCTAACAGATGGCAAGGAGCTGACCGGTACCCCTCGCTTGGTTGCAATCTCTTGCAAACGGCCTTGGAAGCGCTGGCGAGCCGAGCCATCTTTCGGACCAGAGGCGAGAAGCTCTTTGCTCCACTGAGCGATCTCTTCGTCGGATGGCCGGCGACCATTAGCCTTCACCCAGCCTAGCAATTCCTCATCCATCCCACCGGCTAAGACCTGCTGCTCAAATGCCTTCGCCTCGATGCCAAGAAAGTCGATCAGATACCTATCGAATCCTACTGTGATGTAGTTGTAGTCCCGAATGTACCCGGCATGGCGGAGGCGAATTTTATCGATGAACCGTCCGAGATGCGCCATACCGCCGAGAAGAGTCTTGGAACTACGGGGAAAATTTTGCCGAGTCATCGGTTGGTCCTCCACCATGCAAGTATACGAACGATACAAAAATAGAATCGGGCACGTCTAGCAAGAGCCACGAGAAGAGAACTCCCACCCCACCTTCATTAAGTTTTTTTCCGCCTGGCCGATACAGGCAATAGCACGGAGGCGAGCATGCGGCTACGGAGTAGCCCAAGAAAGGTTGTGCGGTATTCCGCCAGCGTCCAGACCGATAACGGCGCAGGTCTGGGAATCCTTTTCGACCTTTCAGCAACAGGATGCCGGATGCAGAGTAACGTGGCCCTGACTCCAGGAAGCTACCTTGCGTTGCACATTGAGACCCCCGACACGGAATCTCCGCTGGCCGTTGAAGTTTCAGTCGTGCGCTGGCACAAAGACAACCAATTCGGTATTGAATTCGTTCGGTACGCCCTAGGTAACCGTGAGCGAGTCATCGATCTGGTCGAAGGCCGTGAAACTCCTGCCACTCCCAATCATGCTGAACATGAAGAACTGACCCTCAGCCCAGTCGCTGCCTAAACACCTTCTCCATTAGTATAGTAGCGAATCCCCATACAGACGAATCGGATTAACCTGGGACATTAGACGATGGCAACATCGGGTACAGCCCCTGATTAGCCGACAGCCACGTTGGCAAGTCCCTTAATTACCTCATGAATATTACAAGCTGAGCCACCAAATTTCGTGGTGATCAAAAAAAGATCTCTATCGTGCGTTACCAACGTAAAACCATTCTTGATCGACGTTTCAGCAATCAACGAGTCTTGGGCATTAT